>NZ_JBFAOC010000034.1:0-66948 GCF_040675055.1 Micromonospora sp. NPDC049662
CGCGTGATCAAGAGGTTTGCGTCACGACACGCCGAGGCGATGACGCAAACCTCTTGATCAACAGGGCCTGACCCCGGTGGGGACCGGGAGAACTCCGGTGGAGGTGGACCTGCCGCCGGGACTGACGTTTGTCCTGGGCTGCGACGGGAAACGGCCGGCAATGACGAAACCTCGTGTGGTGATCGTGGGGGCCGGGTTCGCCGGTTACCACGCGGCGAAGACGTTGAGCCGGATCGCCCGGGACCGGGCCGAGATCGTGGTGCTGAACTCCACCGACTACTTCCTGTACCTGCCGCTGCTGCCCGAGGTGGCCGCCGGGGTGGTCGAGCCGTCGCGCATCGCCGTGCCGCTGACCGGAACCCTCAAGGGTGTACGGGTGGTGATCGGCGAGGCGGACCACGTCGACCTGCAGAACCGCTGGGTCGGCTTCACCCAGCCCGAGGGGGAGAAGAACCGCCTGGCGTACGACCGGCTGGTTCTCGCCGTGGGCAGCGTCAACAAGCTGCTGCCGATCCCGGGCGTCACCGAGTACGCGCACGGCTTCCGCGGCCTGCCCGAGGCCGTCTACCTGCACGACCACATCGTGCGCCAGGTGGAGTTGGCCGAGCAGGCCGAGGACCCGGCCGAGCAGCGGGCCCGCTCCACCTTCGTGGTGGTCGGCGCGGGGTACACCGGCACCGAGGTCGCCGCGCACGGCCAACTGTTCACCGACGCCCTGCACGCCCAGCGACCCCGGCTCACCGTCCGGCCCCGCTGGATGCTGCTCGACGTCGCCCCCCGCGTGCTGCCTGAGCTGGACAAGAGAATGTCCGACACGTCGCACAAGGTGCTCAACAAGCGCGGCGTGGACGTGCGGATGGGCACCTCGGTGGCCGAGGCGACCTGCGACGGGGTCAAGCTCACCGACGGCGAGTACGTCCCCACCTGCACGCTGGTGTGGTGCGTGGGCGTACGCCCCGACCCGTTCGTCAACGAGTTGGGCCTGCGCACCGAGCGGGGCCGACTGGTCACCGACGAGTACCTCAACGTTCCCGGCTATCCGGAGGTCTTCGCCTGCGGTGACGCGGCCGCCGTGCCCGACCTGGTCAACCCGGGGCAGATCTGCGGCATGACGGCGCAGCACGCGGAGCGGCAGGGCAAGCGGGTGGCGCACAACATCGCCGCGTCGTACGGGTTCGGCACGCGCCGGCCGTACAAGCACCACGACCTGGGCTGGGTGGTCGACCTGGGTGGCAAGGACGCCGCCGCGAACCCGCTGCACGTCAACCTGGCCGGGCTGCCCGCCAAGGCGGTCACCCGGGCGTACCACCTGATGGCGATGCCGGGTAACCGCACCCGCGTGGGTGCCGACTGGGTGCTCGACGCCGCGCTCACCCGCTCGGCGGTGCAGTTGGGGCTGGTCCCGGCGAACGCGGTGCCGCTGGAGAGCACCTCACCCGAGGTCGCGACGCGGGGTCGGTGAGCGGGGCGGGTTTGCCCGTCGCGGGCCGTACTCGCGCAGCAGGATCTGGACGATGCCGGCGGCGGGGATGGCCAGCAGCGCGCCGAGCAACCCGGCCAACTCCGCCGCGAGCAGCAGGCTCAACAGCACGGTCAGCGGGTTGAGCCGGACCGCGCGGGCGAGGATGAGCGGCTGCAGCAGGTGGTTCTCCACCTGCTGGTAGACGACGAAGAAGACGAGCACGACGACGCCGGCGGTGGGGGAGTGCAGGAACCCCGCCCCGGCGGCGAGCACCGCGCCGATCGTCGCGCCCACCAGCGGTATCAGGTCGGCCACCGCGACGAGCAGCGCGATCACCCCGGCGAACGGCACCCCCGTGAGGCTCAACACCAGGAACGTCAACCCGCCACAGATCACGCTGATCAGCAGGTTGCCGGTGAGGTAGCCGGTGACCGTCCGGGACACCTCCCGGCCGACGCGGCGCAACCGCTCGCCCTGACCGTCCCCGGCCACCGCGAGCACGCCGCGGGTGATCCGCGGCGATTCCAACACCATGAGGTACGCCAGCACGACGACCGTGACCAGCCCCGCGACCCCCTCCGCCACGCCACGCAGCACCCCGACGGCGGGTTGCCGCAGCCGGGCACCGGCATTCCGCAGCTCGTCCGCGTGCGCGCTGGCGTAGCGCCGTACCCCGGTGCGTTCCAGGAACTCACCCAGCGGACCGCGCCCGGCGCGCGCGTCGCGCAGCAGCTCGGGCCCCCGCTCGGCGAACCGGCCCACCTCGTCCAGCAGCGGCACCAGGATCACCGTGGCCAGGACCGCCAGCACGACGAACGCGGCGAGGAAGACGAGCAGCGTGGCCAGCGCCCGGCGGCGGACGAACCGGCGTTGCAGCCGGTCCACGGCCGGTTTGAGCGCGACCGCGAAGAAGGCGGCCACCACCGTCCAGACGAGCACCCGACGGGTCGCGTACACGAAGGCGAGCGCGAGCGCGGTGGCCAGCACCAGCCCGATCACGACCAGGGTCCGGCGGGCGGTGGCCCGATCTTCGGCGTTGCTCACCCGCCGGGCCTTCCCCGCCCAGACCGCAGGAAACCCGGCATCCCGGCCGGTTCGCCCTACCTCAGACGTCGGTGTCGAGAAGCGGGTGCGCGCCGGCCACGAAGGTGTCGAGGGCGGCGGCGTGCAGCAGCCCACCCACGATCGGGTCGCGCAGCGCGGCCACGGCGAGCCGACCGACCGGCAGCCCGCCGGGGCGGTGCGTCGCGGCGAGCACCAGGTTGCCGTAGCGCCGACCCCGCAGCATCCGGCGGTCGCCGAAGACGCAGACGTCCCCGAAGACCGCCCGCAGCGTCGCCACCTGCACCCGGGTGCCGACCAGCGGTGGCAGGTCCGTCACGTTGACCAGGTAGAGCCCGCCGGGCCGCAGGACACGGGCCACCTCGGCGGCGAACTCCACGGTGCGGACGTGTCCGGGCATCCGGGCAGCCTGGTAGATGTCGGCGATCACCAGGTCGTACCCGTCCGCCCCGGCGGCGGTGACCGCCTCCCGCGCGTCGCCGACCGCCACCCGCACCTCGGGTGGCAGCGGCGGCAACTCCCGCGCCACCAGGTCGACCACCGCCCGGTCCCGTTCCACGACCCGCTGCGCCGAGCCCGGCCGGGTGGCGGCCAGCCAGCGGGGCAGCGTCAACGCGCCGCCGCCGAGGTGCAACACGTCCAGGGGTACGCCCGCGGGGGCCGCCAGCTCCACGGCCGACGCGATCCGGCGGACGTACTCGAAGTGCAGGTGCCGGGGATCCTCGACATCCACGTACGACTGCTCGACGCCGGCGGAGAGCAGCGTCCGTCCGGTCCTGCGGACCGGATCGGCGACCAACTCCAGACGGTCGGCGGCGCGGTTCATGACGGCACGCTAACCGAGCGGCCGACGGGCCGGCGGCGCGGGAGCACCCGCGTCCGCCGGCCCGCGTACGCCGTAGCGGTGGTCAGCCGCCGGCCATCCCGGCGCCGACCTCGTCGATCGCGTCGTCGATCGCATGGGCCAGGTCCACGTCCAGCGCGCTCACCCCGTCCGCCTGATTGGTGCGGACGGTCAGCACAGCCGCCGTGTCGCCGGGACGCCCGATGCTCGGGCCACGGCCGGTCTCCTGGCGCAGCCGGTCGAGCCGGGCGAGCACCCGGTCGAGGTTGTCC
Source organism: Micromonospora sp. NPDC049662 (assembly GCF_040675055.1). Lineage (NCBI taxonomy): Bacteria > Bacillati > Actinomycetota > Actinomycetes > Micromonosporales > Micromonosporaceae > Micromonospora > Micromonospora sp. NPDC049662. The sequence continues at coordinate 3,641 of NZ_JBFAOC010000034.1, forward strand.
GGCGGCAGCGCGACCACCCGGTACAGGGCGGTGGTGTCGCCGGCCCAGTACGGCAGGTCGTCCAGCGCCGCCTGGACCTGCTCCTCGTCCAGGGTGGGCGTGGTGGTGGAGGCCCCCACGATGCCGCCGCCGGCCGCTGGCGGGTTCAGCAGCTCCCGCAGGCCGTCGGGGACGTGCAGGGACTCGATCAGGTCGCCGTCCTGGTCGGCGAGCGCGGCCATCGTCGCCTCCGCCTGGTAGCGGGCCTGCTCCGGCGTACGCCCGCTGATCCGGCCCACCTCGGCCAGGAAGCCGGGCAGATCGCGGTGCCGCTCGATGCCGTCCACGGGCACCACGTCGTGCAGCGAGTTCGGCACGGCGGCGAGCAGTCGTTGCCGCTCCGCCGTGTCGAGCGCGAAGGCCAGCACCAGCACGGTCGCCTCGGCGCCCACCTTCGCCGTCCGGAAGTCCACCCCGGACCGACGTCGGACATCCTCGACCAGATCCCGGTATCCCAGACTTGTCACACCGGCCGCGCCACCGGGAGGCGGCTGCGGTCGCGGATTGTCCGGGGTACCCCTCGACGGCGGGGCCGGTCCACCACGCGTGGTGTCCGCCTTGTGCCGTCCGGCCGGCGGCGGGCCGGCCCGTCTGCTCTGGTCCAGGCTGGTGAGCTGTTTGGAGGCGCTCAGGCTCGCGCCGTACTCGCTGGGCTGGCCGCCCTGTTCGCGGGCCTGCCGGGCCAACGCCCGGCGGCGCTGGTTGTCGCCCTCCATCTGCTTGCGCATCGTGACGCCCCTTCCGCTGGGGATCGATCCTGCGACGGTCGCGTTCCCGTCGTCCCGGGAGCCGAAACGGACGCTGCCGGCCGAGTAGGGCTGAGCGTCGGCCGGGCTTCATCCGCCCGGGGTGAGGGGCGCTCACCCGTGCGGCCCGCAGGATCGGGGCAGGAGGCAGTTCTTCCGAGGTACGCGGAAGGAAGGTCGTCATGAAACGGATCGTCGAGATCGTTCCCGCTCGACCCGGCTGGTACGCCCGCTGGCAGCTCACGCCCGACGCCACCCGGTGCTACCCGGTGAGCCTGTGGGCGCTGCTGGAGGAGGCCGACGGAACCGGCCGGGAAGTGGTCGGAATGGACTGCATCGGCCAGTGGCCGGGTGCGGACGACAACGAGGCGGGTGGGGAGTTTGTCCGCTACCTGTACCAGACGCCCGACTCGGGGGAACCCGACGACATCGAACCTCCGTCGACCGTCGAACTGCGCGACGGCGGGCCCCGACTCCAGCCGATGACCGCGCCCTAGGCATTTCTCCGGCCCCCGGCCCCAGGTCCCAGGGTCGGGGGCCCCCTCGCGCGTGGGGTGGTCGCTCGGTGCGGCCGTCAGCCGGTGGCGCGCAGCTCGTCGTCGCCCTGCACGGCCAGCAGCTCGGTGAGGCCGGTGCGATCCAGCAACTGCTGGATCTGCGGGCTGACCCCGGTGAGCCGGATCGCGCCGACGCTCCGACGCGCGATCAGCAGGGCGCTGAGCCCGGACGAGTCGCAGAGGCCGACGCCGCTCAGGTCGATCGTCACCTGCGGCTCGCCGTGCAGGCCGGCCGCGGCGGCCACCAGCTCCGGCGCGGTGTCGTAGTCGAGCTCGCCGGTCAGCCGTAGCCGGACGTGACCGGCGTCGGGCCGGCTCACCTCGATGGTCAACAGCTGGTGGGGCATTGCACCATGTTCCCAGTCCGCACGCGGAACGCAAACCCGGGGGCTGCGCGTCGCCGGATCACGCCGTGGCGGCGGACGCCTCGGCGTCGGGGCCGCCCTCCGGACGAGCGATGGGCACCGGCCGACCGAGGAGCGTCGCCACCCCGGTGATGTCCAGGATCGTCGCCAGGAAGCGCGGGACCGAGCGCAGCCGCAGCCCGGCGCCGACCGCCTGGCCCTCCCGCCAGGCGTGCACGATCACGGCGAGACCGGTGCTGTCGATGAAGGTCAGATCGGCGAAGTCCAGCACGATCGCGCGTGGCGCGTCGGCGAGGATCCGGTCGATCTCGGCGTGCAGAGGGGCCGAGGTCGCGTACGCCAGCTCGCCGCCGACGCGGATCAGGGGCACGTCGGGGTCGGACCGGTCGACGGCGACGCTCAGTGGCTTCGCGTCGGCCCTACGCCCTTCCGACAGCACGATCAGGCCCCTTCCCCCGGGCCGGCACTCCGACCGGCGCGAGGGGATCGTAACAACCGTCGAGCGGGGCCGCTCGCTACCGGAACCGGGGCCCGACCTGCTGTCGGATGCCGGTCACGGCGCACCGGCGTAGGGTGGGTGGACAGTGCACGTTCGGGTGGACGACAAGGAGTGAGGCTCAGCTGGTGACTGCTTCCGACGTCAGGGACTGGGACCCGGGCGACGGACGGATCTCCACGCCGAGTACCACACGGGCCCCGGCGTGGTCCGCCGACGCACCGTCCTGGCCCGCGCCCGCGCTGCCGCCGTTGGCCCCCGACCGTGACCAGGCCACTCCGGACTGGTCCGAGGTCGTCGAACACTTCCGCGAGGGCCTGGTGGTCTGCGACGCCGACGGTGTCGTCCGGCACGTGAGCCCGGTGGCCGAGCGGCTGTTGCCCGAGGTGGTACCCGGTGAACCGCTGGCCGCGTCCGGCGTGCCGGGGTTGGGCGAGGGCGTGCCCGGGAACTTCACCCACCACGACCGTCGGCTCACCGCCCGCCGGATGCCGCTGTCCGCCGGCCGCTGCTGCTGGTACGTCGAGGACGTCACCGAGAGCGTCAGCCGCGCCGACGCGTTGCTCGCCGAGCGGGCCCGGTCGGCCTTCCTGGCCGTGGTGGGCGACAAGCTGGGCAACCCGCTGCACCCCGACCGGGCCGCCGCCGCGGTCGTTAGACTCGCCGTGCCGACCCTGGCCGAGGTGGCGGTGCTGGTGCTCGCGCCCCGCGCGGGGCGGGTCCGCTGGTGGCGGGCCACCCGGGTCGACGACGAGGCCCCGATGGTCGACGGCGGCGTCCTGACCGGCGTCACCCTCCCCGCGGCCATCGCCGACGGGCTGACCGGTGTCGAGCCGCACACGGTCGACTGGCTGGTGGAGCAGGCGGTCGACGCCGGCTGGCTGCCCGGCCTCACGGGCGTCGACAGCACCGCCCGGGTCGTCCCGCTGCCCGGCCGCGACACCCCCGTCGGGGTGCTGTTGGTCGCCCGGCGCTCCAGCCGCTGGTACGACGAGGACGACGTCGAGTTGATCCGGGCGTTCGCGGCCCGCGCCGGCGCGGCGTTGACCACCGCCCAGCTCTACCGCGACCAGGCGGAGGTCGCCGACACCCTGCAGGCCAGCCTGCTGCCGGTCGAGCCGACCGAGACCGCCGGCGTGCAGTGGGGCACCGCGTACCGTCCGGCGCAGGCGGGACTGCGCATCGGCGGCGACTTCTACGGCTCGCACCGGCTCGCCGACGGCGGTTCCGTCTTCTTCCTCGGCGACGTCTCCGGCAAGGGCGTCGAGGCGGCCGTGTTCACCGGTCAGCTCCGCCAGTGCCTGCAGGCGCTGCACCGGGTGGAGTCCCACCCGGGCCGGCTGCTGCGGCTGCTCAACGACGCCCTGTTCGAGACGACCCAGGCCAACGGCCAGGGCCGCTTCGCCACCATCGTGCTGGGCGTGGCCCGTCCGCAGCGCGACGGAGGCGTCACCCTCACGATGGCCGGGGGCGGGCACCTGCCGCCGCTGGTGCTGCGCGGCTCGGGCGAGGTTGAGGTGGTGCCGCTGCGCGGCATGCTGATCGGGGTGGTGCCCGACCCGCGCGTCGGCGAGGTGACCGTACGCCTGGCGCCGGGCGAGACCTGCCTGCTCTACAGCGACGGTGTCACCGAGGCCCGTGGGGGTCGTCGCGGCGACGAGCAGTTCGGCGCGGAGCGGCTGGTGACGGCCGTGACGGATTGCCAGCGCATGCCGGCGCCGGCCCTGGCCGAGCGCGTCGAGCAGGTCACCTGTGACTGGCTGGGGCACGGCGACCACGACGACATCGCCGTCCTGGCGCTGCGCGCGGTCAGCCCCGGTCGTGGCGCGCGGCACCTGCACGCCGTTCCCCCGCCGACGACCGCCGACGAGCAGAGGATGAGCCCCGCGTGACCGCCCCCGCCGCGACAACGGAACCGACCGACGCCTACCCCGGCTATCTGGCCTGCCTCGCCGACGCCGACGAGTACGCCGCGATCGACGTGGCGACCGGCCTGCTGGAGGCGGGCGTGCCGCCGGAGCGGGTGCTGCTCGACCTGGTCGCGCCGGCACAGGCCGAGGTGGGTGAGCGGTGGGCCCGCAACGAGTGGAGCGTGGCGCAGGAGCACGCGGCCACCCACATCAGCGAGCGGGTGGTGGCCGCCGTGGCGGCGCACGCCAAACCGCGTGCGACCGGCGGTCATGTCGTGGTGGCCTGCATGGACGGCGAGTGGCACGCCCTGCCGCCCCGGCTGGTGGCCGAGGTGCTGCGGCTCCGCGGTTGGCAGGTGACCTTCCTGGGCGCCAGCGTGCCGGCGGCGCACCTCGTGTCGTACCTGCACCGGCACGACGCGCAGGCGGTCGCGCTGGCCTGCGCGCTGCCGATGCGGCTGCCGCACGCCCACCGGATGATCGAGGCGTGCCGGCGTTCGGACGTGCCGGTCGTGGTCGGCGGGCGGGGCTTCGGCGCGGACGGCCGGTGGGCGGCCCGGCTCGGCGCGGCCTGGGCGCCGAACGCGCCGGCGGCGGCCGAGTTGATCGCCGACGAGCGGGCGCTACGGCGGGTGCCGGCGGCGCGACTCGCGCACCTGGCCGACGACGAGTACGCGAGTCTGGTCCGCCGCCGTGGCGATCTGATCGACAGCGCGCTGGCCGATCTGCGGGCGAAGGCGCCGGCGACGCGCGAGTACACGGCCACCCAGCTCGACTCGACGGTGAGCGACCTGGGTCACATCCTGGACTCGCTGGCCGCCGCGTTGTACGTCGACGACGCCTCGCTGTTCACCGAATTCGTCGACTGGCTCGCGGAGATCCTGACGAGCCGGCGGGTGCCGGCCAGCGCCGTCGAACTCACCCTGGAGCACTTCGCCGCCGAGCTGCGGGACTACCCCCGGGCGGCGCACGCGCTGGCCCTGGGGCGTGCCGGGCTGGCCGCCGCGTCCCGTTCCGCCGGCTGACCCGGGTCGGCCAGACGATCACCACGCGCTGCGGAGCGTCGTACCCCCCTGCGTATACTTGCCGCACTGCAAACGTCCCACCCGCCGGTGGAGCGAGCGAGGGGGGAGACGGTGACGTTCAGTGTCAGCGACGCCGAGCGCGAGGGCGGTGTCGCCTGCCTACGGCTCGCCGGTGAGCTGGACCTGAGCACCGCCGACGAGCTGGCCGCCGCCATCGACCGGCTCACCGCCGCCGGTGAGCGCCGGGTGCTGCTCGACCTCACCGACCTGACCTTCTGCGACTCCACCGGGATGGCGGTGTTCGTCCGGGGCGACAATCAGGCCGCCGCCGACGGGGGCTGGCTGAGGATCACCGGCGCCGCCGGTCGGGTCGAGCGCGTGTTGCGGATCACCGGTCTGGCCGACGTGCTCCGCTACGTTCCCGACACGGCTGACCCGGCGTCCCACAGCGCCCTCTGATGGGCTAGATTTCCCCGCCAGCATGGTGACCGTCCGGTTTCCATTCTCCGCCGACACCCGAGGCAGGTAGTGATGGGCGACAGCCCGCAGCCGGTACGCATCCTGGTGGTCGACGACGATCCCGGCGACGTGCTGATGATCGAGGAGGCGTTGGCCGACTCCGACGTCGAGAAGATCATCGACGTGGTGAGCGACGGCGAGGAGGCGATGGAGTTCCTCCGGGCCGAGGGTCGCCACTCCGGGGCCCGCCGGCCGGACGTGATCCTGCTTGACCTCAACATGCCGCGGATGGACGGGCGTCAGGTGCTCGGGGCGGTCAAGCAGGACGAGGATCTGCGGACCATTCCGATCGTGGTGCTGACCACCTCGAACGCGGACACCGACATCGTCGGCAGCTACACGTTGCAGGCCAACGCGTACGTCACCAAGCCGATCGACCTGGACGACTTCAACGACGTGGTGCGCCGCATCGACGAGTTCTTCGGCCGCGTGGTCGTGCTGCCCAAGCGCCCCTGATCCGCCCGTCCCGCGCATGCTGAACAATTTTCCCGAACCGCCTCGGTGGATGTCGTCGCGCCCGAGGATCCAGGTGGGGAAGTAACAGCGGCTGCCTGGGGGCGACAGTATGAGGTTCTCCGTCGTGAAGACCGGCTACGACCAGCGACAGGTGGATTCCTGCCTGGATGAGCTGGGGATCAGGTTGTCCCGGCTCGCGGCGCGGGCGGAGGGCGCGGCCGGGGCGACCCGGGAGTGGGACGAGATCCGCCAGGAGGCGACCTGGCTCAGCGGGCTGCTCCAGCGACTGGACCTGGGCGACGCCGCCGCCACCCGCCGGGCCGGCGACGCGGTGCGTCAGGAGGCGGACGAGATCCTGGCGCAGGCCCGTCGCGCGCTGGACGAGGCCCGCGAGGAGGCCCGTCGGGTCCGGGAGCAGGCGTACGCGGATGCCGTGCAGGCCCGGCGTGACTTCGAAGAGGCGCTGCACGCGCGCCGCCGTCGCGAGGCCCTGGCGGACGAGATCCTCGTCGGCGTGACGGTCGAGCCGGTGCCGGCCGACACGCCCACGGCGGCGGCCGGCACCCGCTGAGACGGCCTCAGGCGAGCAGCGCGGCCGCCACGGTGGTGGCCCGGTCCTCGTGCGGGGCGTACGCGTCGGGGTACGCCGAGACCTGCACCGCCTGGGCGGCGGCGGTGAGGCTCATGTCCTGCCAGCCGGGGATCTCGGCGAGGGCGGTGTAGAAGGCCCGGGCGGCGTACGACGGGCGCATCAGCTCGGCGACCGTGCCCCACCCGCTGCTGGGCCGCTGCTGGAACAGCCCGACCGAGTCGTGGTCGGAGCCGCTGCCCTGGTGCGGGTACTCGCTCGACTCCGGCAGCACGTCGCTGGCCAGGTTGTAGAGGTTGCTCTCCTGCATCGCGGTGGCGAGCGCCACGACCAGGGCGCGACGCGGCATCTTCAGCCCCACGCCGACGTCCACGATGATCTTCGCGTTGTCCATCTGCTGCTGGTCGAGCCCGGCGACCGGGCGCGGCCGGCGGGGCTTGACCGGCTTCTTCGGCGCCTTGCGGGTGACGGTGGGCGTCGGGGTCGGCGCGGCCGTCGGGTTGGGCAGGACCCGGGCCGGGGCGAGGTCGCGGTCCAGCGACCGGGAGGCGCGCTCGTCGGCGATGGCGGCACGGTCGGCCAGCGCGTCGGCGATCGGCCGGACGGGCTGCGGGGCTTCCTGCCCGTCGCGGGCGGCGGCGAACGCGCCCAGGCCGAGGCAGCAGGTGACGCCGGTGGCCAGGGCGACCCGGACCGGGGTGGAGCCGAGCAGGGCGCGGCGCGGCGGCGGTTCGGGGGCCCGGTGACGGCCGATCGTCCGTTCGGTTGATGCGGCGTCCCTCGTGCGGGTGGTCGAGGGCGCGTCGGTCAGCTTCTGGGCGGTGGGGTCGTCGGGATGCACCCGCCGAGGCTAGATAGTCGGTCGCCCGCTGCCATCGGCCCTAACAGTGGCATGCGCCACAATTTGCCCGAATCGTGGGCGTGGCAACGGGCGAAAGCCGGTTATGTCGGCACAACCTCGCCGATCAGACGAGACGGGTATTTCCGATTCGCCAGGTGAAGGTGGTCATCGCGCCCCACCGAGAGGTGATGTTCTGCGGGGCTCCGGTCATCCCCCTGTCGGGTGATGCGGGGGTCCACCGAACGCCTGACCACGATGCGTGTCGGTGGCGGATGGGTCATCGCGGTCCGGCGGTAGCACTCCGATGAGCGTGATGACTCTCAGGCATCAAGATGCTCCAGAGTCATCAGGCTCATCAGGGAGAGTGCCACCCGCCGCTGATGCCGTCCGGCCGACAAGGGCCCGCCCTCAGTGCCGACCGTTCTCGGCCGGGGTGACGGTCAACCGGTGCCGCGTGTTGTCGCTGCTGGAGAAGGGCCAGAGCCGATCGGCGTACTCGACCAGGTCGGCCAACTGCGCCCGGCTCAGACCGGCCGACGAGATCGAGGCGTGCACGTCGGCCCGGTACCGGCCGTCGTCGTCGCGCCCCAGCTTCGCCTCGGCGCGCACCTGGACCGTGTGCGCCTCGTCGGTGATCTCCCCGGCCGCCTCCACGGCGGCGTGGTGCAGGCAGGAGGCGAAGGCCGCCGCCAACAACTGCTCCGGTCTCAGGCCGGTGCAGTGCGCCGCCAGCGGCGACGCGAGCGGCGTGGAGAGCCCGCCGTCATCGGTTCGGACGTGGCCACCCTCGGCGGTGGCGGTGGCCTCATGCAGCCAGGAACTCGGACTCGGCATCGCGTTCCTCCCGTCGCTCACCCGCCCGGCTACCCGGCCGAGGGCGGACGAAACGCTCAGCTCAGCTCCCGTCGACGACCGACAGCGCCTCGGTGGGCTGCGCCGCCGCCCGCTCGGTCCACGGCGACGGCGACGGCGACAGCGACCGCTGCGTGGGGATCGCCATCGGTACGTACACCCGGGCGTCCACGACCTCGGCCAGCAGCAGCGCCGCGACCAGGCTGGTCGGACGCCCGGCGGGATCGTCGTCCAGGCAGCAGCGGCACAACTCGGACACCTCGGGCGGGAGCCCGTCCACCTCCGGCAGCGGCTCGGGCGGCCGGGACCGGCGCGCGGCCAGCAGCTCGGCCGGGGTCTGGGCCCGGTACGGGAGACGACCGCTGAGGCAGTAGTAGAGCAGCACGCCGAGGGCGTACATGTCGGCGGCCGGCGTCGCGGGGGCGCCGTCGAGCTGTTCCGGCGCCAGGTACGCCGGGGTGCCGAGCAGCATGCCGTCGGGCATCGGGTCCGCCGTGCCGGTCGGGGTGGCGATGCCGAAGTCGAGGACCTTCACCCCTGCCGGGGTGAGCATGACGTTGGCCGGCTTGACGTCGCGGTGCACGATGCCGCTCGCGTGGGCGGCGGACAGCGCGGCGGCGACCTCCGCGCAGACCCGCACGGAGATGCGCCAGTCCAGTGGGCCCGCCCGCAGGTGCGCCGCGAGGGTCTCGCCCTCGGCCAGCTCCATGACGATGTAGGGGACCCGGCGGCCGGGAAGCGTCGAGGAGGTGCCGAAGTCGTGCACGCTCGCGACGTTCGGATGCACCAACCGGGCCGCCGAGCGGGCCTCCGTGCGGATCCGGTCCACCGTGTCGTGGTGGCCGTCCGGGCCGGGCGCGATCAGCTTCACGGCGACCGGTCGGTCCAGCACCCGATCGTGGGCCCGCCACACCTCGGACATTCCGCCGACGCCGATGCGCTGTTCGAGCTGGTACCGCCCGTCCAGCGTCCGCATCGTCAGCTCCTCATTCTCGTCCCGCCCGGCGGCGGGGCCTGGGAATCGCGGTACCCGGGGGCCGAGCTGGGCAAACCGCGTCGGCCGCCGATCACGCCGTACCTCGGCCGGGGTCACCGCCGGGTGCGGTAGCTTGCGACCCAGGGCCGTACGCACCGAGCGTGCCGGCATCGTCACGCAAGGGAGCGCCGCGATGGGCGAGGTCACCGTACGCTTCGTCGGCGGTCCCGCGGACGGGCTGGTCCGCGCGGTACCGGCCGAGCCGGACGGCGCCCCTCCGCAGCGGTGGATCATGCGGCATCCGGGCGGCACCGGCCCGACACAGCCCGGCCCCGACCACCTCTACGAGCGCGACCAGCCCGACGGCCACGGCGGGTGGAGCATGCGCTTCGTCCGGACCGACGCGTACGGGGTGTCCGAGTGACCGCGGTCGGAGGCTGAGCGGTGGCTCGGCGGCCCGGCCGCACAGCTGGCACACAGGCGGCGCAGAGGCGCGACACAGCGGAGGTGTCCACGATGGGGGGCATGGTCATCCAGGGGCAGACCGTGCCGGGCCGGATCGAGTTGCGCCGCCCGGACGGTGAACCCGTCCGCGTGCTGGTGGTGGACGACGAGGCGACGCTGACCGATCTGCTGTCGATGGCGCTGCGCTACGAGGGTTGGCAGGTGCGCAGCGCCGGCAACGGCATGGCGGCGTTGAGCGCCGCCCGGCAGTTCCAGCCGGACGCCGTCGTCCTCGACGTCATGCTGCCCGACCTCGACGGCTTCCAGGTGCTGCGTCGGCTGCGCGAGCACGCCCCGACCGTGCCGGTGCTCTTCCTGACCGCCCGGGACGCCGTCGAGGAGCGCATCGCCGGGCTGACCGTGGGCGGCGACGACTACGTGACCAAGCCGTTCAGCCTGGAGGAGGTGATCGCCCGGCTCCGCGCGCTGCTGCGCCGCTCGGGCTTCGCGGTCGCCGCCCACGAGGAGGCGCTGCTGACCGTCGGCGACCTCAGCCTCGACGAGGACAGTCATGAGGTCCGCCGTGCCGGCCAGCTCGTCACGCTGACCGCGACCGAGTTCGAGCTGCTGCGCTACCTGATGCGCAACCCGCGCCGGGTGCTCAGCAAGGCGCAGATCCTCGACCGGGTGTGGAACTACGACTTCGGCGGCCAGGCCAACGTGGTGGAGCTGTACATCTCGTACCTGCGCAAGAAGATCGACGCGGGGCGACCGCCGATGATCCACACGCTGCGCGGCGCGGGCTATGTCCTCAAACCCGCTGACTAGGGCACTCGTCCGGCTGCGGCGCTGGTGGGCTGGCCGGTCGCTGCGGACCCGGCTGGTGCTCGCCCTGGTCGCGCTGCTCGCCCTGGTCAGCGTCGCCATCGGCGGGCTCACCACGCTGGCCCTGCGGCACGTGCTGGTCGCCCAGGTCGACACCCAGTTGACGATGGGGGACCGGCCGCGCGACCTGCCGCCGTGGTTCCGCCCGGGTGGCGACCCCGGGCGGCCCGCTGTGCGGCCGGGCGTTGCCGCACCGTCCCCGCCGGAGCCTCCGCGCGGCTTCCCGCCGGGCTCGCTCGCCGTGCGCCGCGCCGACGGCGTCACCACGGCGACGCGGAGCACCGCGAGCGGCAGCCTCGCCGACGTTCCCGCCGCCGACGCCGCACGGCTGGTCGCGCTGCCCACCGACGGCCGGCCCCGCACCATCACCCTCGACGAGGGGGACGTCCGGGCGGTGGCCCGGCAACTGCCCAACGGGGTCGTGGTCGCCGTGGGCATTCCGCTCAGCGGTGTGCGGGACACCGTCTGGGCGCTGGTCGCCGCGCAGGCCGGGGTCGTCGGCCTCGGACTGCTCCTGGCCGGTGGCGCGGGCGCGCTGATCGTGCGGGCCACGCTGCGACCGCTGAACCGGGTGGCCGCCACCGCCGCCCGGGTCACCGAGCTGCCGCTGGACCGGGGCGAGGTGGCGCTCGCCGTCCGGGTGCCGGCCGCCGACACCGACCCGCGTACCGAGGTCGGCCAGGTCGGCGCGGCGTTGAACCGGATGCTGGGCCACGTCGCCGACGCGCTGGCCGCGCGGCAGGCCAGCGAGACCCGGGTACGCCAGTTCGTCGCCGACGCCAGCCACGAGCTGCGCACCCCGCTCGCGGCGATCCGTGGGTACGCCGAGGTGGCCCGGCGGGGCCGCGACGAGGTCCCCGCCGACGTGGCGCACGCCCTGCGCCGCGTCGAGTCCGAGAGCGCCCGGATGACCAGCCTCGTCGACGACCTGCTGCTGCTGGCCCGGCTTGACGCCGGCCGGCCGCTCGCGGCGGACCCGGTCGACCTGTCCGCCCTCGTGGTCGACGCGGTCAGCGACGCGCACGTCGCCGGCCCCGAGCACCACTGGCGGCTCGACCTGCCCGAGGTCGTCATCCGCGTGCCCGGCGACGCCGCCCGCCTGCACCAGGTGGTGGCGAACCTGCTGGCCAACGCCCGCGTGCACACCCCGCCCGGCACGACGGTCACCACCACCCTCGCCGTCGAGGCGGACGCCGCCGTCCTCACCGTCGCCGACGACGGGCCGGGGGTGCCGGCCCAGCTGCGACCGGAGATGTTCGAGCGGTTCGCCCGGGGTGACAGTTCCCGGTCCCGGGCGCACGGCAGCACCGGTCTCGGCCTGGCGATCGTGGCGGCCGTCGTCGACGCGCACCACGGCACGGTCGGCGTCGACAGCCGTCCGGGCCGGACGGTGTTCGCCGTCCGCCTGCCGGATCCCACAGCTGACGCATAGGCGGCGCACGGGGTCCCGCCAGTTCGGCCGCCAAGGCTGGCGGCATGGACCGAACAGACACCCTGTCGACGACGCCCGGCGACCCGGTCGGGCCGCCGCACCCGAGCACGCGCCCCGAGGAACACCCGCCTCCGGCGGGCCGTGCGGCGACCTGGACCCGGCCCGCTCTGCTGGCCCTGCTTTTGGGCACCGGTCTGCTCTACCTCTGGGGCCTGGGCGCCTCCGGCTGGGCCAACTCGTTCTACGCGGCCGCCGCGCAGGCCGGCTCGGTGAGCGGCAAGGCGTTCTTCTACGGCTCGTCCGACGCGGCCAACTCGATCACGGTGGACAAGACGCCCGCCTCGCTCTGGCTGATGGCCCTGTCGGTGCGGATCTTCGGGTTGAACAGCTGGGCGATGCTCGTCCCGCAGGCGCTGTGCGGGGTCGCCTCCGTCGGCGTGCTCTACGCGAGCGTGAAGCGCTGGTATGGGCCGGTTGCCGGCCTGATCGCCGGAGCGGTCCTCGCCGTCACCCCGGTGGCGACGCTCATGTTCCGCTTCAACAACCCCGACGCCCTGCTCGTGCTCCTGCTGCTCGGCGGCGCGTACGCCACCGTGCGCGCGTTGGAGACGGCCAGTACCCGGTGGATCGTGCTGGCCGGCGCGCTGGTCGGGTTCGGCTTCCTGACCAAGATGCTCCAGGCTTTCCTGCTGGTGCCGGTCTTCGCCGGCGTCTACCTGCTGGCCGCCCCGACCGGGCTGTGGCGGCGGGTGCGCCAACTCCTGCTCGCCGGCCTCGCGGTGGTGGTGTCCGCCGGCTGGTGGGTGGCCGTCGTCGAACTCGTCCCGGCCAGCGCGCGTCCGTACGTCGGCGGGTCGCAGGGCAACAGCATCCTGGAGCTGACCCTCGGCTACAACGGTCTCGGCCGGATCACCGGCGACGAGGTGGGCAGCGTCGGCGGCGGCGCCGGACGGATGGGCGGTGGGGGTGGACCGTTCTCGGGGCGGACGGGCCTGCTGCGGATGTTCGACGGCGAGGTCGGCGGTCAGATTTCCTGGCTGCTGCCGGCCGCGTTGATCCTGCTGGTCGCGGGCCTGGTGGTGGCCGGTCGGGCCGCGCGTACCGACCGCACCCGGGCCGGTCTGCTGCTGTGGGGTGGCTGGCTGCTGGTTACCGGACTGATCTTCAGCTTCATGTCCGGGATCTTCCACGCCTACTACACCGTGGCGCTCGCGCCGGCCGTCGGCGCGCTGGTCGGCATCGGCGTCACCCTGCTCTGGCGGCAGCGCCGACCACGGCCCACCCCGGCCGCCGACGCGGACGAGGAACCGGTGCTGGTGCCCCGGTGGCAGCGGTGGCGTCCGCTGGCCGCCACGGCGACCCTCGCCGCCACCCTCGCGGTCACCGTCTGGTGGGCGTGGGTGCTGCTCGGGCGCAGCCCCGACTGGTACCCGTGGCTGCGTGCCGTCGTGCTGGTCGCCGGCCTGCTCGGCGCGGCCCTTCTCCTGTTGACCGTTCGACTGCCCCGGTGGCTGGGGGCCGTGGCGCTGGGCGTCGGCGCGGCGGCGGCCCTCGCGGGACCGGCGGCGTACGCGGCACAGACCGCCGCGACCCCGCACACCGGCTCGATCCCGAGCGCCGGCCCCGCGGTGGCGGGCGGATTCGGCCGCGGTGGCTTCCCCGGCGGACGACCGCCGGGCGGCATGGCGTTCCCCGGCCGCGGGCAGTTCCCCGGCGACGGCCGCAACGGCGCGTCGGTGCCGGGCGGCGAGAACCGCAACGGCAACCAGGACGGCGGGCGGTTCCCGGGCCTTCCGGGCGTAGGGCAGATGCCCGGTGCTCGCGGCGGCGGCATGGGAGGGCTGCTCGACGCCCGCGAGCCCAGCGCCGCGATGCGCGAGTTGCTCGAGCGGGACAGCGACGACTACACCTGGGTGGCGGCCACCATCGGTTCCAACAACGCCTCCGGTTATCAGTTGGCCACCGGCGACCCGGTGATGCCGATCGGCGGGTTCAACGGCAGCGACCCGTCACCGACCCTCGCCCAGTTCCAGCGCTACGTCGCCGACCACAAGATCCACTACTTCATGGGCGGTGGTGGCTTCCGTGCCAACGGTGGCAGCTCGGCCTCGCAGGAGATCTCCACCTGGGTCGAGGAGACCTTCACGGCGCAGACCGTGGACGGGGTCACCGTCTACGACCTGAGCACCGGCGCGGACGCGTCGTGACCGCGCTCGGCAGCCCGCGTCCCGCCGTCCGGACCCGGTCCACCACCACCGGGGCGGTGCTGGACGTGGTGATCCCCGTCCACAACGAGGAGATCGACCTCGGGCCGTGCGTACGCCGGCTGCACGCCCACCTCACCGAGCACTTCCCGTACCCGTTCCAGATCACCGTCGCCGACAACGCCAGCGTGGACGGCACCCTGACGGTCGCCGAGGGACTCCGCGCCGAACTGCCGGGCGTCGAGGTGCTGCACCTGGACGCCAAGGGGCGGGGGCGAGCGCTGTCCGCCGCGTGGTCGGCCTCGTCCGCGCCGGTGCTGGCGTACATGGACGTGGACCTGTCCACCGATCTCGCGGCGCTGCTGCCGCTGGTCGCGCCGCTCATCTCCGGCCACTCCGACCTGGCGATCGGCACCCGGCTGGCGCGTACGTCCCGGGTGGTTCGCGGCGCCAGACGGGAGGTCATCTCCCGGGCCTACAACCTGCTGCTGCGCGGCGCGCTGTTCGCGCGGTTCTCCGACGCGCAGTGCGGGTTCAAGGCGATCCGCGCGGACGTGGCCGGTGAGCTGCTGCCCCTCGTGCGGGACACCGGGTGGTTCTTCGACACCGAGCTGCTGGTGCTGGCGCAGCGGGCCGGGCTGCGCATCCACGAGGTGCCGGTGGACTGGGTCGACGACCCGGACAGTCGCGTCGACATCGTCGCCACCGCCCTGGCCGACCTGCGGGGGATGGGTCGACTCGGGCGGTCCCTGGTGACCGGCGCGCTGCCCCTGGCCGAGCTACGTGCCCAGCTCGGTCGGGCACCGCTGGCCGCGCCACCGGCACAGGTGCCGGTCGGGCTTCCCGGGCAGCTGGTCCGGTTCGCCGCCGTCGGGGTGGCCAGCACGCTGGCGTACCTGCTGCTGTTCGTGACCACCCGGGGCGCCCTCGGCGCGCAGCCGGCGAACCTGCTGGCGCTGTTTCTGACGGCGGTGGCGAACACGGCCGCGAACCGACGGCTGACGTTCGGGATCACCGGTAGCCGGAATGCCGGTCGGCACCACGCGCAGGGGCTGCTGGCGTTCGGCCTCGGCCTGGCGTTGACCAGTGGCGCGCTGGCGGCGCTGCACGCGCTCGTCGCCGTGCCCGCCCGGTCGGTGGAACTGGCCGTGCTGGTGGTCGCGAACCTGGTCGCCACCGTGCTGCGCTTCGTGCTGCTGCGCCTGGGCATGCACCACCGGCGCAGCTAGGTCAGCATCTGCGCGAGGACCTCGACGACGCGCCTGGTGTGCCGCCCGTCGGGGTCCTCGTCGGGGTTCAGGTCGGTCACGCTCATCCCGAGCAGCCGGTCGGCGCGCGCCAGCGGCGTGACCAGTGCGACGAGGTCCGCCCACCGTGGCCCGTCCGGCTCCGGGTAGGTCACCGCCGGCAGGTCGCGCGGATCCACCACGTCCAGGTCGAGGTGCAGCCAGGCCGGCCCGTCGCCGCCGCCGGCCAGGCCCGCCCCGATCGCCCCGGCACCCAGGCGCAGCAGGTCGGCGGCGGGCACCTGGTGGATCGCCGGGTCGATCCGGGCCGCCTCGACACGGCTGTCCTCGTCGGTGGGCGGTCGGTGGCCGAGCAGGTGGACCCGGGCGGGGTCGAGCAGCGCGTCGTCGACGCCGATCGCGGCGGCGGGGCCGTGCCCGGTGACCACCGACAGGTCCATGTCGGCGGCCTCGCCGGTCGGCGACGTCGCGCCGTCGAGGAAGTCGGGATGCGCGTCGACGAACCACAGCTCGGTCGTGCGGGGCAGCGCGCGGCAGATGCCGGGCAGGATCGCGCAGTCGCCGCCGAGCACCAGCGGTCGGTGACCGTCCGCGATCAGCCCACCGATCCGCGCGCTGATCGCGGCGCCGGCCCGGACCAGGCCGGCGGCGTCGATCACCCCGCTCGCCGGCTCCCGGTTCGGGTCCCGCAACCGGGCCTCGTCGATCTGCCCGTCGTCGTCGGCGGCCAGGGCGTCCAGCAGGCCGGCCCGACGCAGGGCGGCCGGCGCCCGTTCCTCGCCGCGCCGAGCGCCGGAGGAGTCCAGTGGCGCGTCCACGACCATCCAGCGCACGCTTCGCAGCCTACCGACGCAGGCCGCTTCCTGTGGCCGGGCTGGGAGTCCTCGGATGTGGGCGCGGTGGCGCGGACGAGCAGCGTACGGTGATGGACAAGTCCGGCTTACTGGGTCAAAAGCCTCATTGCTGCCGCCCCGGGACGCCGGTGTCGAGACGGGCGAGGGGAAGGAGCGGTCGGTGATCCATCTGGCCTACCTGGACGCGGGATCGGGCAGCCTGATCGTGCAGGCCGTCGTCGGCGGGGTGGCCGGCGTCGCGGTCGCCGCCAAGCTCTACTGGCGGCGGCTGGTCGACCGGTTCCGCCGGCAGCCCACCGACCAGCGGTAACGGTCGCGGCGACCATGACGAGCACACCCACCGGGGTACGCCCCGAGCCCGCCTCCTTCCGCGACCCCGCCAACCGGGTCTTCCACGTCGGCGACGAGGTGCTGCGCGGGCTCGACGCCCAGGCCGCCGCGCACTGGCGCACCCTCGCGGCCAGCCCGTTCTTTCCCACGCTCGTCTCGGCGGGCAAGGTCTGCGCCACCGAGGACGCCCCGGCCACGCTGGCGCCCGCGGGCACCGAATGGGCGGCGGTGCTGCGCCACGAACGCATCCCGTTCGTCTCGCACCCGTACGAGTGGTCCTTCGCCATGCTGCGCGACGCCGCGCTGCTGCACCTGGAGATCCTGCGTACCGCCCTCGCCGAGGGGTTCACCACCAAGGACGGCTCCGCCTACAACCTCCAGTGGCGCGGCGCGAAACCCGTCTTCATCGACATCGGCTCCTTCACGCCGGTCCGCGACGGCGAACCGTGGGCCGGCTACCGCCAGTTCTGCCAGACCCTGCTCTACCCGCTGCTGCTCACCGCGCACCTGGGCGTGGACTTCCAACCCTGGCTACGCGCCCAGGTCGACGGCATCGAGGCCGAGCAGTTGCGTCCCCTCTTCGGCGGAACCCGTCGGCTGCGCCCCGGCGTCCTGACCCACCTGCACCTGCACGGCGCGATGCAGCAACGCAACGCCGCCGCCAGCACCACCGACGTCAAGGCCCAGCTCCGGGCCGCCGGCTATACGCGCCAGTTGCAGGCGGCCACCGTACGCGGCATCGAGAAGCTGGTCCGCCGCCTGGCGCACCGCCCCTCCGGCAGCCACTGGTCGGACTACCAGCGCACCTGCGGCTACTCGGCCCGCGACCGGGTCGCCAAGGAGCAGTTCGTGGTCGCCGCCGTGGCCGCCGCCGGCCGCCCGCGCCTGGTCCTCGACCTCGGTGCCAACGACGGCCGGTACTCCCGACTGGCCGCCGGGCACGCCGACTACGTGGTCGCCGTCGAGCAGGACCCGGCGGTGGTCGACGAGCTGTACCGGGCGCTGCGCTCCGAGGGGCAGCAACGGATCCTGCCGCTGGTGGTCGACCTGGCCGACCCGTCCCCGGGCGGCGGCTGGCGCGGCGTCGAGCGCGCCGGCTTCGCCCAGCGGGCGTCGGCGGACGTGGTGCTCGCCCTGGCTCTCGCGCACCACCTGGCGATCGGCCGCAACGTGCCGCTGCCGGAGGTCGTCGACTGGCTGGCCGGGCTGACCGCGCCCGGCGGGGCCGTGGTGGTGGAGTTCGTCCACCCGGACGACCCGATGGCCGCCCGGCTGCTGGCCAACAAGCCCGACGGACTCTTCCCCGACTACCGGCGGGACACCTTCGAACGGCTCCTCGCCGCCCGGGGCCGGATCACCGACCGGCTGGAACTGCCCTCGGGCACCCGCACGCTCTACCGGACGGTGATGGGTGGCTGACCCGCCCGTCGAGACCCCACCCGAACGCGGGCGGTGGGAGCGGGGGTGGCGCGGGGAGCTGGGTCGGGTGCTGGAGATCGTCGCGCTGGTCGGGCTGGTCGTCACCCAGCCGCTGCTGGACGTGCTCGGCCGCAGTCCCGACTTCTTCCTGTTCCACCGCGCCGACACCGGCCAGATCCTGCTGCTGGTCGCGCTGGTGGCGCTCGTACCCACCCTGCCCGTGGCGGCGCTGGGCGCGCTCAGTCGACTGGCCGGCCGGACCGCCCGCGCGCTCACCCATACGCTGCTCGTCGGCCTGCTGGTCGCCGCCCTCGCCGTGCAGGTGGGCCGGCACGTGACGACGCTTCGGGGCGTACCCCTGCTGGCTCTTGCCGGTCTGGCCGGTGTGGCCGGCGCGGCGGCGCACCGGCGGTGGCGGGCCCCGGGCCGTGCGCTGCGACTGGCCGCCGCCGGGCCGCTGGCGTTCGTGGCGCTGTTCCTGTTCGTGTCGCCCACCTCGGCGGTCGTGCTGCCGCGGGGCGACGGCGGCGCGGTCGGCACCGCGCAGGGCGGGGCCGTGCACCCGCCGGTGGTCATGCTGATCCTCGACGAGCTGCCGCTGGTCAGCCTGCTCGGCGGCGACGGCCGGATCGACGCGGCCCGGTTCCCGCACTTCGCCGAGTTGGCCGGGGCGTCGACCTGGTACCGCAACGCCACCGGGGTCAGCGGCTGGACGCCCAACGCGCTGCCGGCGATGCTCACCGGTCGCTACCCGGCGCGGTCGGTCGCGCCGCACTACTCGCAGTACCCGGACAACCTCTTCACCGCCTTCGGCGGCCTGTACGACATCCAGGCCGAGGAGAGCATCACCCGGCTCTGCCCGCCCAGCCGCTGCGAACAGCCGGTCGCCCCCGAACAGGGCCTCGGCGTGCTGGTGAAGGAGACCGGCAAGCTGCTCGGCCGGATCGCCGGGCCGACGGAGAGCGCGGTCGACCCGGAGGACTCGTACCGGGAGCGGACGCGGGCCGAGGCCGGCCTGGACGCCGCCGAGCCGGTACCGGCCGACCCCAAGTTCCGCTGGGACAGCCTCGACGACAATCAGCCCGCCCGGTTCACCAGCTTCCTCGCCGGCCTGAAGCCGCGGCCCCGGCCCACCCTGCACTTCCTGCACCTGCTGATGCCGCACTCCCCGTGGGCGTACCTGCCGTCCGGCGCGCGCTACGACGCACCCGAGGATCTGCCCAACGACGGCGCCGGCTGGATCGACCTGGCCCGTCAGCGCCACCTCGCCCAACTCGGCTACACCGACCGGCTGATCGGCGAGACGCTGCGCACGCTGCGTGCCAGCGGCCTCTACGACCAGGCCCTCGTCGTCGTCACCGCCGACCACGGGGTGAGCTTCCGGCCGGGCGCGCAGGGCCGGGGGATGGACGCCATCAGGGCCGCCGCCGGCGAGGTCGCCTGGGTGCCGATGTTCGTCAAGGAACCACGGCAGCAGACCGGCCGGGTGGACGATCGCAACTGGGAACATGTCGACCTGCTGCCCACCGTCGCCGACGAGGCCGGCATCCGCCTGCCCTGGCGGGTCGACGGCCGCTCCGCCCGCCAGAGCCCGCGCGCCGACGCCACGAAACACTTCTACGACACCCCCGGGGAGGCGGTCACCTTCCCCGGCGGGGTGCCCACCCCACCGCCGCTGCCGACACCGCACCGGCTGGTCGGCACCGAGGTACGCGCCGGCCCCAGCGGCGGCAGCGCCCGCGTCGCCGACCTGGCCGCGTTCCGGGCCACCGATCCGGACACCGGCACCCTCCCGGCGCTCGTCTGGGGTGACGTGCCGGACGCCATCCCGGACGGCACGCTGCTGGCCGTCGCCGTCAACGGCAGGATCGGCGCGGTCGTCCCGGTGGTGCCGACCGACCCGGGCGGGCGTCGGTTCGCCGCGCTGCTCACCGACGACCGGCTGTTCCACGCCGGCACCAACCAGCTCGACGTCTATCAGGTCACGACCACGGGTACGCTGCGCCGCCTGGCGCTGTCCTGAAAACCGGCTGTCCGGCGGACTGCCGCGGACGGGTCGTTTGCGGCTTTCGTGGGCTTCCCGCCTGCCGGGATTGCGGGTTTCCCGGCCTGCTGGTCGGGAATCGGGTGACGCATACCTCACCGCCGAACCACGGCGGGCAGTGTCCCCCGAGCCGCAATTACGGTAGAAGCGAAGGCAATTCAACGTAGATCTGCCGGCGAAGCGAGGAACCACATGACGGAAGTCAAGCTCGACCACCCCGGCGGGCAGCTGTCGATGCCGGTGCATTCCGCGGTCGAGGGCCCCGCTGGCATCGGGGTGAGCAAGCTGTTGAAGGAAACCGGGATGACGACGTACGACCCCGGTTTCGTCAACACCGCGGCTGCCTCATCCGCGATCACCTACATCGACGGCGACGCGGGGATCCTGCGTTACCGGGGGTACCCGATCGAGCAGCTGGCCGAGAAGTCCTCCTTCCTGGAGGTCTCGTACCTGCTCATCTACGGTGAGCTGCCCACCGAGCAGCAGCTGACCGAGTTCACCGAGTGGATCCGGCGGCACTCGCTGCTGCACGAGGAGATGCGTCGGTTCTTCGACGGCTTCCCCCGGGACGCCCACCCGATGGCGGTGCTGTCGTCCGCCGTGAGCGCGCTGTCGACCTTCTACCAGGACAGCCTGGACCCGTTCGACTCCGAGCACGTGGAGATCTCCACGGTCCGGCTCATGGCGAAGGTCCCCACCATCGCCTCGTACGCGTACAAGAAGTCCATCGGGCAGCCGCTGCTGTACCCGGACAACTCCCTCGGGTACGTGGACAACCTGCTGCGCATGACGTTCGGCGTGCCGGCGGAGCCGTACGAGGTCGACCCGGTCATGTCGAAGGTGCTGGACATGCTCTTCGTCCTGCACGCCGACCACGAGCAGAACTGCTCCACGTCGACCGTCCGGCTGGTCGGCTCCAGCAACGCCAACCTGTTCGCCTCGGTGTCGGCGGGCGTGAACGCGTTGTTCGGCCCGCTGCACGGCGGCGCGAACCAGGCGGTGCTGGAGATGCTCCAGCAGATCCACGCCGGTGACGGCGACGTCCGGTCCTTCGTCCGCAAGGTCAAGGACAAGCAGGACGGCGTCAAGCTGATGGGCTTCGGCCACCGGGTCTACAAGAACTACGACCCGCGGGCGGCGATCGTCAAGAAGGCCGCGCAGGACGTGCTGGGCCGGATGGCCAAGCCGGACCCGCTGCTGGACATCGCCATGGAGCTGGAGGAGATCGCCCTCGCCGACGACTTCTTCGTCTCCCGGCGGCTCTACCCGAACGTGGACTTCTACACCGGCCTGATCTACAAGGCCATGGGCTTCCCCACCAAGATGTTCACGGTGCTCTTCGCGCTCGGCCGGCTCCCCGGCTGGATCGCCCAGTGGCGCGAGATGATCAGCGACCCGGAGACCAAGATCGGCCGTCCGCGGCAGGTCTACGTCGGCGCCGCCGAGCGGGACTACGTCCCGTTCAACGAGCGCTGACCTCCGCTCCTGGCACGACCGCAGGCCGTCGACCCGATTAGGGGTCGGCGGCCTGCGTCGTTCCCAGGGTCCTGCCATGCGGTGGTCCGTGACGCTTCTGCGCGGTTGCCCGCGGTCGTCCCGGCGGTACCCCGGGTCTGTTGTTCGCCTCCTGTCGAGCTGCCCCGGATATGGGGCGCGGAGTGGTGGGTTCACCCCCCCCCGATCCCGGTCGTGCCGGCGGGCCGGTTCGCGGGCGTCGGCCCGGCGGACGGCGCACCGCTGCCCGGACCCGGCCGCACCGCCCCTTGTTGAGCGACCTCGACGGTCGGTCGCGCCACGTGTCGATCAAGGCGGCGTCCAGGTCCGTGGACCTGCCGGTCACAGTCACCCGGGGCTTCGGGCTCGCGGCAGGCAGCCGCCCGCAGCGGGGCAGGCAGCCGCCCGCAGCGGGGCAGGGCAGCCGCCCGCAGCGGGGCAGGGCAGCCGCCCCATTTCTGGGGCAGCTCGACAGGGGACGCACCAGAGACCTGGGGTCGAGACCCGAGGTGCACGGCCGGGCTCAGAAGGCGGCGATGTCGCGGGCTCGTTCGCTGCGGCTGAGCGCGCCGATCAGCGCGGACTGACCGTGCCGGCGGACGGCCAGCCGGACCAGCAGGTCGCGTACGGGGTCGAAGACCTCCGGCGGGAAGACCGGCGTGGGCACGCCGACGCTGACCGCCAGGTCGTCCGAGTGCACGACGATCTCCAACTGGCGGGTGAGCAGGAAGTCGGCGCGGCGCAGCGACCAGCCCTGCCACGGGATAGGCACCACGTCGACGGCGGCTCCCCGGGTCAGCAGGTCACCGACCTGCGCGAGGGCCTCGCCGGAGCGGGCGTGCAGGTCGTCCGGTCCACGGACCGCGTCAGCCTCGTCCGGGCCCTCGGCGACCGCGTCCTGGTCCGGCGTGCCCTCAGTGACCCAGGAGGCCCGTTCGTAGTGGTCGTCGGCCGAGTCGAGCGTGGGCAGCTCGGCGGGTGTCGGCAGCAATTCCGCCGCACGGATCGCCTGCCGTCCGAGGTGGCACGCCAGACCACCCACGGACAGGTGCGGCAGGGCGCTCGGGCGCGACCACCGCGCGGCCACCTCGGGGTGCCGGATCAGGTCCAGCGCGATCGAAACGGCGACCGGGAAGGCCGAATCCAGGGAGTCGACAGGATGAGACATCCGCACAGTCTGGCAGCCCCGCCCGACCACCGCCGGGCGGCGACGCCCGACCGCCGCCCGGCGATCGACTCGCCTTGCCGGAAGTCGGGGTGTCCCAGGACGTCGGACACCCCGACTTCACGAAACCCGGGTCGATCACCCGAGCGGGGTCTCAGCGGAGGCCGGCGGCGGCCAGCAGGTTGCCGTCGGGCAGCGCCGGAAGCGCCCGGCCCTGCGACATGCGCTGTTCGGCGCGCTCGGTCGTGAACGCGGCGTCGTTGGCGATGGCGGCGCCGTAGCTGGCGGCGGTGCGCTGGGCGATGGCGGTCCAGCCGTACTGCTCGGTGACCATCCGACGGGCTCGGCGGGCCATGGCGCGGGCGAGCTCGCGGTCGGACAGCAGCGCGTCGACGGCGTCGGCGAGGCTGTCCGGGTCGTGCGGGCGGAACGTCATGCCGGTCGCTCCCGACTCGACGATCTCGGCGAGGCCACCGGTGGCGGCGACGGCCAGGGGCGCACCGGCGGCGGCCCCTTCGAGGGCGACCATGCCGAACGGCTCGTAGATGCTCGGCACGGCGAAGCAGTCGGACGCGGCCATCAGCGCCGGCAGGTCGGTGCCGCCGAGGAAGCCGGGCATGCTGACCATGCCGCCGAGGCCACGGCGGTGCACCTCGGCCTCCAGCTCGGCGCGGTACGGGCCGTCGCCGGCGATCACGGCGCGCAGCCCGGGGTGCCGCTCGCGCAGCCGGGGGAGGGCGGCGACCAGGTGCTGGACGCCCTTCTCGTACACCAGGCGGCCGGCGAAGGTGACCAGCGGGCCGTCGCCGGCGAACCGGGCGCGCGCCGCCGCCACGTCGCGTGCCGGCACCTTCCAGCGGTACGACTCGACGCCGTTGGCGACCACGTCGACCCGGCTGGCCGGTACGCCGAACAGGGCGTTGACCTCGTCGCGCATGTAGCCGGAGCAGACGATGACCCGGTTGGACTCGCCGCTGAGCCACTGCTCGACGCCGTGGATGGTGCGGTTCATCTCCTCGGGCAGCCAGCCCTGGTGCCGGCCCGCCTCGGTGGCGTGGATGGTGCTGACCAGCGGGATGTCCAGGTGGTCGCGCAACGTCATCGCGGTGTGCGCGACGAGCCAGTCGTGGGCGTGGATGACGTCGTACGCGCCGGCCTGGGTGGCGCGCAGGGCCGTGCGGGTGAGGGTGTGGTTGAACGCCATGGTCCAGGCGAGCAAGGAGCCGGTGGCCAGGGGGAACGTCACCGGGTCTTCGGGGGCGCGCAGGATGCGCACGCCGTCGGCGTACTCCTCCAGGGGTGCGCCCTCGGTGTGGCGGGTGACGACGGTGACCTCGTGCCCGGCGGCGGCCAGGGCCACGGACAGGGCGTGGACGTGGCGGCCGAGGCCGCCGACGAGCACCGGCGGGTACTCCCACGACAGCATGAGGATGCGACGGGTCTGCGGCGGTACACCGGGCCCGCGCTGCGCCGGCACGGCGGAGCCGGACTGCGCGGACGGACCGGGCGAGGTCGAAGGCTGGGGCCGGGAGGTCACGGTGGGTCGGTGGGTCCGGTCCTTGGTGGCAGCGAGCTGCTCATCGACCCGCAGGGTCGTCACATCTGTCTCCGTCCAGGCATGGAGGGGCGCGCCGGCGTCAGTGGCGGCGGAGAGGGTGGAAAAAGGGTGGCCGAGGGCCGACGGGCGCACGCGGGTGCGTGTCCCCCGACAAGCAAAGGCCATCGGACGCCGGTTCGCACCTCGAAATCGGCCATGGTGACGGAAGACACCTGAGGGTGTAGCGCGCATCAGACAGGTGGATTCCGGTCACCGCCTGAAAGGATGGATTGGCGCGCCCGGGGCGGGGGCACTACCCGCTTGCGCGCGGGCCGCTGAGCCGGCGCGCACATCACCATGGCTTGAGGGAGCGACATGCAGGTCTGGCCGGGCGAGCGGTATCCCCTGGGCGCCACCTACGACGGGATGGGCACCAACTTCGCCATCTTCTCCGAGGTGGCCGAGCGGATCGAGCTGTGCCTGTTCGACGAGTGGGACACCGGCGCGGAGCGCCGCGTGGAGTTGCGGGAGGTCGACGCGTACGTTTGGCACGCGTACCTGCCGGGCATCGAGCCGGGGCAGCGCTACGGCTACCGGGTGTACGGGCCGTACGAGCCGGCGAACGGGCTGCGCTGCAACCCGCACAAGCTGCTGCTCGACCCGTACGCCAAGGCCATCGACGGTGACGTCACGTGGGACCCGGCGGTGTACGACTACGAGCTGGGCGACCCGGAGACGATGAACGAGACCGACTCGGCGCCGTTCATGCCGAAGTCGGTGGTGGTGAACCCGTACTTCGACTGGGGCAACGACAAGCCCCCGCGCACGCCGTACCACCACTCGGTGATCTACGAGGCGCACGTGCGCGGGCTGACCATGCGGCACCCGGACATCCCCGAGGAGCTGCGCGGCACGTACGCGGGGATCGCCTCCCCGCCGATGATCGAGTATCTGACCCGGCTCGGGGTGACGGCGATCGAGCTGATGCCGGTGCACCAGTTCGTGCACGACCACCGGCTGCACGACCTGGGTCTGCGCAACTACTGGGGTTACAACACGATCGGTTTCTTCGCCCCGCACCACGGCTACTCGGCGCTGGGCCGCCTGGGGCAGCAGGTGCAGGAGTTCCGGGGCATGGTCAAGGCGCTGCACGCGGCGGGCATCGAGGTCATCCTCGACGTGGTCTACAACCACACCGCCGAGGGCAACCACCTCGGGCCGACGTTGAGCTTCAAGGGCGTGGACGCGCCGAGCTACTACCGGCTCAGCGAGGAGGACCGCCGGTACTTCGTCGACTACACGGGCACCGGTAACAGCCTGAACGTGCGCAGCCCGCACTCGCTGCAACTGATCATGGATTCGTTGCGGTACTGGGTGACCGAGATGCACGTCGACGGGTTCCGCTTCGACCTGGCGGCCACCCTGGCGCGCGAGTTCTACGAG
This sequence comes from Micromonospora sp. NPDC049662, assembly GCF_040675055.1. Classification (NCBI taxonomy): domain Bacteria; kingdom Bacillati; phylum Actinomycetota; class Actinomycetes; order Micromonosporales; family Micromonosporaceae; genus Micromonospora; species Micromonospora sp. NPDC049662. Next base: position 29,510 of record NZ_JBFAOC010000034.1, read on the forward strand.
GTGGACCGCCTGTCGACGTTCTTCGAGGTGGTGCAGCAGGACCCGGTGGTCAGCCAGGTGAAGTTGATCGCCGAGCCGTGGGACGTCGGCCCCGGCGGCTACCAGGTGGGCAACTTCCCGCCGCTGTGGACGGAGTGGAACGGCAAGTACCGCGACACCGTGCGGGACTTCTGGCGCGGCGAGCCGGCGACCCTGGCCGAGTTCGCGTCCCGGATCTCCGGCTCGGCCGACCTCTACCAGGACGACGGGCGGCGGCCCTTCCACAGCATCAACTTCGTGACCGTGCACGACGGGTTCACCCTCACCGACCTGGTGTCGTACAACGACAAGCACAACGAGGCCAACGGCGAGGAGAACCGGGACGGCGAGAGCCACAACCGGTCGTGGAACTGCGGCGTGGAGGGCGACACCGACGACGGGGCGGTGCTCGCGCTGCGGGCCAAGCAGCGGCGCAACTTCCTGGCCACGATCCTGCTGTCGCAGGGTGTGCCGATGATCGGCCACGGCGACGAGTTGGGCCGCACCCAGCACGGCAACAACAACGTGTACTGCCAGGACAGCGAGCTGGCCTGGGTCGACTGGGACAACGCCGACGAGCAGTTGCTGGACTTCGTCCGCACGCTCACCGACTTCCGCAAGCGCCACCAGGTGTTCCGCCGCCGCCGGTTCTTCACCGGCCTGCCGGTGGGCGGGCGTGGCACCGACGAGCCGCTGCCCGACCTGGCGTGGCACACCCCGGACGGGCGGGAGATGACCGGCGACGACTGGGGCAACGACTTCGGCCGCTCGGTGGCGCTGTTCGTCAACGGCGAGGGCATCCGCGAGCGCGGCCAGTACGGCCAGAAGCACCACGACGCCTCGTTCCTGCTGTGCTTCAACGCCCACGACGCGCCGCTGGACTTCACCATGCCCGGCAGCGAGTACGGGCAGAAGTGGGAACGGGTCATCAGCACGGCCGAACCGGAGCCGGGCGACGCCACGGTGATCAGCGCGGGCGGCACCATCCGGGTGCCGGACCGGTCCCTCGTCGTGTTGGAGAGGATGATCTGACATGCCGGCCACCCCTCCCAAGGCCACCTACCGCGTCCAGGTCCGCCCCGGGTTCGACCTGGACGCCACCGCCGCGATCGTCGACTACCTGGACGACCTCGGCGTCAGCCACCTCTACACCGCCCCGCTGCTGGCCGCCACGCCCGGCTCGCAGCACGGCTACGACGTCGTCGACCACCGGAGCGTCAACCCGGAGCTGGGCGGGGAGGCCGCCCGGCAGCGGCTGGTGCGCGCCCTGCGCGACAAGCGGCTCGGCCTGGTCGTCGACATCGTGCCGAATCACGCCGGGGTCGCCGTACCGCCGGCCAACCCGGCCTGGTGGGACGTGCTGCGCCGGGGGCGCGACTCGTCGTACGCCGACTGGTTCGACATCGACTGGGACCGGGGCCGGCTGCTGCTGCCGGTCCTGGCCGACGACCCGGCCGCCCTGGACGACCTCAAGGTCGTCGACGGGGAGCTGCGCTACCACGAGCACCGCTTCCCGATCGCCGACGGCACGGGCGACGGCAGCGCCCGGGAGGTGCACGACCGGCAGCGCTACGAGTTGGTCTCCTGGCGGCGCGGGGACGCCGAGCTGACGTACCGCCGGTTCTTCGCCATCGCGGGCCTCGCGGGCCTGCGGGTGGAGGACCCGGCGGTGTTCGCGGCCGTGCATGAGCTGATCCTGCGCTGGGCGGCGGACGGCGAGGTCGACGGCATCCGCGTCGACCACCCGGACGGCCTGCGCGACCCGGCCGGCTACCTCGCGCGGCTGCGCGAGGCCGCCCCGGACGCCTGGCTCGTGGTGGAGAAGATCCTGGAGTACGGCGAGGAGCTGCCGGACTGGCCGGTGGACGGCACCACCGGGTACGACGCGCTCGCCGCCGTGAACGGCCTCTTCGTCGACACCGACGCCGAGGGCGACTTCACCGTGCTGGACACCCGGCTGACCGGGCAGCGCACCTCGTGGGAGGACCTGACCCACTCGACGAAGCTGGCTGCCGCCACCAACCTGCTCGCCGCCGAGCTGACCCGGCTCGCCGCGCTCGCGCCCGAGGTGCCGACCGAGCAGGCCCGCGCGGCGCTCGCCGAGTTGGCCGCGGTGTTCCCGGTCTACCGGGGCTATCCGCCGCAGGGCGCCCGGCACCTCGCCGCCGCCCGCTCCGAAGCCGGCCGCCGCCGACCCGACCTGACCGGCGCCCTGGACGCGATCACCCGCCGGCTGCGCGACCCCGACGACGAGCTGGCGAAGCGCTTCCCGCAGCTCACCGGCGCGGTGATGGCCAAGGGCGTGGAGGACACCGCCTTCTACCGGTGGACCCGCTTCGTGGCGCTCAACGAGGTCGGCGGCAGCCCCGCCCACTTCGGGGTGCCGCCGGCCGAGTTCCACCGCTACGCCGCCGCGCAGCAGGTCCGCTGGCCCGCCAGCATGACCACCCTCTCCACCCACGACACGAAGCGCGGCGAGGACGTGCGCGCCCGCCTCGCCGTGCTCAGCGAGCTTCCGGGTCGCTGGGCGGAGCAGGTCAAGACCTGGATGGAGTACGCGCCGCTGCCCGACCCGGCGTTCGCCCACCTGCTCTGGCAGACGGCCGTCGGCGCGTGGCCGATCGAGCGGGAGCGGCTGCACGCGTACGCCGAGAAGGCCGCCCGGGAGGCCGCGGCCTCGACCAGTTGGGCGGACCCCGACGCGGGCTTCGAGCAGGCCATGCACGCGGTCATCGACCGCATGTACGACGACCCGGCGCTGCACGACGAGCTGACCGAACTCGCCGCCGCGATCGCCCCGGCCGGCTGGTGCAACTCCCTCGGGCAGAAGCTGATCCAGCTCACCATGCCCGGCGTCCCGGACACCTACCAGGGCACCGAGCTGTGGGACAACTCCCTGGTCGACCCGGACAATCGGCGGCCGGTCGACTTCGACGTACGCCGGGAGATGCTGGCACGGCTCGACGGCGGCTGGCGTCCCCCGGTCGACACCGACGGAGCGGCGAAGCTGCTCGTCGTGTCGCGGACGCTGCGCCTGCGGCGGGCGCACCCGGAGCTGTTCACCACCTACCGGCCGGTGCCGGCGCACGGCCCGGTGGGCCGGCACGTGGTGGCGTTCGACCGGGGTGGCGTGATCGCCGTGGCGACCCGCCTGCCGCTCGGCCTGGCACGGGCCGGTGGCTGGTGTGACACAGCCCTGTCGCTTCCTGTTCACGAGGTGAAGGACCTGTTCACCGGCCGGGTCTACAGTGGCGGGGAGGTCCCGTTGGACAATCTCCTCGCGGACTACCCCGTTGCTCTGCTGGCTCCTCCCACCGCTGCCGAGGAGGCCTCGTCATGACCACATTCTCCGTCTGGGCACCGGACGCCAGCCGGGTACGCCTACGCCTGGCCGGCGACACCGACCACGACATGCGCGCCGCCGCCGACGGCTGGTGGACCGTCGAGGTGCCGGACGCCGGCCTCGACTACTCCTTTCTGCTGAACGACGACGAGACCGCGCTGCCCGACCCCCGCTCGCCGTGGCAACCTGCGGGTGTGCACGGGCCGAGCCGCCGCTACGACCATCTCGCGTTCCAGTGGAGTGATTCCTCCTGGACGGGTCGCCAACTGCCCGGCAGCGTCCTCTACGAGCTGCACATCGGCACCTTCACCCCGGAGGGCACCTTCGACGCGGCCATCGACCGCCTCGACCACCTGGTCGACCTCGGCGTCGACCTGGTCGAACTGCTCCCGGTCAACGCCTTCAACGGCGAACACAACTGGGGGTACGACGGCGTCTGCTGGTACGCCCCGCACGAGCCCTACGGCGGCCCGGACGGCCTGAAACGGTTCGTCGACGCCGCCCACTCTCGCGGTTTGGGGGTGATCCTCGACGTCGTCTACAACCATTTCGGGCCCTCCGGGGCCTACGCGCCGCGGTTCGGCCCCTACCTGGCCGAGCAGAGCAACAGTTGGGGCCGCTCGATCAACCTGGACGGCCCGCACTCGGACGAGGTACGCCGCTACATCATCGACAGCGTGCTCATGTGGCTGCGCGACTACCACGTCGACGGGCTGCGGCTCGACGCCGTGCACGCGCTCCCGGACACCCGGGCGATCCCGTTGCTCGAAGAGCTGGCCGTCGAGGTCGAGTCGTTGTCGACGCACCTGGGCCGGCCGCTGTCGCTGATCGCGGAATCCGACCTGAACGACCCCCGGCTCATCACCCCTCGCGAGGCGGGCGGGTTCGGCCTGCACGCCCAGTGGAACGACGACGCCCACCACGCGCTGCACACCCTGCTGACGGGGGAGCGGCAGGGCTACTACGGCGACTTCGGCTCTCTGGAGACCCTGTCGGACGTCCTCACCGGCGGCTTCTTCCACGCGGGCACCTGGTCCAGCTTCCGCAACCGGCACCACGGGCGGCCTCTCGACTCCCGCGTCCCTGGCCATCGGCTGGTGGCCTACTTGCAGAACCACGACCAGATCGGCAACCGGGCCACCGGGGATCGGATCTCGGCTTCGCTGTCGTCCGCGCTCGTGCGGGTCGGGGCGATGCTGCTGCTGACGGCGCCGTTCACGCCCATGCTGTTCATGGGGGAGGAGTGGGCGGCTTCCACGCCGTGGCAGTTCTTCACGTCGCATCCTGAGCCGGAGTTGGCTTCTGCGGTGCGGACCGGGCGGCGGCGGGAGTTCGCGTCACACGGGTGGCCGGAGGGGGACGTGCCCGATCCGCAGGACCCGGAGACGTTCGTCCGGTCCCGGTTGGACTGGGCCGAGCTGGACAAGCCCGAGCATGCTTCGATGTTGGCGTTCTACCAGCGGTTGATCGCGTTGCGGCGGTCGGTGGCTGACCTGTCTGATCCTCGGATGCACGCGGTGTCGGTGCAGCATGGCGACCAGTTTTTGCTGATGCGGCGGGGGGACACGTTGGTCGTGGCGAACTTTGCTGGGCGGGGGCGGGGAGTGTCGCTGCCTGGTGTGGCTCGGCGGGTGCTGCTGGCTACGGGCGAGGGTGTCACGGTGATGCGGGACCGGATCGAGCTACCTGCGGAGACAGCGGCGATCGTGGCGTTGTGACGTTGATGGCAAGTCGCAGATTGCGTCATTTATGAGGCTGAAGCGCCAGTTATCTAATGTGGCCCGAGGGCGGCGATCCGTTTCATGATCTCGTCGAGATACCCGAGGGTGTCATTTATGCCCGGCTCGTAGTCTTCGGGGTGTGCACACTCGTTGCGCTTGGCTAGTAGCCCTTGCAGGGCTTTCATCATTGCATTTGTAATCAACCCCTGCTTTTTCAGTACCTCGAACAGGGTATGGTCTTTTTGCCCACGCAAATCGGCGGCCTGTTGGATATTCCAGCTTTGATAGTTGGTCTGAATGGAGGTAAGCCGCGTCACGTCTGTCGCTATCCATTCATGAACGAAGTCCATCAACGCAGCGAACGACGTAACGTGTGCAGAGCGGTAAAGCCCGTGTTCGGCACACTGAAGTGCCTCCCGAAGCAGCTTGTCTTGCTTAATATTGAGTTCGGTCAACTTCTCGTAAGATTCGGTCAGAGTCATCACACGATGCGTCGACGATTCGTGCTTTGCCAGAAGCTTGCTCAACTCGGCCTGCGCGTCGGCCGCCCAGTCTGCGACCTCGCGCGGCGTTCTAGGCACCGCCGTCCATTAGGCCCTTGAGGTGCTTCGCCATTGCCGCGAAGAAGGCGTCGTAGACCGCGCTGTCGCTTGTGGCGTCAACCGATAGCGCAATGTTTACGTTTATGACAACAGCGCCTGCTGAGTTGCCGCCGTTCCGCCGACGACGCTGGACGTTCGTGTTGCCCGATTCTTGCCCCGGCTCTCCGATGGCGTCGCTGTCTTCTTCGGTCTCGCGGGCAGGATCAAAATCCGCAAACCTGCAAAGCACCTTGAATGTCCGGACGACTAGCGCCGCCTTCTCGTCATCCAAGTTTGAGTTGCTTTTGACGAACGTCACTAGATCTGCGTCCGCGTGAGTGCCGGCGTCTGAGTAGATGTCGAATAAAGGTCTATACGCTTGCGAAATTGCATTGCCGACCAATGTCCGCCCGGCAGGCCCACCACGGAGGCCCTTCTTGTAGACCTCGGTTGGTTGGCCTGAAGAGTCAAGCAAGCCGGCATACTTGAGGATGCTGGGAAAGCTGCGCGCATGCGATGAGCCGAAACCAATTGATTTGGGGTAGTCCGTCGTGATCTTGCTCGGCGAGCCGACCGATTGAAGCTTCTTTATAAACTCTTCGAGCTTGCCTGGGCTATGACTGAATACAAATTGGATCGAAGTCATGTGCGCACGATACGCGCTACGGTCTCGGACCTTAATAAGACAGTCGCCTGGGCGACACAAGTACTTTCATGTGCTCGAGTTGGCCGAGGTCGACTATCCACTCATCAGCAGCTTCGGAAGCTGTTCAGGTACCCCAACTCAGCCTTCCGTCCGGTCATCTATCTCTTCAGGTGATCGACACGGCACCGCAAGGTTAGGTGTGACTGCGCGGGGCGGCGGATCTCGAAAACTCGACGTCATCTTCTGGCCGCTCTGGAGGTGTACCTTCCAACTTGCGGGGATAGCAAGCATGGCGTCTGTCCCGGCTTCTCGACCTGAGAGTGGGCGACGGCATGGTGAATAGGGCGGAAAGCATCGGCGCTAGGATTCGGTACTGGCGGATGCGCCGTGGCGGGATGGCCCAAGCCGTCCTTGCCGGGCTGGCTGGCGTCACCCAGTCGTACGTGTCGCAGGTCGAGTCGGGTCGCAAGACCATTGACCGTCGCTCCACTCTGGTTGCTCTTGCCGCCGCGCTCCAGGTCACGGTGGCTGACCTGCTCGGTCAGGGCACCGAGTCCGGCGACCCCGCCCGCGAGAGTGCCGCCGAGTGTGTGCCTGCGATCTGGTCGGCCCTGATAGAGATCGAGGACGGCGAGCGCCGCCCGTCGTCCTACACCGCAGAACGTCTGACCGCCGAGATCGCCCGAGCCGAACAGCTCCGCAACTCGTGCAACTACCCGGCCATGGCCCGCCTGCTTCCCAAGCTTCTGCTCGAAGCCGCCGCAGTAGGCGGCACCGTGCTCGTCCAGGTCGCCTACCAGGCCGCCACCTGCCTGCGGAACCTCGGCTACCGGCACCTGGCCCTCGACGCCGCCCGCCTCGCCGGAACAGTCGCGGAGGAAACCGAAGATCCGGCATGGATCGCGGCCTCCCGCTTCGCCTACGCCCAGAGCCTGCCGATCGAATCCGCATCGGTTGCAGCACGCGCGGCCGACCGTTCGTTGACCGAGCTACAAGCCGACGCCGCCGACGAGCGGGTGCGTCAGATGCTCGGACAGCTCCACCTCTCGGCCGCGTTGACGTCGACGGTAAGCGGCCGTCTGGACGCGGCTCGCGATCATCTTGTCGAGGCGGCCCGTGAGGCGGCAACGCTCGGCGACCCGGCCGACGGAGCTGGCTTCAACGGCTGCGGGTTCGGTCCAACCAACGTCGGGCTCTGGGAGATGTCCATCGCCGCCGAGCAGGGCGAGTCCGGCCGGGTCATCGAGTTGTCCCGGACGGTCCGACCGCAGGTGCTCGCGGCATCCATCCGCCAGCAGTCGTACTGGCTCGACCTGGGACGCGCGCTCGCGGACGGGGGTCGGCGGGACGCCGAAGCGCTCGCGGCGTTCGTGCAGGCCGAGCGGGCAGCGCCCATCCCATTTGCGATCAACCCGCTCGCCCGCGACGCCGTGGTGACTCTGGCCCAGCGCGCCCGGCGCCGCGCTGTCCCCGACGACCTGCGCCTGCTCGCCGGCCGTATCGGCGTCAAGCTGGCCGCATGAGTGCAGGTATTTGCGCCCGAGGGCGGGCATCTCAGGCCACGGGCTGACGTATTGCACCCGCGTCAAGGCACGCCTTCACCCGAGGTCAACCGCTGATCCGCCAGCGAGATAGACCGGAGCGTGCTGGTCACGGGCACGGATCGCGATAGGAATCCGCGAGGCGACGTTGCCGGGAAGTCGCTGCACGGCCTCCTCGGCGAAAAAGAACGCGGCATCTTCCAGCTCCTGCCCGTGCAGGTTGCAGCCGTCGAGAGTGGCCATGGTCCCGCAGTCGAAGGTGAAGCTGACGAGTGCGCGCGGTCGTGGCGCTGCCGACGGTGCCCAGTCGACAACGAGCAGGTCACCCACTGCCATCGTCACCCCCAGCTCTTCCCGGATCTCGCGGGCGCAGGCTTCATGTGGGTACTCACCGTCGTCCACGTACCCGCCCGGGAAGGCCCAGTGGTCGCGGTAGGTGGGCTTGACGAGTAGCACTCTGCCAACGGGGTCGGTGATGAAGGCGGCTGCGGCGGCGTGGAAGGCGGCGAGGTTGGCATACCAGGTGGCAGGGTCCGTCCAGGTCACGTCAGTGACGCTAGTCGGAGTTCGCGGAGCGCCGGGCGACCCGAGCGAACCGAAGCGATGGCACTCAGCGTCACCGATGCAGCGCTCTCCGGGTGTACCGTCCAACTTTGCAGGGCCAGCGGTTCCGCACCGCAATCCAGTCCTCTGTCCGGAGGTGCCGCAGACATGGCGAAGAAGCCGGACACCATCGGCGCCAGGATTCGGTACTGGCGGCTGCGTCGAGGTGGCATGACCCAGGCCGTCCTTGCCGGGCTTGCTGGCGTCACCCAGTCGTACGTATCGCAGGTCGAGTCGGGTCGGAAGACCGTCGACCGCCGCTCCACTCTGGTTGCTCTCGCCGCCGCACTCCAGGTCACGGTGGCCGACCTGCTCGGCCAGGGCACCGAGCCCGGATACCCCGCCCGCGAGGCCGCCGCCGAGTGCGTGCCGGCGATCTGCTCGGCCCTGATCGAGATCGAGGACGGCGAGCGCCGCCAGCCGACCTACACAACGGAACGCCTGGCAGCCGAGATCGCCCGAGCCGATCAGCTCCGCAACTCGTGCAACTACCCGGCCATGGCCCGCATGCTCCCGGGCCTGCTGGCCCCAGGTACCCAAGATGGCATCGATCCAGGCCTCGTGAACCCCGTTGTGGTGATAGCAGCTCGCGAAGTAGACAGCGAATGCGATGTCGCCCTCGTAGATGTTGGCCCAGGTCCGGTCCGCCGCGTGTCGCAGCAGTGGCACACGAACTCGCGTATCTGGCGACTGCTCTCATCGATCACGAGATTCACGGCGCGAACAGTAATGGCGACGAGCGTCCCAGACGATCCCTCGGGCGGTGGCTCTCAGCGTATCGGCCGGCAGGGCTTGTCCGCAGCCGGGCTGTCTCCGAACAGCCCACACAGACAATGCTTCTGTTTGTCATTACTGGATGGTCTGAGTCGTGTCGCGATGCCGCTAAGGTTTAACGGATGAGCGACTACCTCCAAGTGTCAACGGCCACCGAGACACGCGAGGTCGGCGTCCGGCTCGCGACGGGGGCAGTCGCCGCCCGGCTCGCCGCGAGCGGACAGGTGATCGGTCCCGTCACCAGCGTGTTCTGGCACCACGGCGCACAGGGCTCGGGCGAGGAGTGGCAGGTGCTGCTCTACACCACAGCAGAGCGATATCCGCAGTTGGAGCGATTCGTCCTGGACGAGCATCCGTGGACCAACCCGCAGGTCAGTGCGGTTCCGATCGTGCAGGGTTCGACGGAGTACCTGGCGTGGTTGAGTCGTTCCGTCGAGGGCGCGGAGGCATAGCCGCAACGAGGGCCCGAAGATCGGCGACGCACGGCAGCCCTGCGTGCGGCTCCACGCGACGTAGGAATGCGTCAATTCGCTGCTGTGGCCGGACGGAACCGACGCCGGAGGCAAGGCGGACGGCGCTTGCCGCAGCCTGGCACGCCTGCTCGACCTCGTTCGCGTCCAGGTAGGCGTCAGCAAGCCAGGACAGGTAGAGCGCCTTGTCGCGGGCCTGCGTGTCACAGAAGGTCGCCAAGGCGCGCTCCAACACCGGAATTGCGCGAAGCGGCCGGTGGAGCACGGTCTGGCAGCGGCCGGTCATGATCGCGCCTTCTGTGTCGTCCACCCAGTACACCCAGTCCGGCTCGGGCCGGTCGTCGCGCTCGGCAAGAAGGGTCGTACCGGTTCCGAGATGCCGGTCGGCGGCCGGCGCATCGCCAGCGACAGCGGATGCCCAGGCAGCCCGCAGGTGCAGCAACGTCCGCACCCGTGGTGTCGCCGTGGTGCCGGCGGTCTCGCAGGCCGCGCTGGCCACGTCCGCACCCCGACGCCCGGTGGCGAGTTGCTGGTACGCAAGGAATGCCATCGCGTTTGCCATCAGCGCGTTGTCGTCGGCCTCCCGTGCGGCGGCAAGGCTGATCCGGAAATTGCCATCCGCGTCGGGATGGTCACCCGCGTCGAACGCCGCCCAACCGGCCAACTGCGCTTGCTCGGCGAGGACCGCCAGCAGTCGCCGACCCGTGCGCTCTGCGTACACGCCGTTTTGGATCAGTCGCGTTGTCGTCTCCACCTCGGCCGCGTACATCTGACGGGTGTCAGCGCCACCGAGATAGTTGTCGAGCCGGCGTAATCTCGCCGTTCGCTCGGCCAACTGCCCAGGCGTGCCACTCCCGACATGTCGACCGTGGGCGAGCAGGGTTTGTGGGAGTGCGGCAGTAACGCCGGCGGCGGCGACGAAAACACGACGGCGGATGCCCTGACGCGTTGCGGCCAGTGCGGACAGCTCACCACCGGCGTGAAGAGCGTCGTCGACGTGTCGGGCGACATGAGCGGTGGGTGGCTTCGCGCCGGTCTCCAGCTCGTGCAGGTAGGACTTGCCGTAGTAGGTCTGCTTCGCAAGCTCACGCAGTGACAGACCACGCTGGCCGCGAAGCTGGCGCATGCGCTCCGAGAACGACACTTCAGTCATCGCGATCACCCCAGGTCGGCTGGTGGCAGCTCTCCAACCCCTGCGGGTCAAGGATTGCCATCCGTCACGCTAACGCTGCCGACTGTCGCCGTCACGTCTGAACTATCGGCATTGTCGTCCGCGGACGGGCGGAAGCACCCGTATACCTGAGTCGTTACTTGGCGTCGTATTGATCGGACGTGAGCGCGTAGTCGACCGAAGCGGGCGGCTTGGCTTCTGAGCTGCCGACAGTCGCGCGAACGATCGCGCGCTGGAACTGCTGACGGCTGGCGTCGCGGGCGTCAGTGAGGAAGCCAGCGGCGCGGAGTGGCACGGCCGCAACCTGATGCACCTCGCCGTCGCGCAGGCGCAGGCCGGGGACGTGGCGGCGGCGCGCGAAACCCTCGCGGCAGCAGACGCCATCGCCCTTGCCGCAGCCTACCGAGAACTCGCCCGTGAAGTGGCCGAGACGGGTCACCACCTTCGCCTGTCCGCTACGCCGTAACGGACGCGTTTCGCCTGGTACGGCACTGAATGCCGCATCGACGATGACGGTGGGTGACGGCGTTGGATAGCTGATGCCGTACCCACTGGTCAGGGAGGTGGGCATGCCAGGCGACGAACCGACGAGCAAGGGTGAACAGGCTGAAGCTGCCGAGCGGGAGGCGGCCAAGCAGCGCATTCTCGCGCAGGCCGAGGCGGAGCGCGTACCCGTGGAGGACACGACCCGCGCGGTCCCGGACCGGCGGTGGCGGCGTGACAGGGGATGACGTCCCGATCGGGCGACGGGTGGCGAGCTGGCGGGTACGGCGGCAGATGACCCAGCAGGTGTTGGCCGACCGGCTGCGCAGGTCGAAGAGCTGGGTCGACAAGATCGAGCGGGGTGTCCGCCCCCTGGACCGGTACTCGGTCATTCAGGAGGTGGCCCACGTCCTGCGCGTCGAACCGGAGGCGCTGCTCGGCCAGCCGCCCAGCACTCCGGCGGGCACGCCGGACGGGGTGGACGACATCCGGGCCGCGCTCGCCCGCTACGACACCCCGGAAGCCACCCAGCAGACGCCGGAAGAGGCAAGAGGGCAGGTCGGGCACGCCTGGTTGACCTATCAGCATGCGCACTACGGGGAGTTGCTGCGGGTGCTGCCGGGTCTGCTCGACGCCGCCCAGGGCGCGCGGTCGGCGGAGCTGCTGGTGTCGGCGTACCGGATCACCTCGTCGCTGCTGGTCAAACTCGGCGAGGCCGATCTTGCCTGGTTGGCCGCCGACCGGGCGATGGGCGTCGCCGGTGACGACCCGGTCCTCGCGGCGACGGCGGCCGTGTCGGTCGGGCAGGCGCTGCGCGCGTCGCGCCGTGACCGCCTGGCCCTGGCCGCGACGCTCGCCGCCGCGAACCACGTCCGGCCGCGGCGGTCGGCGGGGGAGTGGGCCGTGGGCGGGACGCTGCTGCTCCAGGCCGCCCTCGCCGCCGCCGGCTGCGGCGAGCACCGGCACGCCGCCGCGCTGACCGACCGGGCCGCGGGCGTCGCCGCAAACCTTCGGGGGTACGACGATCAGCATCGCACCAGCTTCGGCCCGGTCGCCGTCGAGCTGGTACGGGTGCTGCTGGCGAACGCGCGGGACAACTCGGTGGAGGCGCTACGACGGCACTCGATCGTGGTGCGGCGGGAGGGCTGGCGGTGGTTGCCGGCCGAGTATCGGGGCGCTTACCTGCTCGACGCGGCGCGGGTGTACGTGCACGCCGGGGACCTGCGCGGGGCGGCGCGCGCTCTGGTCGACGCGGACAGTGTCGCGCCGGCCGAGGTTCGGGGGCGGCCTCTGGCGCGTACCCTCATCGCCGATTGTGCGCGGGCGCGGCCGGCGCCGGCCGGCGTGGCGCGACTGGCGACGCTGGTCGGCCTCACCCGCTGAACGCCCCACCGAGCTGTTCGGACTGGTCGGCGGGTTTGTCGCACCAGGGCGGGCCTCTATGTACTCCGATGAGGTTGATGACTCAGCGGTATTTTGATGCCTCAGAGTCATCAGCCTCAATCGGGAGTTGCCTCGGGCGCTGCGCCACGCCGGCGATCAGCCAGCCGGTGGACTGGGGATCGTGCCCACCCCGCAACCCCTTGCGTGGCGCGGATAGCCTCTCGGCCATGGCTGAGTACCGCAATCCCACTGGTGTCTCGGCGCTGCGGGCCGCACTGACGGCAATCATGTGCGGAATCCTGGTGACCGGTCTCGGCGTCACCATCGTTTGGGATCATCGAGGGTGGCCGGGGGAGGTCTACACCAGCGCCACGGTGATCAGCTCATCTGAGACGCCACCACGCGCGAGTCGCCATGGGACGTACTACGAATTTCAGTACGCCGTCCCCGATGGACGGCAGGTGCTCCGCTGGGAGTTGGTCACCCGCAGCGGTTCCCCCAACCGCGACGGTGACTCCGTCACGGTCCTCTACTCGCCGGATGCCCCGGAGCGGGGCCGGCTGTGGGTGTCCCGAGACGGGGCGGAGTATCTGGTCGCGCTCGGCGGGATAGCGCTCGTGTTCGTCGGGCTCTGGGGCGTCACCCATGAGCTTCGCAACCGGCGTCGGCGACGGCATGCGGCAGCCCCCGCGTAGTTGACGCGACGCCTGCCGGCGCTACGACGGCACTCGAGCGTGGTTAGGTGCTCTGGTCGCTGCCGATCTGCGCGAGAGAGCTGCGAACGACACCAGCATGGGGATCTGCCAGGGGATCGAGGATCTGTAGTGCCTGCTGCCAACAGCGTTGCGCGTCTTCGTGCTGGCCTGCGGCGTGATGGGTGTCGCCAAGCGCTGCCAGCGTGAGTCCTTCGCAGCGTCGGTCGTCGAACCTGCGGAACAGATCCAGGGCGTGCGTGTGCCGTTCCAGGGCCTCGTCGAGTCGGCCGAGCTGCTGATACGCCAGGCCGAGGGGGTAGGAGGCCCATGCGACGCTCCAGTCATCGTTGATGCTGCCGAGGATGGCGACTGCTTCCTGGTAATGGGCGATGGCCGTGTCGAAGTGTCCTCGTGCGCGGTGCCCGTTGCCGAGGCTGAGCAACGACATGCCCTCACCTCGGGTGACGTCGTGGCGGCGGAAGACCTCTCGCGCTTGCCGGTAGAGTTCCATGGCTTCGTCGGTCTGCCCAAGCTCCTCGTGGATAAGGCCCAGGCCGCGAAGGCAAAATCCTTCCACCCAGTGGTCGCCGACCTCACGGCTCGCGGCGACGCCTTGGTGATAGCAGTCGAGCGCGGTGGCGCGCTCCCCTGTGCGCCAGTAGGCGTCGCCGAGGCAGCGGAGGTTGGCGGCTTCGCCGAGACGCGATCCGGCCGAGCGTGCCGCACGCAGGCCGATGAGGTGGATATCGCGCCAGTCGGCCCAGTACGACCTCAGTTCGAAGAAACCGTCGCTGACCACCGGCAGTTGCCAGGCGATGTCGAGTTCTCCCAGATCGTCGGCCTGCCGGACGGTGTCCAGAAGGTTCAGCCGCTCACGTTCGAACCATGCCATCGCCTCGGCCACCGTGCGTGGAGCGGCGAGGGCGACGCCTGGTTCGGCTGGGGCCAAGTCCACGGCATGCGAGTACGGCAGAATGACCTTGCGGCCCTCTTCGGCCATCAAGAGATACCAGGAGTAGACACGGCGGCGTGATTGGCGCTGCTGCTCGGGCGTCTCCTCGGCCTGTGCTCGTTCGAGCGCGTAGGCGCGGAGAAGATCGTGGAACAGGTATCGGTCGCGGGCGGGGTTCTGCACCAGGTGCGCTGCCGTGAGCTGGTCGAGCAGACTGCGGGCTCGGGGCAGACTCACGCCAGCGAGGGCCGCCGCTGCCGCCGCCGAGATGTCGGAGCCGGCGTGAAGGCCGAGTAGTCGAAAGAACCGTGCCGTGTCGGTGGGCAGCGTCTGGTAGGACCACGAGAACACCGCCCGTACGTCGGAAAGCTCGTCATCGTCGACCGCGAGGGCGTCAAGTTGATGCTCGGCCAGGGCGAGATTTGCCACGAACTCCGCGAGGGTGACATGGGGAGAGTTGGCGATGCGCTCCCCGATGATCCGCAGAGCGAGGGGGAGGTAGGCGCAGCGGCGAGCAAGTTCAGCGGCGGCCTGCGGCTCCGCGCCGACGCGGTCCCCGCCGATGCTGTCGCTGAGCAGCGCGATTGCCTCGTCAGAAGACAGAACGTCCAAAGTCATCCGTGACGCTCCTTCCCGTGCCACGAGGCCGGAAAGTCGGCTGCGGCTGGTGACGATCGCCATGCAGGTCGGTGTGGCCGGGAGTAGCGGCCGGACTTGACCGACGGTGGACACATTGTCCACCACGATCAGGACGCGCTTGCCGCTCAGGACGGACCTGAACAGGGCAGCACGTCCGTCAGTGTCCGTGGGGATTTGCTCCGCCGGTACGTGCAGAGCGCGGAGCAACGTGTCCAATGCCTGGCCGACATCGAGGGCTGGACCAGGGCCGTAGCCGCGCATGTCGACGTAGAGATCGCCGTCGGTGAACCAGCTGCGTGCTCGGTGAGCCCAATGGACGGCCAGCGCTGTCTTGCCAACGCCGGGGGCGCCCGCGATGGCAGCCACGATCATCGGGAGGCCCGCAACCGAGTGGTTTTCATCGCTCGGCAATGCCGCGTCCAGGCGGGTGAGGGTCTGCTCGCGGTTGACGAAGCCGGTCGCGTTGCGGGGAAGTTGACGCGGCGGCTGGAGGCCCGCACGCTGCCACCCCGTCGGCGAGCGATCAGTCATGGGACCTTGATCTGTCGCTGGTCTGTGACCTTCCTATAGGGGACCGATGCCGCGACGGCCGCATCACGCCACAGATTGGCCTGCACGATCTGATCTGCCTCGCTGACCAACTCGCCGGAGACGAAGCGCCCCTCCTCGTCGTAGTACATGGCCACCAGCCGCGTTGAGTCGAACAACCAGTAGTCGTAGTGCGGTAACGCGGCCGGCCAGTCGTCGTCGGAGACCACGATGAGGCGGACGTCCTCGCCTGCCTCGACGGTGTGCTCGTAGGCCCAGCCGCACTCGAACCGCACGTAATCCGACAGCGGCTCGGTGATGACATGGACCCGGTGCATGCGCTTGCCCGCCGACACCGCCGCCCGCACGGTGTCGCACCAAGCCGCGATCCCCGGAAACTCGCCGCGGGTCTCACCCGCCAGGAACCGCGCGAACTCGTCCTGCTCGTACGACACGTCGTATTGCTGAAGCGTCTCCAGCCGGTAGGCCGTGTATCGGAAGTCGCGGAACAGCTGGTTGAACTCGTCGTCATCGAGGGACGTGAACGACCGGGTCAACGCTCGATCACCGCTGCTCGGACTGGCGGTAGCGCTCAATGGCACCGAGCAGAACCTGGGCGGGAATCCGCACCGCGCCTTCACCAGGAAGAACGTTCTCCAGCTGGCCGACGGTGTCCTCGTCGATGAGGTTCCCCTGAACGACAAGCTCCCCGCTCTCTCCGAGGTAGACGGTAGGGCACCCGTTCCCACCCGAGCCGGGATCCTTGTAGAGCTTGGTCAGCTTCATGGTGACCTCCATCAGAGAAGCGGACGGCTGACAAGTGCTGTCGGTCAGGAGAGTAGTGCGCAGCGTAGTTGCCCAACAAGCCGATACCGTGCGTCTGGCCCGTTGATGCGTACTCTCATCGCCGATGTCGCCCGGCGCCGGCCGGCGTGGCGCGACTGGCGATGCTTGTCGGCCTCATCACGTGAACGGGGTCAGCAGAAGGTCGGTGAGGCGCCGCTGGGCGTCCTCGTCGCCGGTGAGGCGCAACGCGCCCGACTCCACTGCCGCCGAGAGGGTGATCTCAAAGCCGCAGACGGCCCGGAGGGTGTCGATGTCGGTGGTGAGCGTCGCGTCGGGGTCGGGCGCCGTGCCGCGACGGATCTGCACCGCGTCCTCGGCGACCTCGGCGAGGATCGTGTCGGCGTCGATGTGGAACGCGTAGGTGCCGGCGAGTTCCGGGGCTCGCGCCGGATCGAAGGACGCCTTGACGCTGAGTAGCAGGGAGTCGACGCCCAGAGCGCCCTCGGGCATCTGCGGTGACTGGCTTCCCCAGCGCCCGAACTGCAGGAGGATGGGCTCCAGGGCGCGGCCCCACTCGGTGAGTTCGTAGAGGTGGACCCGCGTCGGCGGCCCGAGGTCCCGCCGTTGCACGACGCCCTGCTCGGTCAGTTGGCGCAGCCGCTGGCTCAGCACGTTGGGGCTCACGCCGGGCAGGCCGCCGAGCAGGTCGTTGAAACGCCGGGGGCCGAGCAGGAGGTCGCGGACCACCAGCAGCGCCCACCGCTCCCCGATGACGTCCAGTCCACGCGCGACACCGCACGGATCCCCATAGCTACGCACGCCGCTCATGACCGTCAGCCTACCTCGATCCTAATTTAGGAGTTGCACTTGTTCTGTAGGAGTTGACCCTCTACGTTGACTCTCATGAGCCTGCCCAACGCCGAGGCGGCAAACCTGCCGCAAGGTGATCTGAAGCTGCTGGACACCGCCCTGGCGCAACGCCTGCTCGGCGCGCCCGTGGCACGCCTCGCCTACACCAGCCGGGACCTGACGCCCCGGCTGATCCCGGTGAACTTTCTCTGGACCGGTGACGAGCTGGTCGTCGGCGCGTTCGCCGGCACCTACAAGATCCGTGACCTGCGCGCCAGGCCGGACGTGGCCGTCTGTATCGACACGGCGGACGGGCTTCCGGAGGTGCTCATGCTGCGCGGGCAGGTCACCCTGACGGAGGTCGACGGCGTCCTACCCGAGTACGCCACCATCCAGCGCGCCGGGATGGGCGACGAGGCGGGTGCCGCCTACCTGGAGGCGATCGACAAGCCGGGCCTGCGGATGGTCCGGATCGGCCTGCGCCCCACCTGGGTCGGACTCGTCGATTTCCAGCAGCGGTTCCCGAGCCGGACACCCGAACCCGTCCGAGCCGCGCTCAGCGGCGGTCACTGAGCCCGAACCAGCACAAAGGACGAGGGTATGCGCAAGATAGTCGTGTCGATGTGGACCACGCTGGACGGGTTCGTCGCCGGTCCGGACGACGAGATGGACTGGCTGCTGTTCGGCGAGCAACTTCAGCGGTACGAGCGGAGCCTGGTGGACAACGCCGGCAGCCTGCTGCTGGGCCGGGTCACCCACGCCGACTTCGCCAGCTACTGGCCGCTGGCCGCCCAGAACCCCGACGAACCGGACGAGGTCCGAGGATATGCCCAGCGCGTCGACGCGCTGGAGAAGATCGTCGTCTCCGCCTCCGGCAACACCGCGACCTGGCACAACACCCGGAGACTGGCCCGTATCGACCCCGACGAGATCGCCGAGCTCAAGCGCGGGTCCGGCGGGGACATCGTGGTCTACGGCAGCCTCAGCGTGAT
The DNA here is from genome assembly GCF_040675055.1 of Micromonospora sp. NPDC049662. Classification (NCBI taxonomy): domain Bacteria; kingdom Bacillati; phylum Actinomycetota; class Actinomycetes; order Micromonosporales; family Micromonosporaceae; genus Micromonospora; species Micromonospora sp. NPDC049662. Next base: position 47,685 of record NZ_JBFAOC010000034.1, read on the forward strand.
CCGGTCCCTTGCCGATCTCCGGCTGATCGACGAGATCCATCTCCTCGTGCACCCCGTCTTCCTCCGCCAGGGCAAGGCGCTGTTCGACAGCGGTCAGCCGCCCGTACGACTGGAGCTGGTGTCCGCCGAACCCTTCGCCTCCGGGGTCGTCCTGATGACGTACCGACCGGCGGGTGCCGTCGCCACTTCTTGATCGCCCCGGTTGCGACGGGCGGCAGGTCGCGGGATCACCGATGTTGCGGTATCCCCGACCGTGCATGCCGCAACATCGGGGAAGTCGCGCGAATCTTGGGGTCGGCGAGGTGCCCGCGCACGTGGTCTCCTGTATGGACGGGCCGTGAGGCTGTCGACACCGCCGGAGGTGCGCGCAGTGGGCAGATGGTTCAACCGCAGCCGTAAGCGTGACGACGAGCCACCGCGTGGACCGGAGCCGACCGGCCCGGTCATCGAGATCACCGTCAGCGGCGGCGGTCGTCCACCGGCGACGCAGACCATCGGTGGTCCGACGGCCTTCGGGTTGCAGTACCACGCCTTCCACGAGCAGTACGGCGGGGCCGACCCGCGGACGTTGGACGCGGGACACCGCTACGCGCAGGAGTTGATGCGTACCAGGGACGTCGACAACGCCGTGACCGTGTACCAGGAGGTCGTCGGGTTGCGCAGCTCGGCGCAGGGGGCGGAGCATCCCGACACCCTGCGCACCAAGCACAGCCTGGCCTTCGCGTTGTGGCAGCGCGGTTCGCACGCCGAGGCGGAACTGGTGCAACGGGACGTCTACGAGGCACGCCGCCGGGTGCTGGGCGACGACGACGCCGAGACGTTGCGCAGCGGCAACAACCTCGGCTGGTTGCTGATCGAGTTGCGTCGGATGGACGAGGCCGAGCCGCTGCTGCGGCGGGTCGCCGACGGTATGGCGCGGACGCTGGGCCGGGACGACGCGGACACCCTGGCCTGCCAGATGAAACTGGCCGGCCTTCAACACCTGCGGGGCGACAGCCAGCCCGCCGAGCGGGCCCTGCGGGACGTGGTCCGACGGATGACCAGGACGTTGGGGCCCACCAGCCCGGTGACGCTGCAGGCGCGCAGCAACCTGCTTGTCGTCCTGCTCGACTCCGGCCGGGCGGCCGAGGCGGTCGACCCGGCCCAGGCGCTCGCCGACGACGCGGGGCGCGCGCTCAACAACACCGACGGTGTCTCGCTGCACGCCCGGCACTCCCTCGCCAGGGCGCTCGCCGGGGCGGGGCGGCCGGCTGAGGCGATCCGGTTGCTGGCCGACACGCTGCCGGACAGTGAGCGGGGCCGGGGCGTCGATCATCCCGGAACCCTGGAGATGCGGATGCTCTTCGCCCAACTGCTCATCGAGGCGGGTGACCGGCGGGCCGGCAGCGCGGCGCGGGCCGCGCTGGCCGGGTGCGAACGCGTACACGGCCCGACCCATCCCGACACGGAAAGGGCCCGCGCGCTGGTCCGGCGTACCCGCTGATCCCGCCGGAGGGTCAGCCGCCGGTGTGGATGTGCGCCGCCCACAGCGTCGGCGCGAGCGGATAGCGGTCCCGCAGCCCGCGTACGGCCGAGTGCAGCGCGTATGCGGCCGATGAGGTCGCGTCGCCGTGCGCGTAGAAGGCGGTGGTCAGGGCGAGGGAGATCGCGTCGTCGACCTCCCACAGGGTGCCGATGACGTGCCGGAACCCGGCGAGTTGGAAGGCGCCGGTGATGTGCAGCGCCTCGTCGACAAGGGTCGGCGGGGCCTGGGCGGTCGCGCAGGCCGACAGGAAGGCGAACTCCGCCTCCAGGTCGAGCCGGGACACGTCGGCCACGGTGAGCGGGCTGTCCTGGTGGTCGTGCACGAGCAGCCGGCCCTGCGCCGGGTCGTGCGGATCGGCCACGGCGTGGCACGCGAAGTGCGCGTACGCGGAGTCGGCCAGCCGGTCCAGGATCTCCTCCCGGGTGGCCCGCGCGTCCATCCCGAGCCACGCCCCGGGTAGCGCCCGCGCCGCCGACGCGGCCTCGCGTTCGGCGCTGGGCAGCGCGCCCAGACCGCCGGGGGTGGCGCGCATCGCCACGACGCAGGACCGGGCGTCGCGGCGGGACTGCCGCTGCGCGGTGCGTCGCCGGGCGAGCGCGGTCACCGTCGGGGTGTAGGAAGAGACCACCCGGTCGAGGGCGGACCGGCCGGCTTCGGCCTGCGCGGCGTGCAGGGGAAAGAACGCCAGCGGGCCGACCGGGCACCACCAGACGCGCGGCAGCTCGCCGACCGCCCCGGGCGCGCCGATCGCGTCCAGCACCGGCTCGACCAGGGCAGACCACAACCAATTGAGTACGCCGCCGAGCACCGACTGGGCGCGCAGACGGCTCCGCGCGTCCACCGACGGATCGGACGCCGTGGTGGTGGCCTGCTGGAGCAGCCGCAACTGCGTCACCGCGTCGCTCAGCGACAGATCCGGCAGCGGCAGCACCGTTACGCGGTGCTCCCGCAGGATGAGCGCGTCGCACCGCAACTCGCTCGCGATCGGCACGATCACGGTCCCGTCGACCTGGTCGAGCAGTTGCCGTGCGGTGGGCGGGCGCAGGAAGTCACCCAGGCCGGGCAGCTCCCGGATCGTCGTCAGCAGCACGTTCCACTCGGTCTCCCGGTCCCGACCGAAGGTGGTGGGCCGGGACGATTCGGGAGCCGGCGCTTCGAAGTCGCGGCGCATCCGCTGGAAGTCGGCCGCCAGACGCCCGTCGGCGCGTTGGAGCGCCGCCCACTCGCCGTCCGCGGTCAACCGTTGGTGCAGCAGCAGACCCCGCCCACGCTCCAACAGCTCCAAGGCCCGCTCCGGCTGCCCCGCGCCGATCGCGCAGGAGGCGGCGGTCGCCGCCAGCCCGGCCGTCGAACCGAGGTCGGCGTACTGGTCGTGCCGGGTACGCCCGCGCGACGCCAGCCGGGGCAGCAACGTGATGGCCTCGTCGAAGGCGTCCGCCGCCTCCCGCCACCGATCCAGCGCGGTCAGCGTGTAGGCCGCCTTGTCGAAGGCCTGAATCCGGACCGGCACGGCGCCGGACTCGATGCGGCCGGCGGCGAGCGCCCGCTCCGCGGCCTCGGTCAGCAGGGCGGGTTCGCCGGTACGCAGGTACGTCGCCCGCAACGCCTGGGCGATGGACAAGCCGGTCTCGACCCGCTGCGGATCGCGCGCGGGCAGGGCGTCCAGCGCCTCGCGCAGCAGGGCGAGCGACTCCTCCAGGTAGGCGGGCTCCCCGGTGGCGTCGTAGAGCAACCGCAGGCTGTAGCCCAACTGGTCCAGGTACGACGCGTGGTTGGCCTCGCCGCGTACGGACAGCGCGAGCGCTCGGCGCAGCAGGCCGATCGCCACTTCCAGGGCGGAGACGTCGCCCGTCAACTGGTGCGTCTTCATGCCGACGGTGGAGAGGCTGGCGAGCGCCGTCCGATGGTGCGGATGCCGCTCTCCGACGGTGTTCACCACGGCGGCGAACTCCTCCCAGGCCTGGCCCAGCAACTCGGCGCGGCCGGTGCGGTCGACCAGGGTGAGCAATGTCTGCCCCAGCAGGAAACGCGGATCGTTGCCCTGCGGGGTGTGCTCCCGCAGCACCGCGACGGCCCGTTCGACGTCGGCGGTGTGGGTGGTCCCGGACGCCCGGGCCAGCAGGCACCGGGCGCGCAGCACGACGATCTGGTCCTGGTGGGGCCCGACGGCGTCCACCGAGGACAGCAGCTCCAACGCCTCGTCGACGTAGTCCTCCACCCCGGTGAGCTGGTAGGCGCGCACCAGCGCCTCCGCGTGGATGCCCCGCAACGCGGGCAGGTGCTCCGCGCTGATCCAGTTCTCGGCCATGTTGGCGATGGAAGTGAGCCGGTAGAGCGTGTCGACCGAGCCGTCGAAGTCGTGCCGGACCCGATAGACCTGGCACTTCTTGAGCATCAGCACCGCGCTGTTGCCGAGGTCGGCCGAGGCGTCCTCGGCGAACTGCAGATACTGCTCGGCGATGTCCAGGAGTTGCGGCGCACTCTCGATCCGGGCCCTGGCCAGCAGCACATCGGTGTACGTGGTCAGCGCGCGGACACCGTGCGTCGTACCCAACTCCTCGGCCAGGAAGGAGTCGGCCATCGTGCGGATCGCGGCCTCCAGCACGACGGTGGCCTCGATCAGGCCCTCCCGTGCGCGGTCCGCCTCGTACCGGTCGAGCAGCGCGGCCCCCAGCTCCACCTGGGCCTCGGTCCAACGCCGTTCGCCGCGCCGCTGCCCGGCCGCCACCCGACGCCAGTGGTCGACGGTGTCCCTCGCGTAGCGACTCACCGGCACACCTTCCCCTCGCGGTCGCTCCCCAGCCTGCCAGCCGGACGCCACATCGACAGGGGATAATCAGCCGATGAGTCAATCGGTTCCGGACAGGCGACTCGACGACGACCGGGCGACCCGGCTGGCCCGGATCTGCGCGGACATCGCGCAGGTGGGCGACCTGCTCGGCCCGGAGCCGACCCGCGCGCTGACGCGGCTGCGTGACCGCTCGCTGTCCGACCAGGGCGTGGACGCGGTGCTGGCCGAGGTGACCGAGTTGATGCGCCTCGCCGGGCTGGTCGGTGGCGACACGACCGTCCGGGGAGACCGCTACCTGCCGCTGGCCGGCATCCGCGGCCGCCGCCCGGAGGTGGTCCAGGTGTGCCCCGCCGACCTGTGCGACCGGGTCGAGATACCTCGGCCGGACGGCGGCCCGCCACCGCGCTGCGCCGTGTGGGACTGCCCGCTGCCGGCGTTCCGGATGGACCGGTGAACGCGCTCATCGCCTCGCTCGGCGGCAAGCTGGCGGAGCGGTGGCTCGCCGCACTGGCGCTGCCCGGTGTGGTGTTCGTGGCGATGGCCGCCGTGGCGCTGCGGCTCGGCCACGCCCACTGGTGGGACCTGGCGCTGCTGCGGCGGGAGGTGGACCGGCTCGCCCTCGGGTCACCCACGCGCAGCACCGGATCCGCGCTGCTGATCGTGCTCGGTGTCGTGCTGGGCGGTGTCGTCGCCGCGATGGCCGCCCAGAGTCTGGAACGCCTGGTCGTGGCCCTGTGGACGCAGGACTGGGGTCGGGTCGGCGATGCCGTGACCCGCCGGCGGCGACGCCGGTGGAACGCCGCCATGGACCGGTACGAGAACGCCCTGCGGGACAAGGCACGCCGGTTGCGGTCGCCCGCCGACGCCGCCGGACCGCTGCCGGACACCCAGGCGCTCGCCCGCGCCTGCGACCGGATCGCGTTGACCGAGCCGGACCGGCCGACCTGGATCGGTGACCGGATGCAGGCCACGGCGGTACGGGTGCGGGCCGGCTACGGCCTGGACCTGGCCGCCGCGTGGCCCCGGCTGTGGTTGCTGCTGCCCGAGGAGACCCGGGGGCCGCTCGCCCTCGCGCAGGCCGACTTCGCCGCCGCCGCCCGACGGGTGGGCTGGGGGCTGCTGTACCTGGCGCTCGGCCTGCTGTGGTGGCCCGCGGCGGTCGTCGGCCTCGGTCTGTGCGTGGTGGGCTGGCGACGGGGCCGGGGTGCGGTGTCCGTGCTGGCCGACCTGGTGGAGGCGGTGGTCGACCTGCACGTACGCACCCTCGGCGCCGCGCTGGGCCACCCCACCGACGGCGCCTTCGGCACGGCCGACGGCGAGGCGGTGACCCTCCTGCTGCGCAAGGACCGGTGAATTCCGGGTCACGTGCAGTTCGCCGCGACGAACTTCCGGCATCAGATGGCGGGAACGACAGGACGGTCGAGCAGGGTGCGGTCGCCGTCGACGCCCTGATCCAGCGCGGCCGCGACATCCTCGTGCGGGGCGCCGGGCCGGATGGCGCTGACGTCGTCCAGACGCCGGTAGTGCTGGTCGCTGAGGTCGAGGTCGAGAGACTTCAGGTATTCCTCCAACTGGGTCGGGGTGCGCGGGCCGACGATCGGGATCATGGCCGTGGAGGCCAGTGCCGCCCGGCGACGCAGCCAGGCCAGGGAGACCTGGGCCGCGCTCACACCGAGTTCCTCGGCGATCGCGAGTACGGCGTCGACGACAGCGGTGCGCTGCGCCGTGCCCTCGACCGCGTCGCCCCGGGCGGTCAGCCGGCCCGGTGCGCCCTGCCGGTACTTGCCGGTCAGCAGGCCGCCGGCCAGCGGGGAGTAGAGGATCGCGCCCAGGCCGTGGGCCTGCGCCATCGGCAGCAGCTCCCGGTCGGCGGATCGCTCGGCCAGGCTGTATTCGGTCTGTATGCCGACCAGGGGTGCCAGGCCGCGCAGGTCGGTGTGGACCGCGGCACCGGCGACCCGCCAGGCGGGGAAGTTGGACAGCGCGCCGTGCAGGATCTTGCCGGAGCGGATCAGGTCGTCGAACCCGGCCAGGATCTCCTCGATCGGCGTGACACCGTCGGGGAAGTGCGGCATGAAGATGTCGACGTAGTCGGTGTTCAGACGGCGCAGACTCGCGTCGAGAGACCGAACCATGATCTTGCGACTGTTGCCGGTCGTGCCGGGGCGCGGCGGGGCCTGCCTGCTCCCGCTGTACTTGGTGATGATCACGAAGTCGTCCCGTTGACGCCCGAGCAGCCCGCCCAGCACGGTCTCGGCCTCCCCGTCCCGGTAGAGGTTGGAGGTGTCGAACGTGGTGCCGCCGGCCTCGACGAAGGCCCCGAAGATCTGTCGCGAGGCCTCCGGGCCGGCGCCGGCGTCCGAGGTGCTGAAGTTCGCCGTCCCGAGCGCGTACTGCGACACGCGCAGTCCGGTAAGACGGCCGAAGGTCTGGTAGCGCATGGCGGGCTCCTGAGTTGCGGTGCGAGGAGGTACGCTCTCGACAGTAGCAAGAAAAACGAGGGGTCACTCTTTATGCCCAGGGTCAGTCAAGCCCATCTCGACTCTCGCCGCCAGCAGATCGTGGACGCCGCCCGCGCCCGGTTCGCCAGCCACGGCTTCGCCCACACGTCGATGGCCGACATTGTCGCCGAGTCCGGGCTCTCGAACGGAGCCATCTACCGGTACTTCACGAGCAAGGACGAGATCGTCGTCGCGGTCTGCGAACAGGGGACCGACGCGCTGCCGAGGGCGCTCACCGCCGAGGCGGTGGGGGGTTTCCTCGAGTACGTGCGTACCCAGGCCCGGGACACCCACCACGCCCGGCTGGTTGCCCAGATCTACGCCGAGGCGGCGGTGTCGCCGCTGCTGGCGGCCGTTGTGCAACGACAGCTCTCGGCCATGCGGGCCGCGATCGCCGAGCTGGTGCCGGACCGCCAGCGCCCACGGGCGGGACAAATCGCCGAAGCCTTCGTGGCCCTCTGCGTCAGTTATAGCCTGCAACTGGCGGTCCGCGGCGACGTGGACCCCGCGCCCTATGCCGCCGCGTTGATGGCGATCATCAACGACTAGGCGGGCCCGATCGCTGCCGGCCCGCGAGCGTTCGTCCCGGCGTCGGGCGGCGGCCCGATGAGATGGCCGAGTAAAAAGAGTGAACCGTCATTTTGGGTGCTAGAGTCGATCAGCGTCCCGCCCTCTGGAGGAGCCATGCCGGTAGCTCACATCGCCGCGATCAACCTGGACTGCCCCGACCCGGCCGACCTGGCCCGCTTCTGGGCCGCCATGCTCGACGGTGAGGTCGCGGTCCAGACACCGGACTTCTGTGCGGTCAAGGCGGGGCCGCTGCTGCTCGGCGCCGTTCGCGTCGACGGCTACCAGCCACCGACCTGGCCCTCGGGTGAGCGGTCGCAGCAGATCCACTTCGACTTGGCCGCCGATGACCCCGACAGCCTCGACGACGCTGAGGCGCGCGCGATCGAACTCGGCGCGGTCAAGGAAGAGCAGCAGTTCGCGCCGGACCGTTATCGCGTCCTGCGTGACCCGGCCGGCCATCCCTTCTGCCTACGCCGCTGACCTGCCGATGCTGGTCGGGCTGACTGTTCACGACCAGCGGGCACACTCGGCGACCAGGCGTGGGTCGGTGCGTACCCAGACCTCGCCCCCGGCGGCCTCGGCCGGGGTGTCGACCCGTTCGAGGCCGAGGAATTCGATCAGCGGCAGCAGAGCAGCCCCGTCGGCGCGGTCGTCGTCGACGTCGTGCCCGTCGAAGAAGACGTAGTACCTGTCGCTGGGGTCGACGTAGCCCGAGTCCGCCCAGATCCGGGCGACCTCTGCGAGCGCCGCCGCCTCCGTCGTGATGGTGGCGGCGCGGGCGGCACCGCGGTCCTCCGGTGCCGCGTCGAGGTCGGCGAGGTCGGCGAACCACTGGCCGAAGTGGTCGAGGCCGCGATAGCCGTTCTCGAAGAACAGCATCGCGCTCGGCAGGTACCGGTTGGGCCGATCGATCCGCAGGTGTGCCGACCGGGGCGGGTCCGCCTCCTCGATCCGGGAGATCACTCCCAGGTGGGGCATGAGCACCAAAGTCTGCCGCGCTGGCTCGTCCCTGATCGTGTACGTGGCGGACTCGCGGCCCCGGAAGAACGCGGAGAACGCCACGTAGGCCTCCTGCGGGTCGCTCACCGAGACCTGGTGCGTGGTGCCGTCACCGGCGGTGAAGACGAACTGCTTCGGTCCGGGGCGGTAGGGGCGGGCCATGTACGTCCTTCGCAAAGGGGTGAAAGGCCCGTCAGCGTATCGGGGGTCGGGTTTCCGCGAACGTGAGATCCGGGCATGTATTCCGACACTGCTGGAAGGGGAGAGACAGCAATGTTGGTAACCGGTTATCTCGGCGCGGTGCTCATCGGCGCACTCGTCGGCCTGCTCGGCCGGCTCATCCTGCCGGGGCGGCAGCGGATCGGCATCTTCGCCACGTTCGTTCTCGGCGTCGGCTCGGCGGTGCTGGGCACCGTGGTCGCCCGGGCCCTGCACGTCGACGACGACGCCGGCGTGAAGGTGTGGGTGCTGCGCTGGGACTGGATCGTGCTCGCGATCCAGGTCGGCCTCGCGATCGTCGCCGTGGCGCTGGCGAACATGCTGACCTTCACCCGGCTTGCCGGCGGCGGCGAAACCCCTCGTCGGCGGCCCCGGCGCAGCAAGGCCAAGCGCGAGTCGTGATCGCGATCCTTCCGCCGGGCGGGCTGACCAGGTCGGCGAGTCCCCGCTCGCGGATCAGCGTGCCTCCGCCACGCTGATCCGCTCCCAAGATCCGCACAACATCAGGGATGTTGCTGTCTCCCGGGTGGCGGAGGCAGCAGTAACAGGGAAGTTGCGCGGATCTTGGCGTGCGAGTGGGCGGATCGGCAAGCGGACGGGCGGGCGCGCAGCGGCGGGATGCGGCGAAGGGACCACTCGCCCGAGTGGTCCCTTCGCTGGTCGTGGAGGAGTGGCTAGACTTCAGGTTGGCACTTCACCTGCGCTCCGCTGCGGCGGGCGCAGCCTCGGGAGGGTGTTGCAGCACCCTCTCGAGGGGCCGTCCCGTCGGACGGCGGCTATTCGCAGAAGACCCGCACGGTGGCATCGGGGGAGTCCACCTCCACGGTCACGTCGTCGAGGTGTTCGACGAGCGCCTCCAACTGCTCGGGCTTGAGCTGCGTCAGGTCGATCGGCACACCCGAGTCGCTGAGCGAGGCGTTGGCCTTGACCAGGGCCTGCGGCGGCACCAGCGCCGCCAGCCGCACGCCGGCCCGCAGCAGTTGCAGCGGCACCCGCACGTTGACCCGCGACGGCTCGCCGTTGTCGGTGGCATCCACCACCACCCGCAGGTACTTCACCTTCCCCTTGGGCCGGGCGTCGGCACCCGCCACCGCCGGTGCCTGGTCCCGTTCGAGGGCGGCGATGAGCTGCTCCGCCTCCTCGGCAGTGATCTTGCCGGCGGCAAGCATGTCGAGGATGTCCTTGCGTTGTTCGGTCATGCGAACCTCTCCTATCGAATGGCCACGAGCACGGCCGAGTGGCCCTGCTCGATGTCGAAGCGGGCGCCGGGCAGCGCGGAGACCACGCGCCATCCGGCGCCGAGCGCCCGCACCACGCGGATGCGGAACACGAGGCAGGCCACGATCGCCGCGAGGACGACCAGGACCAGAACCGGCAGGAGTACGAGCACCACGGGGAGCACCGGAACCCAGAAACGGACGGGTCGGCGGGCGGGGCGATTGACCCTGACGGTCACCAGTTGGGGCATCATGAGCGGCCGTCCAGCTCGGCCAACGCCTGCTGCGCCGTGATCTCACCGCGGCGCAACCGGTCGATGATGTCGGCCCGGGACGGCGCGGGATCGGTCTCGACGAAGTCGAGCATCTGCGTGATCCGGTTGAGCCGTGACTTGATCGTCGGATAGCTCACCCCGAAGATGCGTTCCATCTCCTTGATCGACCCGTGGCAGCGCACGAACGCCGTGACGAAGACCTGATCCTCGACGTTGAGCTGGGCCAGTTGCGGTAGCTCGAACGCGCCCTCGATCGCGACGCCGTTGCTCGCCAGGCGCACGCGCTCGACGACGAACGGCTGGCCTCGCGTCAGGCTGGTCAGTTCCTGCCAGTCCATCGCCTGCTCTGTCATACTTAAAGTTGTAGCTTAAGAATCCTCAACTTCCAAGAGGCAAACCTTAATTTTCTTGAGTACGAGTGAACACCGGCCGGTCTGGCTACGACCACCGCGCGCGCTCGGCGGCTGGTCAGTCGGGGTCGGCGCAGAGTTGGGTGGTCAGGGCGGTGCGGGCCCACTCTTCCCACGCCTCCGGTGACCACTCGCGGTCGCGGACGAAGATCAGGTAGAGCTGCGGGCTGAGCAGGCCGAACAGCAGGTCAGCCGCCATGTCGACGGAGAGGCCGGGGCGGGCGTCGGGCTTGCCCATGAGGGCTTCGGCCGCTGCGTACTGCACCGTGTAACGCGGGTCGGGGCCATCCGTCCACTGTGCGGCGATCTCCGGGTCGGTGGCTGCGGCAGCCGCGATGAGCGGCATGGTCGGGGCGACCCGGCCCAGGATCTCGCCGGTGCCGTGCACGTGTGCGCGTAACTGCCCGGCTGCGGTGGGCTCGGCGCACGCGGCGCGAAACCACTCCCGGTCCATGGTGGCGACCGGCTCGGTGTCCCCGGCGATGGACGTGTCGACGACGTCCTTGAACAGGGTGCGCTTGTTACGGAAGACGAAGTAGACCGTCTGGACGGCCACCCCCGCACGATCCGCCACCTCCTGCAGGCTCGTCGCCCCGTACCCCTGCGCGACGAACAGCTCGCGAGCCGCGTCGATGACCTTCTGGCGGGTGCGGTGCGAGCGCTCGGCTCGCTTGTCCGGCCTCTTGACCGTGTTCATGATGCGAGCCTATCTTCAGAGTATGTCACTAGAGTTTAACTCTAAATTCTTGGAGGAGACGATGACGCAGCCCAATGCCGCCCAGGGGTCGGCCCCCGCCCCGGCCTCCCCGCAGCGGGACCAGGAGGAGGAAGCGGTTCACCGCGCACTGGAGAGCTACTACCGCGCCGGCAGGCCGCCATGGGACACCGGCGTGACACCGCCCGAGTTGGTCGACCTGGTGGAGGGGCGCAACGCGCTGCCGCCCGGTAGGGCCCTCGAACTCGGCTGCGGCACGGGGACCAACGCCGTCTACCTCGCGCGGCACGACTGGGAGGTGGCCGCCGTGGATCTGATCGACAGCGCCGTCGACCTGGCCAGGGAGAAGGTCGCGGCGGCGGGAGTGGCGGTACGGGTGCGGCACGGAGACGCCACCCGCCTCGACGAGCTGGACGTGCCGGGCCCCTTCGACCTGTTCTTCGACCTGAGCTGCTACTGCGGAATTCCACTGCATCGCCGCGACGCCTACGCTGCCGGGCTCACCCACCGCGCCGCTCCCGGGGCACTGTTGCTGATGTTCGGGTACGGCCCCGAGCCACTCGACAATCCGACCACCGAGATCGCGTCGTGGGCGGCCGGCGTCACCGCGGACGAAGTCCGCGCCAGGTTCCCCGGCTGGGCACTTGTCGACGTCACACCGGGCACCAACGCGGTGCCGACCTTCTGGTTCACACTGCGCCGCGACGCCTAGCGACCTCCGATCCCGCGGAGCCGCCGTGCGCGGTGTTCCTCCTTCCCGGGCGGCCGAGGAGGAACAGCGCCGTGGCGTCGATGACGTCGTCGAAGTGCCCGCCGTCGCCGGGGTAGTGGAATCCGTGCTCGGCGTCCTCGTACTCGAGGAGGGCGCACTCGTTGCCGGCGCGCGCCATCGCGTCGCGGAAGCGCCGCGCGCAGTCGATCGGCTCGACCTCGTCGCGGGTGCCGTGGTGGATCTGCGTCGGCGGATTGCCCGGCCGGACCCGCTCGATCAGCGAATACTCAATCAACCTGCCCGCGTCGAGGCCAACCTGCCGTTCCAGGCGGCGCTGCGCGTCGGGCGTGCGGACGCCCAGGTTGAGTCCCGCCGGGTTGAGGGCCACCACGGCCGCGACGCCGGGCTCCGGTGCCGCGCGGGACGGCGTCAGGGCCGCCAGCATCGCCAGGTGCGCGCCGGCCGAGCTGCCACCCGAGGCCAGCTGCGACGCAGCGAGCCCGCGCGACGCCGCCAGTCGGCCGAACTGCGCGACCGCGCGCCGCACGTCGGCGAGGCAGTCGTCGATGCTGGTCGCGCCGAGACCGAGCAGCCGGTACCCGGCCGACACCGCGAGGATTCCCCGCGACGCCAGCGCCCGGCAGTGCGGCGCGAGCCCGTGGGGTGATCCGCCGCGCAGGGCGCCGCCGTGGAACAGGACGACGCCCGCGCGCGGCGGTGTGCCGTCACCCGGCTCGAAGACCAACAGGGGCAGCTCACTGCCGTCGGTGGCCCGGTACGAGGTCGAGGACGTCAGACAGGTCCCCGGCATGACGGCATCCGGTCTCGGCCGCATGCCCTAGGCGTCCGCGATGGCCTTGAGCGCCGTGTCGAGCGCCTGGTCGGCCGGCACGGGTACGTCGGGGACCACTCCGACGCCCTCCCAGTTGGTCCCGGTGACGCTGTTGATGGTCCGGGCGGTCGGAACGGTCACCAGGATATGTTCGGTGACCGCGTGGCGGGCCGTCGGATGGGCGCCGCCCCGTGTCGTCTCACCGACGACGACGGCTCGACCGTGCGCCTGGAGGGTGTACGCGACGTCCTCGCCCCCGGAGAACGTCGTCGCGCTGGTGAGCACGAAGACCGGGCGGTCCAGGTAGCGCGGCGCGGGAAGGTGCGCGGCGGTCCAGAACTGGCGGGTGGCGCCGGTGGAACGCTCGTAGAAGTCGTTGAGGTGCACCTGGTCGTCGCGGAAGAAGTAGCTGCACCACATCGCGGCTCCCTCCGGCGCTCCGCCGGAGCACGCGCGCAGGTCCAGGATGAGCGCCGAGCTGAGGGCGACCAGTTGCATGGCCGCGCCGATCACGCTGGCCCCCGCGTCGGCGTACGCGATGCGCCGCAGGTCGATGAGCCCGACCTTGCCGTCCACCTGCTCGACCCGGCGGACGCCCTGGTTCTCCGTCCGGAGCAGCGCGAGGAACGCCGCCTTGCCCCCGTCCTCGTCCGCTGGATCCAGCGACTGTGGCTGGTCCGACCACAGCAGCCGCAGATGCCTGTCCGGGCACGCCTGCTGAAGGTGGGCGGTCACCGTCTCGCAGAGCGCTGGCCCGTCCAGGTCGTCGTACTCGCCCGCCGCGAGACGACGCCGGATCGTGGCGTCGATGTCCGCGACCTTCGCCGGAAAGACGTACCCGGCCTCGATCCGATCCAGGGCCCGTCCGATGATCTCTTCGTTTGACAGCACGGCGGGCCACGATAGACCGGACGAAGCCCCAGGGCCACCGAATATCGCGAGGCTCAGCCCGGAACGGCCGGGGTGGGTCGGAGTCAGGCGCGCGGCAGGACGCCCACGAGCTGCGTGATGATCGCGATGCGCAGGGCTGTCTGCGGGTCGATGTGGTAGACCGCGAGCGTCGGCTCGGACTCGTAGACGGCGAGCAGGCTCGGCGGTGGCGTGCTGTAGGCGGAGAACGCGCCGGCTACGATGAGGACCTGAAGGCAGAACAGGTCGGCGCGGTCGCCGACCTCGGGCAGGTGCCGGCGGATGAGGCCGGCCATCGCCGCGAGGTTGACCAGCGAGGCCCGCTTGTGCCGGCGGGCCGCCTCGACCGAGACGTTGTGTTCGAGCACTCCGCCCTGCGCGCCGAAGAGATCACAGAGCACCGTCTCGGCGGCCAGCGACCGGCTGAGCACGTCGGCCACCTGCTCGGCCCGCTCCGACGCGGATCGGTCCGGCTCGACGCCCCGGGTCAACTCCTGCTCCAGCTCGGCCAGCCAGGTCGTCGTCCGGTCGTCGAGGAGGTCGAGCAGCACCGCCTCGCGGGACTCGAAATAGCGCAGCACCGCCGTCTTGGCCAGGCCGACCCGCCGGCTCAGCTCGTTGAGGGTCACGTCGGCCACCGGCATCTCGTCGAGCATCGCCGAGGTCGTCTCCAGGATTGCCTGGCGACGGGCCGCGCGCTGCTCCTCGCTGCGCGCCCGCTGGAACGTCATGCGTCAACCCTAACTTAGGTACCGCCGGTATCTTGACAGCGTACCGGCGGTACATTAGCGTTTCGAGCATAACTTACCGGCGGTACCTTAGGAGCCTGAGATGAAGTGGACCGAGCAGCAGATTCCGCGCCAGGACGGCCGGGTGGCCGTGGTCACCGGCGCCAACACCGGCCTGGGCTTCGAGACCGCCCGGCTCCTCGCCGAACGCGGGGCCTCGGTCGTGCTGGCCGTACGCGACACCGGGAAGGGCAAGCGCGCCGCCGCCCGGATGAGTGGCGACGTCTCCGTACAGGAACTGGATCTGACCTCGCTGGAGTCGGTGCGCGCCGCCGCGGCCGGACTGCACGCCACCCACCCGCGGATCGACCTGCTGATCAACAACGCCGGCGTCATGTACACGCCGAAGCAGACCACGCGCGACGGCTTCGAGATGCAGTTCGGCACCAACCACCTGGGTCACTTCGCGTTCACCGGCCTGCTGCTCGACCTGCTGCTGCCGGTGCCCGGCTCCCGGGTGGTCACGGTCAGCAGCGTCGGCCACCGGATCCGCGCCGCGATCCACTTCGACGACCTGCAGTGGGAGCGGTCGTACGGCCGCGTCGCCGCCTACGGCCAGTCGAAGCTCGCCAACCTGATGTTCACCTACGAGTTGCAGCGCCGGCTCGCCCCGCACGGCACCACCGTCGCGGTGGCCGCGCACCCCGGCGTCTCCGACACCGAACTGGTCCGCAACTCCCCGGCGCTCGTCCGCGCGCCGATCACCCTGCTCGCCCCGGTTCTCACCCAGCCCGCTGCGGCAGGCGCGCTGCCCACCCTGCGTGCCGCCACCGACCCGTCCGTCCTCGGCGGGCAGTACTACGGCCCCGACGGCCTGGGCGAGACGCGCGGCCACCCGAAGCTGGTCACGTCCAGCCCCGAGTCCTACGACCTGACCGTGCAGCAGCGCCTCTGGGCCGTCTCGGAGGACCTCACCGGCGTGCGGTTCCCGGTCGGCCAGACGGCCGCCGAGGTGTGACCGTGCCGCACCAGCCCCGCTACCCGTGCTCCGACGACGTCAGCGTGCCGCGACGCTCATTCGTCGGCCGATCTGCCAGGAGGCGGCAGGCCAGGCCGTGACGAAGCCGGCGATCATCCCGATCTGGCCGGCGAACCAGAACGTGGGGCTGTCGAGCCGCAGGGGTGGCTCCGGAAAGACCATGTGGTGCGCCAGCGTCAGCCACCCGAACAACGCCACCTCGAACGCGGTGATGGTCACCAGTTCCACCTTCACGACGGTCGCCAGCGCGCGCCAGACCTCCGCGAGGCTGCGACGGGGGCTCTCGAAGAGCCGGAAGAGGACGGCGATCGTCACCGCCATCAGATAGTCGCCCGCGTAGCCGATCCACAGCGGGCTCCGGGGGAGATCGAATCCGTACAGGGCGACCTCGGCGACGACGAAGCCGAGGGCGCAGTGCGCGCCACAACGGGACACCTGGGTCACGATGGTGCCCCGGTGGGGCCGTCGAGACCGATCCTTGCGCGGCGAGGGCGCGAGCGCCTCGGGTCTACCCCAGGTCCAGTAGAGGCGGACGGCCACCGGGCCGATGTACAGGACGGTGACCAGCCAGACGATCTCCATGACCCCGACCGGCTGACGGTGCCCGTAGAGGTACGTGTCGACGAGGACGATCACGAAGCTGACGACACCGACCGCGAGTGAGATCCAGGAGAGCGTCGAGAGCCAGCTCGGCTGCATCCTCGCCCCCTTTTCCATCCGGCGCCTCGGCGCTCGGCGCGGCCGAACGTGCAGGGGGGTCATCCGAGTGCCGACGGCAGCTCACAGTCTCCCAGCTCGCACCCGCCCGCATCAGTGGATCGGGGCGTTCGTCGTGCCGGCCGCGCCCCCGGGCACGGGGGACCCGGCTCCCTCTGCGCGGGGATCCCCCGGGCACGCCGACAGCGCAGCGTGGGACCGGAGGAAACCACCGCATCGATACGGAGTGACGACCGTGAACCAGAGCGCCGAAGCATCGAAGCCGCCGCCGTGGGCACGCCGAGCAGGTCACGTGGCGTGGATCGCGCCCGTTCTGGGCTTCATCCCACTGCACGTTCCCTGGATCCTCGGCATCCCGCTGTTCGCACACGCCGAACCGTTCGAGGAGTGGTACCACGGTCGCGGGCCCGGCGTCGGGGACCACCCGGTCGACGGGTTCCTGGGCCTGCCGGCCGGCGCGTTCTACCTGGGCCTGCTGTGCGTCCTCGCCGGGCTCGGGGGAGTGCTGGCGTTCGGCCTGATCAGCGACTGGGGGCGTACGTTTCCCCGGTGGGTGCCGTGGCTTCGCGGCCACCGCGTGCCGCCGTGGGTGCCGCTCACGCCGACGGTGCTGGGATCCGCCCTGATGATCGGCTATGCGGCGACCCTGCCCTGGCAGTTCGCCGCCGACCTCTCCGAATCCAGCGCGCAGGACATCTTCACTCCGACGGGTGTCCTCATCGGCCTTCCGCTGCTCCTGGCCTGGGCGATCGCGTTGCCGTTGGCCGGGTGGTCCTACTACCGGCGTACCCGGGCGCCGCGCTGACGGTGCCGCCGAGTGCCGTCCGGCTCGGGTTGTCAGTCGGCGAAGTCGACGTCGGTGAGCGTGGCGCAGCGGTGCGTGGCGAGGCGTTCGGCCTGCGCGGTGATGGCGTCGCGCGTGCCGGCGGACAGTCTGCGCCAGGGTTGGACCGCGACCGTGAACGTCTTGCCGGACTTGCGGGGACGCCAGGTGCCGATGATCTCGCCGTCGACCAGCACCGCGCCGGGGCGACCCAGCACCGGCCACAACTCCTTCACGTGGGCGGCGTCGGGCGCGAGTGTCGCCCGGTCCTTGGCCTGCAGGAACAGGTCGAACGGGCCGAGTAGGCGGGTCGCGCTCACCTCGGCCGACGTCAGCGCCTCCTCGTCGGCGGCCAGCAGCGAGCGCGTCTCGCCGTCGACCGTCACGTCGACCACGTCGTCGGGCCAGCGTGCCTTCACGTCCTTGACCGGCGCGTCGAGATAGTCGGCGACCTGCTTCGGAGTGGCGGGGCCGAGCAGCCGGAGGTACGCGCGGACGAGGTCGAACCGGTCGCCCGGGGCGGACACCCGGCGGAAGCCGGTGATGCGCCGCAGGACCGGAGGTGAGGTGTCGAGCTGCAACTCGAGACCGGCCCGCGCGGCGGCGAGCCGGAACGGCATCTCGTACAGGTGGGTGGCGTCGCACGGCCGGCAGAACCGCAGGTACGGCTCGGGCAGCATGGTGGCCAGGCGGCCGGAGACGTCGCCCTTGACCGTTGGCGCGGTGACGATCGTCCGCATGCCGGCGGCCACCTCGTGGAGGGCGGCGAGGTTGCCGATGCCGGCGGCTTTCAACGGCTTCGAGGCGTCGTAGATGCGCTTGCCCGCGTCAGCGTCGGAGAACGGCTCGACCGCGGCCACCACCTGCCCGACGTCGGCCCGGCGGTAGAGGTGCGGAGCGCCCCGTACGGTCCACAGCAGGACCACGTCGGCGTCGGACAGCGCGGTCACGTCGACGCCACGGACGGCGAGAGCCCAGCGGGCGCCGTCCGGCCCGGTGTTCTGCACGCCGATGTCCAGGACGGCGGTGTCGGCCAGCGAGCCGCCCTCATCCCGGTCCAGCTGCTGCGCGCGGACGCGGTAGGCCACCACCTGACGCCGGTCAACCATGAACGCACCCTAGCCGCGAGCGGTCGGTCAGCGTCGACCATCGGGCGGTCGACGCCGAGAAACTAGAGTTGGTGGGGTGCGGATCCGGATCGAGGGCAGCGACCTGCCGGGCCGGCGCGCGGGCGCGGAGGCCGACGCGCTGCGGCTCGGCAACGTGCACGTCGGCATCCAGCGCAAGAGCGAGGTGGTCGATCGCGTACGGGTCGACGCGGCACGGGCGGTCTGGAACGTAGCGGTGTCCAGCCGGGAGATCGACGGGGTGCTGGACGTCGGCGGGCCGTTCGTGCATGGACGACCCGGAGGGCGTTTTCTCTACCTGAGCTGGGGCACGGTGATCGATGACGGGTTCGCGATGTTCCGGCGGGCGAAGCTGATGTTCACCGACATCCCGACCGACCTGCTGCGCGCCGCGCACGAGAGCGGGGGGTTGCTGGTGAGCAGACTGGGGCTGACGGACGCGGCCGGCGGGCCGGTATGCGCCCGGGTCCACCCGCCCGCCATCGGCTGGACGCTGGAATAGCCCCGGCCGCCCGTACCGGACGGACGACCGGGAAGACAAGCCGTCAGGCGACCAGGGAGACCCGTCCGTTGTCCAGGTCGTAGCGGGCGCCCACGACCCGCAGCGCGCCCTGACGCACCTTCTCGGCGATGATCGGGCTGCGCGCCGACAGTGCCCGAACCTGGGCGGCGATGTTGGCGCGGACGGCGTTCTCCACCGGGTCGCCGGGCTGGTCCAGCACCGGCTCGACCACCGGGCGGAGGCTGTCGACGATGGCGCCGATGTGTCCGGGAGCGGTGCCGCCGGTGTGGATGGCGTCGATGGTGGCCGTGATCGCGCCGCAGCGTTCGTGCCCGAGGACGACGATCAGCAGGCTGCCGAACTCCTCCACGGCGAACTCGACGCTGCCCAGCAGCAGGTCGTCGACGATGTTGCCGGCCACCCGGTTGTCGAACAGGTCACCGAGCCCCTGGTCGAACAGCACCTCGGGCGCGACCCGGGAGTCGGCGCAGCCGACCGTGACAGCGAACGGGTGCTGGCCGGCGGCGAGGCGGTGCAGGTCGTCGAGGCCCTGGTGCGGGTGCCGACCGTGACCGCTGGTGAAGCGGTGGTTGCCGGCGAGCAGCCGACGCAGCGCCTCGGCCGGCGTGGCAACGGTGTCGTCGGCCGGCGGC
>NZ_JBFAOC010000035.1:0-66638 GCF_040675055.1 Micromonospora sp. NPDC049662
CGAAGCTGTAGGTGCGGGTCTCACCGAGCACCACGTAGTCCGGGGCGAAGTCGGTGAGCACGTACCCGACGGCGTGCAGCGCGGTGGCCGGAGGGGTCAGGCCTGGGTCAGGGCCTGGTCTACCAGGGTTTTGGCTTCTTTTTGGATCTTCTTGAGGTGGTCGGGGCCCTGGAAGGACTCGGCGTAGATCTTGTAGACGTCTTCCGTGCCCGAGGGACGAGCGGCGAACCAGCCGGACTTCGTGCTGACCTTCAGGCCACCGATCGGGGCGTTGTTGCCGGGGGCAGTGGTGAGGGTCGCGGTGATCGGCTCGCCGGCCAACTCCGTGGCGGTGACCTGATCCGGGTTGAGCTCGGCGAGCACGGCCTTCTGCTCGCGGGTGGCTGGGGCGTCGATCCGGGCGTACGCGGGGGCGCCGAACCGCTCGGCCAACTCCGCCCAGTGCTCGCTCGGGCTGCGCCCGGTGGTGGCCAGGATCTCGGAGGCCAGCAGGCAGAGCAGGATGCCGTCCTTGTCGGTGGTCCAGGTGGAGCCGTCACGGCGCAGGAACGACGCCCCGGCGCTCTCCTCGCCACCGAAGCCGACCGCCCCGTCGAGCAGGCCGGGCACGAACCACTTGAACCCGACCGGTACCTCCAACAGCGGCCGACCCAGATCGGCGGCCACCCGGTCGATCATCGAGGACGAGACCAGGGTCTTGCCGACGGCGGCGGCCGGCCCCCAGTGGGCGCGGGTGCGGAACAGGTGCCCGATCGCGACCGCCAGGAAGTGGTTGGGGTTCATCAGGCCGCCGTCGGGGGTGACGATGCCGTGTCGGTCGGCGTCCGCGTCGTTGCCCGTGGAGATCTGGTAGTCGGCGCGGGCGGCGATCAGCGACGCCATCGCGTTCGGCGACGAGCAGTCCATCCGGATCTTGCCGTCCCCGTCGAGGGTCATGAACCGCCAGGTCGGGTCGACCGTCGGGTTGACCACCGTCAGGTCCAGCCGGTGCCGCTCGGCGATCTCACCCCAGTACGCCACGCTCGCCCCGCCCAGCGGATCGGCGCCGATACGGATGCCGGCGTCACGGATGGCGTCGATGTCGATCGCGGCCGGCAGGTCGTCGACGTAGTGCGCGAGGAAGTCGTACTCCCCGGTGGTGTCGGCGGCCCGGGCCCGCGCGTAGGTGATCCGGCGGACCTCCTTGAGCCCGGCGGCGAGGATGCTGTTGGCGCGGTCCTGGATCCACCGGGTGACGTCGGTGTCGGCGGGCCCGCCGTTGGTCGGGTTGTACTTGAAGCCGCCGTCGTCCGGCGGGTTGTGCGACGGGGTGATGACGATGCCGTCGGCGAGGCCGCTGGTACGACCCCGGTTGTGAGTGAGGATCGCGTGCGACAGCGCCGGCGTGGGGGTGTAGCCGTCGCGGCTGTCCACCAGCACGGTGACGCCGTTGGCGGCGAGGACCTCGAGGGCGTCCACGGCGGCCGGCGCGGAGAGCGCGTGGGTGTCCCGGGCGAGGAACAGCGGGCCGTCGAGGCCCTGCTCCCGCCGGTAGTCGCAGAGCGCCTGGGTGACCGCGACGATGTGGTCGGAGTTGAACGCGTTGCGCAGGCTGGAGCCGCGGTGACCGGAGGTGCCGAAGGAGACCTGCTGCGCCGGGTCCGCAGGGTCCGGATGCTCGGCGTAGTAGGCGGTCACCAGGCGCGGCACGTCGACCAGGTCGGCGGGCTCGGCGGGCTGGCCGGCACGGGGGTGGGTCACTGCGGGATCCTCCTCGGTGTGTGCGGGTCGGTCACGGCTCGACCTTCTGGCCCTTGCCGATGACCACGATGCCGTTGTCGGAGACGGTGTAGCGCTGGCGGTCCTTCTCCAGGTCGACGCCGATCTCGACGCCCTCGGGGACGAACACGTTCTTGTCCAGGATCGCCCGTCGGACCACCGCGTGTCGGCCGATCTCGACGCCCTCCATCAGCACCGAGCCCTCCACGTGCGCCCACGAGTGAACCCGGACCTTCGGCGACACGATCGAGTTCTCCACCAGCGAGCCGGAGATCACCACGCCGGGCGAGACCATCGAGCCGACCGCCCGGCCGACCCGCTCACCCCACTGGTGGACGAACTTCGCCGGCGGCCACGGCGGCTGCTCGGTGTAGATCGGCCAGTCGAAGTTGTAGAGGTTGAACACGGGGTGCACGTTGATCAGATCCATGTGCGCGTCGTAGAACGAGTCGAGCGTCCCCACGTCCCGCCAGTAGCCCCGGTCCCGGTCGGTGCTGCCCGGCACCTCGTTGTCACGGAAGTCGTAGACGTTGGCCTCGCCCCGCTCGACGAGCATCGGGATGATGCTGCCGCCCATGTCGTGCTTGCTGCTCTTGTCGGCGGCGTCGCGCTCCACGGCCTCGCACAGGGCCCGGGTGGTGAAAACGTAGTTGCCCATCGAGGCGTAGATCTCGTCCGGCGCGTCCGGCAGGCCGACCGCGTCGGTGGGCTTCTCGCGGAACGCGCGGATCTTCCGGCCGTCCTCGCCGACCTCGATGACACCGAACTGGTCGGCCATCGACAGCGGCTGGCGGATGCCGGCGACGGTCACCGCGGCGCCGGAGGCGATGTGGTCCTCCACCATCTGCCGGGGGTCCATCCGGTAGATGTGGTCGGCGCCGAAGACGATCACGTAGTCGGGCTGCTCGTCGTTGATGAGGTTGAAGCTCTGGTAGATGGCGTCGGCCGAGCCGGCGAACCACCACGGGCCGCGACGCTGCTGCGCCGGCACCGGGGTGACGTAGTTGCCGAGCAGCGTGGACATCCGCCAGGTCTTGGTGATGTGTCGGTCGAGGGAGTGGGACTTGTACTGGGTCAGCACGACGATCTTGAGATAGCCGGCGTTTGCCAGGTTGGAGAGGACGAAATCGACCATGCGGTACATCCCGCCGAACGGGACGGCCGGCTTGGCCCGATCCGTGGTGAGTGGCATCAGGCGCTTGCCCTCACCACCCGCCAGGACGATCGCGAGAACCTTGGCAGCCATGCCCCGACGCTATCCACCCGCGTGCCACTTCACCACTCGTACGGGGAGTCTTCTGCACTAGGGTGCGGGGTCATGACGGAACCCACCCCGCTGCGCGTCGACCTGCTCACCCGCGAGTACCCGCCGGAGGTCTACGGCGGCGCGGGCGTGCACGTCGAGTACCTGGCCCGGGAGCTGCGTCGCCTCGCCGACGTCCGGGTGCACTGCTTCGGCCTGCCGCGCACCGAGCCGGGCGTCACGGCGTACGCCGATCCGCCCGGCCTGACCGGCGCGAACGCCGCGTTGCGGACCATGGGCGTGGACCTGGAGATGGCCGCCGGCGCCGCCGGCACCGACGTGGTGCACAGCCACACGTGGTACGCGAACCTGGCCGGGCACACCGCGAAGCTGCTGCACGGGGTGCCGCACGTGGTGACCGCGCACAGCCTGGAGCCGCTGCGGCCGTGGAAGGCCGAGCAGCTCGGCGGCGGCTACGCGCTCTCCTCGTGGATCGAGCGCACGGCGTACGAGTCGGCCGACGCGATCATCGCGGTCAGTGGTGGGATGCGCGGCGACGTGCTGACCGCGTACCCGCAGATCGACCCGGCGAAGGTCCAGGTCGTCTACAACGGCATCGACACCGTGCAGTACGCCCCGGACTCCGGCACCGACGTGCTCGACCGGCTCGGCATCGACCCGGCGCTGCCCAGCGTCGTCTACGTGGGCCGGATCACCCGGCAGAAGGGCCTGCCCTACCTGCTGCGGGCCGCCCGGGAGCTGCCGGCGGACACCCAGCTCGTGCTGCTGGCCGGCGCGCCGGACACGGCGGAGATCGCCGCCGAGGTCGAGGAGCTGGTGGCCGAGCTGCGGGCCAACCGCTCCGGCGTCGTCTGGGTGGCCGAGATGCTGCCCAAGCCCGAGGTGATCCAGGTGCTCACGCACGCGACGGTCTTCGTCTGCCCGTCGGTGTACGAGCCGATGGGCATCGTGAACCTGGAGGCGATGGCCTGCGAGACGGCCGTGGTGGCGACCGCCACCGGCGGCATCCCCGAGGTGGTGGCCGACGGCGACACCGGGCTGCTGGTGCCGATCGAGCAGGCCACCGACGGGTCGGGGACGCCGCTGAAGCCGGAGACGTTCGTGGCCGACCTGGCGGCGGCGATCAACGCGCTGCTCGCCGACCCGGCGCGTACCGAGCGGTTCGGCCTGGCCGGTCGACGGCGGGCGGTCGAGCACTTCTCCTGGGATGCCGTCGCGCGGCAGACCCTGGACGTGTACCGCTCCGTCGGCGGGCGCTGACGACATGCGGTACGACGAACTCGAAGCCGCGATCCTCCGGTTGGTCGTCGCGGCGGGCGACGACGACCTGCGCGCGTTCGGCCTCGACACGGTCACCCGGCTGACCCGGGACGATCTGCTCGACACCGCCGTCGACGACGAGATGACCGAGGACGGGTGGGCGGCGCTCACCAGCGCCCGCAAGAACGTGCCGACGGCCGACGCGACGGAGCTGCGCGCGCTGCTGGTACGGATCGACGAGGGCATTCTCGCCGAGAGTGACCTCGATCAGGGTCTCCTGACGGCCTTCACCGCGCTGGAGCACTGGACCACCTACCTGGAGGAGAACGCGCGCGGGGAGATCTACGAGCTGGCCATCCGCTCGGTGGAGGAGGTCGACTTCCAGGCCTCGGCCGACCTCGACGACGTCCTCGCCACCCCGGAGATGGCCGCCGAGTACGCCCGGATCGAACGCCTGCTCACCGCCGGGCTCAAACCGCCGTCCCGGGAGGGGACTTGAGCAACGACGTCGCCTCGGCGCGGTAACCACCACGTCCGCCTCTAAGCGCGCTGGCCGCGATGCGGATCAGGTCGATGTTGACTCCCGCAGCGCCACTCGGATCGTGCACCTTCAGCTTCACGTCGAGGCTCACCGCCGTCTCACCCCAACCCCGCGCCTCGAGGTTGAGGTGGGCCACCTTCTGCGACGCGAGATGCGGGAGGTAGCCGAGCGGGGCGACCTCGACGCCGTTCGCGCCCGACAGGGCATTGAGCTTGGACTGCTTCTTGGTGTTGGGGTTCTCGACCAGGTTGCGGAAGTCCTCGGTGCCGCCCAAATTGACCTGGTAGGAGCTGTCCAGGGTGAGGCCCCGCTCCTGGAGCAGCCGCAGCAGCGCGTCGTGCAGTACCGAGGTGCCGAACTGACTGGCCAGGTCGTCGCCGAGCAGCGGCAGCCCGGCCGCCTCGAACCTGTCGATCCAACCTGGATCGCGTGCGACCGGGTCCGAGGTGGTGTTGATGAAGGCGACACCGGCCGTCTGAGCTGCCTCGGCGTACGCCTGAGCGGTTTCCGGCCGGCCGCTCGGCGCCGAGTAGAGCAGCACCTCCGCCTCGGCAAGCGCCGCCGCCACCCGCCCCACCCCGGTCGCGTCGACGAGGCCCTTCGTGACGGGCACACCTGCTCGGGGTAGGTCGCAGTTCAGTCGGGGGAAGTTGTTGGGCGGCAGGAAGATCGCCTCGGTCAGGTCCCGACCGATCTTCTCCGGGGAGGTGGCGAAGGCCGCCACGACGTCGATGTCCCCCACCCCGAGCCCGTCGATCACCGGCCGGCGGATCCCGACCAGGCTGCCGCTCTGGCGGTAGAGAGCCAGCCCCTGCACCAGCGCCGACGTGTTGTTGCCGACACCGACAACCGCAACCCTGACCCGTTCGATCATGAGCGGAGGCTACGCCATTTGTGATGAGTAGACGTCTACCGAGCGTCAGCCGGGACGGTCGCCGCGCAGCCGGTCCCGGCAGAAGTCCCGGAAGGATCGGGGCGGGCGACCTGTCACGTCCGCGACGGTCGACGTCGTCCGGTCCTCCGCCCCTGCCGCTATCGCCGTGTCCAGGCTCGCGAGGAAGCGGGCGAAGTCCGGCGGTATGCCGTTCGCGGTGTGGCGGGCGGCCAGTTCCGCCGTGTCGATCGCACGGTGCTCGACCGGCCGGCCACCGACCTCGGTGAGGACGGCGGCGATCTCGCCGTAGCTCAGCGCCTCCGGTCCGGTGATGAGGTGGTCGGTGTTGTGCGGCGTCGGGTCGGTGAGAGCCCGCACCGCCACCTCGGCGATGTCGGCGGGATCGACGAAGCCGACCCGGGCGGTGCCGGTGGCGCTGACGATCTCGCCCTGCTCGCGAGCGCTGACGGCGTGCGGCTGCTCACCGACGAAGTTCTCCATGAACCAGGACGGCCGCAGTACCGCCCATTGCGCGAACAGCTCACCCAGCCGCACGTGCACCAGACCCAGCCCGTGTCCGGCCGGCGGAATGGCCGAGGAGCTGAGCAGAACCACCCGGCGGACACCGGCGCTGCGCGCCCGTTCGAGGAAGGGCAGCATGACCGGCACCGGATCGACCTCGCCGACCGGGGGGATGGCGTAGATCGCGCGTACGCCGTCCAGCGCGTCCGGGTGGGTGGTCGGGTCGTACCAGTCGAAGCGGAACCCTCCGGTCGAGGGGTGTCGGCTGGCGATCCGGGTGGGGTGACCACGCTCGGCGAGCGTGGCGGCGACGATGCGGCCGGTGGTTCCGGTGCCACCGATGACCAGGATCATGAGCGCACCAGGCCGCCGCCGAGCAGTTCCTGGGCGGCGATCGGATCCCAGTAGTCGCGATAGCGCACGAGCCGCCCGTCGCGAATGGTCAGCACGGCGATGTAGCGCACCTCGTACGGCCGACCCGTGGCGACGACGACACCGGAGGCGGCGAACTCGACGACGACGACCTCTGGATCCGTGGTCTCGTGCACGGTTCGATCGTGGATCTCGCGGACGTCGAGCAGGGCCGGGTAGTTGATCAGGTAGTCGTGCAGCTCGGCGCGGCCGGCTACGCGGCGCGGCTGGCCGGGCGGCGCGAACGGCAGCTCCAGCACCGCGTCCTCGGCGAACAGCGCGATGAACCCGGCCATGTCCTTGGCGAGCAGCAGCTCCATGGCGCGATGGAACACCGCGGTGGGGTGGTCCGACATGATCTCGTCCTTTCGTCGTCCGGCACGGCCACGATAAGATTCGGACCGCCGGTCCGCTTCGACTATACGGACCGGCAGTCCGTTTGGCGAGAGGGGTGTCCGATGCGGGCCGATGCGCTGCGCAACAGGGAGTCGGTGCTGGCCGCCGCCGGGCGTCTCTTCGACGCCGCAACCGACCCCGACCAGGTGTCGATGGACGACATCGCCACCGCGGCCGGCGTCGGCAAGGGCACCCTGTTCCGGCGCTTCGGCGACCGCATCGGGCTCATCCGCGCGCTCTACGAGCAACGGGGACTGCGGTTGCGGGACGCGCTCGCGGTGTCACCCACCCGGCCGGCCGCGGAGCAGGCCGTCGACCTGCTGCGGGCCATGCTGCGCTTCAAGCTCGACAACCGGGTGCTCACGCTGGCGCTGGAGAGCGCCGGAGGCGGCAGCCCGTACCGCAACGAGGCGTACGACCACTGGCACGCCCTGCTCGCCGGCCTCGTCACCGAGGCACGCGGCCCGCAGTCGGCGGACTACCTGGCCCACGCGCTGCTCGCCGCCGTCCGCAGCGACCTGGTCGAGCACCTGCGCGACTGGCCCGAAGCTCGGTGGCACGCGGGACTGGACGCACTTGTCGGCTCCGTACTCGGCGACGACGGGAAGACGATGTGACGGCGGTCAGGCGACACCGAGAGTGGTGGCGAGCTGAACGATGCCGGCTGGCGCGTCGGCGGACCGCCACATGACCGTGACCAGCTTTCGTACCGCCGGGCGGTCGTGCACCTCGCCGGGTGCGGTGCGTTCCGCGTCGAGCAGCGCCCGGCCAGCCCGAAGCATGTCGCCGGTCAGCGCGTAGGCGCGGGCCACATCGAGGAGGTACGCGGCACGGTGCTCGGGCGGCAGCCACCGCCACTCCTCGCCGGTTACCAGCCGCTCGTGCCGAGCCGAGGCCGTGGTGACGTCGCCAAGGGACGCCTCGGCCACCACTCGGGCGGCCTCGACCACCGCCCAGCCGGCGATCCCCGTGGCCTGGTCGAGCGCGCGGAGTGCGCGGGCCTGGTCCTTGCCACCCGCGGCGGCGAGCGCAGCCTGGATCAGTAGCACGCCTCGAAGCGCGCCAGCCGGAGAGTCGTCACCGGCCCGAGACACATCGATGTGTTCGGCGGCGACGAGCGCGGCGTCCAGGGCGGATCGTCGTCGACCACGAGATCGCAGGGCCTGACTCAGTGACACGGTGGCGAGGCCGACCAACTGCGGGTCGTGGGTCGCCAAGGCGACTGCCATTCCCCGGTCGGCGGCCAACCAGGCCAGGTCCCCCTGGTCGACCTTGACCAGCGCCAGGGCGATGAGCGCGTACACCGACACCAGCAGCGCGTCCGTCGCGCCGGGGCGAGCCGCGTGTGCTTCCCGGGCCGCGTCGAGCAGGCCGGGCAACAGTGCCAGCAACGCTGGGTACCGAGCGTGGCGATAGCTCTGCTCGGCATGCTCCAGCCGGGCCCGCAACTCCTCCGCCAGCGGCAGTCGGTCCGCGCCCGGTAGGTGGTACCGGGCCAGCGCCGCCCGTACCCCGTCCACCCCGGCCACGACCGGAGTCGGCCGCACTGGCCGTGCCGCCAACAGGACCTCCACGTCGATGCGCAACGTCTCGGCGACCTCCCGGAGGTTCGATACCCGCTCCAACCGGCGTACCCCACGCTCGACCTTGTCCACCCAACTCTTCGACTTGCCGAGCCGGTCCGCGAACTGCTGCTGCGTCATGTTGCGCCGCACCCGCCACTGGGCGACCCGGCGACCCACCGGCAGCTCGTTCACCGCCGGCCCGTCGCGCTCACCGCACGACCCCAAGAACAAACAACAGGAGTACGACCACAGCGATCACGAGTCCGTAGAGGTACTGCCGCCGGGTGAGCGACGCCCGCGCCGGGAGCGGCGGACAGGGCACCTGATCCCCGTCCGGCAGCCGAGGACGCGCACCGGCAACGGGATTGGCCGGTGGCAACGGCCCATCCGGCGAACGTTCATACATCGTGCCTCCTGACCAGCGCGATCGAGATGGCGAACATTGGGGAACGGCGGCTGACCGGACGATCGACCCGGGGCGGAAGCGACCTGCGGGCACTCCCGCCCCGGCTGGAGGCACTCCGTTGCTGACGAGAGAACCCCTACCCATCCCAACTTAGAAGGCACTGCCGTCACAGTCAACAGAGCATGCACGGCGAGTTACCCAGAGTGCGAAGATCGGTGCGCTGACGAGAGGTGGCGCCACCATGCCGCAAGCACCGCTGTACGAGCAGATCATCGATGACGTCGCTGCTTCAATCCGCAGCGGCACCCTCAAACCGGGCGACAAACTGCCGTCCATCGCCGAGATGCGTGAGCAGTACCAGTCGAGCGCGTGGCCTGTGCGTTACGCCCTTCGGATTCTCGAGGAGCGAGGCTGGATCGTCACTCGCCAGGGCAAGGGCTCGTTCGTCGCACCGAACCCGCCCGCCTGAGCCCGAGCACAACGTCGCTCCCTCGATCGTTGGCGGCTGAGCGGTACGACACGCCGAGCGCATTGCTGCCGAGGCGCCAACGATCATCGCCGCCCGAATGCCACCACGGGCCGCGCTCCAGAACCCCCCACCTGGCCCGTTCGTGTGTGCCACACGGTCTTGATCCACTCGCCTTCCGGGAAATCGCGGCATCGAACGCGCACTGACACCGCGGTTTCCTGTAACGCGAGTGGATCAAGGCGGGAGCGGCCGGTCAGATGGACGCCTCTACCCACCGAGCCGCGGAGATCCGCGCAACTTCGGGGAAACTGCTGTCTCAACGCGCTGCGATGCAGCAGTTTCCCCGAAAGTGAGCGGATCTTGGGTCGGGTGCCCACCGGGCGGGTGCTTGGCCGCGCGCGAGCCGATCTCGCACAGTAGGTTGGCGGGGTGACAGGACGGTTCCCGATCGAAGACGTCTCCCCCGTCGTCTCGTGCGGGCGGTACCCGGCCAAGGCGGTCGTCGACGAGCCGGTTCCGGTGTCGGCGCGCGCCTACCGGGAGGGGCACGACGCGCTGGGCTGCAACGTGGTGTGGGCCGGCCCGGACGGCGAGAAACGGCCGTTCACCCGGATGCGCCCCGGCGAGCCCGGCCAGGACCGTTGGCACGCCACGATCCGCCCGGACGCCGTCGGCGCGTGGACCTTCACGGTCGAGGCGTTCGGAGACCCGTACCTGACGTGGCAGAACGCGGTGACCAAGAAGATCGCCGCCGGGCAGGGCCCGGAGGATCTCGCCAACGACCTGGCCGAGGGTGCCCGGGTGCTGGCCGCCGCCACGGACCTGGTGCCGGCCGCCGACCGCGCGAGCGTCGCCGACGCGCTCACCGCCCTCGCCGCCACCGATCTGCCGTTACCGCAGCGCGTCGGGCCGGCGTTGGCCCTCGCCGACCTGCTCTGGGAGCACCCGGTGCGCGAGTTGGTGACGGTCGGTGACGCGTACACCCTCTGGGTTGACCGCAAGCGGGCCCTCTTCTCGGCCTGGTACGAGTTCTTCCCGCGCTCCGAAGGAGCAGCGGGTGGGCGCTCCGGCACCTTCGCCACCGCGACCGGGCGGCTGCCGGGCGTGGCCGCGATGGGCTTCGACGTGCTCTACCTGCCGCCGATCCACCCGATCGGCCGGGTCAACCGCAAGGGCCGCAACAACGCGCTCACCGCCGGACCGACCGACGTCGGCTCGCCCTGGGCCATCGGCGCCGCCGAGGGCGGCCACGACACGATCCACCCCGACCTGGGTACGCCGGCGGACTTCCGGGCCTTCATCGAGGCCGCTGCGGCGCAGGGCCTGGAAGTGGCGATGGACCTGGCGTTGCAGTGCGCGCCGGACCACCCCTGGGTCACCGAGCACCCGGAGTGGTTCACCACCCGGGCCGACGGCAGCATCGCGTACGCGGAGAACCCACCGAAGAAGTACCAGGACATCTACCCGGTCAACTTCGACAACGACCCGGAGGGCATCCGGGCCGAGGTGCTGCGGGTCGTGCTGCACTGGGTGGGCGAGGGTATCCGGATCTTCCGGGTGGACAACCCGCACACCAAGCCGTTCGACTTCTGGCACTGGCTGATCGCCGAGGTCAAGAAGGTCGACAAGGACGTGCTGTTCCTGGCCGAGGCGTTCACCCGGCCGGCCATCATGCACGGGCTCGGCAAGATCGGCTTCACGCAGTCGTACACCTACTTCACCTGGCGCACGACGGCCGCGCAGATGCGGGAGTACTGCGAGGAACTGGTCGAGTCGGCCGACCACATGCGGCCCAACTTCTGGCCGAACACGCCGGACATCCTGCACGAATCGTTGCAGCACGGCGGCCCGCCGATGTTCAAGATCCGGGCGGTGCTGGCCGCGCTGCTCTCCCCCTCCTGGGGCCTGTACGCGGGCTACGAGCTGTTCGAACACGTGGCCCGCCCCGGCGCGGAGGAGTACCTGGACAACGAGAAGTACGAGCTGCGTCCCCGCGACTGGGCCGCCGCCGAGGCGCAGGGCCGCTCGCTCGCGCCGTTCCTGACCACCCTCAACCGGGTACGCCGCGACAACCCGGCGCTGCACCAGCTCCGCAACCTGCAATTCCACGAGATCGACAACCCGGCGCTGCTGTGCTGGTCGAAGCACGACCCGGAGACCGGCAACACGGTCATCGTGGTCTGCTCGTTCGACTCCCGCGAGGTGCAGTGGGGCAACACCACGCTCGACATGCCCGCGCTCGGGTTCGACTGGCACGAGCGCTTCACCGTGTACGACGAGCTGACCGGCACCAGCTACGACTGGGGGCAACGCAACGCGGTACGGCTCGACCCGTACCTGCAACCGGCGCACGTGCTGACCATCCGCCGCCCGACGCCGCCCGCCGTGCCCGAGCCGGCCGGCGTCGAACCGGCGGATCTCACCGTCGCCGACGTGCCGGACGAGCTGTCCGGCGGCACCGCGCCGACGACCCCGGCCACCGAGCCACCGCCTCCGGCCACCGAGCCACCGCCTCCGGCGAGCGTCGCAGAGCCCTCGGCTACCCAGCCGTCGTCCCCGCCCACCGCGCCGCCGGCGACCGCGCCTCCGCCCACCGCGCCCCCGGCCACCGCGCCGCTGGCCCCAGCCACCACGACGCCACCCCCGGCTACCGCGCCCTCTGCCCCGGCCGTCAAACCATCTGCCCCGGTCGTCGAGCCATCTCCCCCGGCCGCCGCGCCCTCTGCCTCAGCCGCCGAGCCATCTCCCCCGGCTGCCGCGCCATCTCCCCCGGCCGAAGCGCCATCTGCCCCGGCCGCCTCGTCTGCGACCCCGGCCCGCAGTGCGGCGACGCCGGCCACCCTGGCGTCCCGCGCCGCGGCCCGTGCGGCTGCCGCCCAGTCCTCGGACGGCCGCCCGTCCGCGCCCCACCCGGCTGCCACCCGCCCGTCCCGCCCCGCGCCGACCGCTCCCGCCTCGAAGGACGACCGATGGACCAGCTGATCACCGGTGTGACGCACGACCCGCACGCGCTGCTCGGCGCGCACCCCGCCGAGGGGTCGACCACGATCCGCACGATGCGCCGGGGCGCGGGTGACGTGGCGCTGCTCGTCGGCGACGACCGGCACCCGATGAAGCGGGTGCACGACCTGGGCATCTTCGAGGCGCAGGTCGAGGGCAACGTGCTCGACTACCGGGTGGAGGTCGACGGCACCACGCACGACGACCCGTACCGCTACCCGCCCACCCTCGGCGAGCTGGACCTGCACCTCATCGGCGAGGGCCGCCACGAGCGGCTGTGGGAAGCGCTCGGCGCGCGGGTCTTCGACGAGGGCGTGGCGTTCAGCGTCTGGGCGCCCAACGCCCAGGGCGTCCGCGTGATCGGTGACTTCACCGGCTGGGGCGCGGACGACGGCTGGCCGATGCGCTCGCTCGGCTCCAGCGGGGTGTGGGAGCTGTTCGTCCCCAACGCGCGGGTCGGCGCCCGCTACAAGTACCGGGTGCTCGGCGCCGACGGGAAGTGGCGGGACAAGGCCGACCCCCTGGCGGCGTACGCGGAGGTGCCGCCGGCCACCGCGTCGGTGGTGCACCACTCGACGTACCGGTGGAACGACGCCGACTGGCTCGCCCGCCGGGCCGAACGGCGGCCGCACCAGGAGCCGATGAGCGTGTACGAGGTGCACCTCGGCTCGTGGCGGCCCGGCCTGGGTTACCGCGAGCTGGCCGACCAGCTCACCGCGTACGTCACCGAGCTGGGCTTCACGCACGTGGAGTTCCTGCCCGTGATGGAGCACCCGTTCGGCGGCTCCTGGGGCTACCAGGTGACCGGCTACTACGCGCCGACGTCCCGCTTCGGCGACCCGGACGAGTTCCGCCACCTCGTCGACGCCCTGCACGCCGCCGGCGTCGGCGTCATCCTCGACTGGGTGCCCGCGCACTTCCCGAAGGACGAGTGGGCCCTCGCCCGGTTCGACGGCACCCCGCTGTACGAGCACCCCGACCCCCGTCGCGGCGAGCACCCGGACTGGGGCACGTACGTCTTCGACTTCGGCCGCCGCGAGGTGCGCAACTTCCTGGTCGCCAACGCGCTCTACTGGTGCGAGGAGTTCCACGTCGACGGGCTGCGCGTCGACGCGGTCGCCTCGATGCTCTACCTGGACTACTCCCGCGAGGCGGGCCAGTGGACGCCCAACCAGTACGGTGGTCGGGAGAACCTGGAGGCCATCGCGCTCATGCAGGAGGTGAACGCGACGGTCTACAAGCACCACGCCGGCGTCGTGATGATCGCCGAGGAGTCCACCGCGTGGCCGGGAGTCACCCAGTCCACCGCCGGCGGCGGGCTGGGCTTCGGCTTCAAGTGGAACATGGGCTGGATGCACGACACCCTGCTCTACACGTCGAAGGACCCGATCTACCGCCAGCACCACCACCACCAGCTCACGTTCTCCCTGGCGTACGCCTGGAGCGAGAACTACGTCCTGCCGATCAGCCACGACGAGGTCGTGCACGGCAAGGGATCGCTGGCCGGCAAGATGCCCGGCGACACCTGGCAGCGCCTCGCCAACGTCCGGGCGCTCCTGGCGTACATGTGGGCGCACCCCGGCAAGCAACTGCTCTTCATGGGCTCCGAGCTGGCCGACGACCGGGAGTGGAGCGAGGAGCGCGGCCTCGACTGGTACCTGCTGCACGACCCGGCCCGCGCCGGCGTGCAGCGGCTCGTCGGCGACCTCAACCGCGTCTATCGGGACACCCCGGCGCTCTGGGCGCAGGACACTGAACCGGCCGGGTTCCGCTGGATCGCCGGCGACGACGTCGCCAACAACACCGTCTCCTTCGTCCGGATCGCCCCGGACGGCTCGACGCTGGTGTGCGTGGCGAACTTCTCCGCGCTACCGCTGCACGACTACCGGATCGGCCTACCGGCCGGCGGCACCTGGACCGAGGTGCTCAACACCGACGCCCACCACTACGGCGGTTCCGGGGTGGGCAACCTGGGCGAGGTGCACGCCCAGGACGTGCCCTGGCACGGCCTGGTCGCCTCGGCGGCCCTCCAGGTCCCCCCACTGGGCGTCATCTGGTTGCTTAAGAAATAGCTTGCTGAAGCGGCTGGCTCATAGGCAAGACGGACGCTCGACATCCCCGATGTGTCATGCCCTTCTGGGATGCCGAGCGTCGCCATAGAGCGACCGAGCGTCCTTCGCCCGGCCTGAACCCTTTTCCATCTCTCGCGAGTGACCAGGGCAGGCGCCTGCGAAGCCGCGACACAGACACCATCTGCCAGGACGGCAGCGCCGGTTAGCATCTCGTTTGGTGCCCGCAGCACAATTGCCGAGTTTATCCCACTCCTGACACTACGGTACGTCCTATTGGGCGCCTTGCCGGCCTCGCGCCCGAGACCAAGCGGAGCACTCCTTCTTTTCGGCTTCAGGCTTTGACCGGGTGGCTGGGGGACTCCCCACTCGGGGAGCCCCCAGCCGGGGACGATCAGTAGCTCACCAGGAGCTAGCTACAGGGGCTACGACCACAGGCCCGAAAGCCTCCGCGCCGCCCAAGACCGATGGTTGAGGAATGCACCTGTCCTATCGGTTACGGAAGCTGCAGGTGTCTCTTAAAAGGTGCTGCAATATAATCATGCTTCGACCTGGATCGATAAGCCCTGACTGCCCTACAGCTAATCTTGTGGTGTCACGCGCAAGCAATATCGCCGCCACCCATCCGATGACTAATACGATCGCGGCTATGAAGAACAGGATCAACACCAACGGCTCAGCTAGCTGCTTGAGACCATCAATCCCCGCCATTAAAACCAGAATGACCATTGATGGCAATATCGCAAGTAAAGTTCGCAAGCTCCACACCGCCAATCGCCACCTCAATGTTCGAACAATAGCTTTCAACTCTTCCAATATTCTAACTTCCGATAGCAGGCACTACTGACTGAAAGGGTGGAAAGCTTCTGCGCAACTGATTCCACTCGAACCGGACCAAGCGAAGGGTGGAGCAGGAGTGAAAGAAGCTCCCCCTCCAATAGAGAAGCCGCCTTGATAGTTACCATTGCCATCACCCTCACCACTGATGCCGCCCACAACTCCTTCGCCTCCGGTCACCTGCCCGTAAGGATTACACCCGCCTTTGTCGTCGATATCTTGGTTAGAGTAGTTGAAGCCTACCGTTGCATCAGCGCCGGCACTAGGGCCGGTACCAACTTTGAATCCACCACCGAATCCCGGCCCATGCCGGTCCACCTCAATGCACAGCTCCCCCGCTATGGACGCACCCATTTGAGCTCCCAGTCCACCGCATATATTCAACGTCCCCCAAGGCTTAGGCTCCTCCTTTACAGGCTTCCTTCGCGGAGCGGCCACTTGACACGGTGCGTATGCCGAGTTGTAGTCACTCACCAGCACTCCGCAATCGTTTCGGAGCCAGCCTCCGGTGCGGAAACAGGAGGGGGGCGCCGTCGGAGAGAGGCATTGCCCACTTGAGTGGGCCAAACCCGGCCAGGGCTCCATAAACTCGACTGCTCCGGGAGTACCTGGCCCAGTATTGCAGTTCATACAGCGAAGCTTATTGGGTTTCGGCCGTGTCAAGTGTCGCGGCTTCGTCAGATCCCGAGATCCCAAGCAACGGGGCCAACAATCGGAGTTCTTGGCCTTGTTTTTACGGTTGCCTTTTTCGTCACCGAGGCGGTAATCGGGACAACTGGCCTGGGTGAGGCAGTCGGTGGGGATCAGCCCGGTGGGGTCGCTCGAGGTGACGGGTGTGTTGTTGGCGTAGGAGTAGCCGTTCCACTGTTGCGGCTGGGCTGCGTCCTGCACAGGATCGATGGAGATGAATCGACCGAGGATGGGGTCGTAGGAGCGGGCGCCGACGGTGGTGAGTCCGGTCGGGCTCATCGGCTTGTCGAGGAAGCCATGGTTGTCGGGTGCGGCGACGGCAGCACCCCGAGCGCCACCGTACGGCGTGTACTGCCGCCAGGTCGGATTTTGTGCGGTGTTGTCGAGGTAGAGCGACGGGGTGCCCTGGTGGTCGGCGATGGCGAAGGTGTACGCCGTGCCGCTCCCGGTGCGGATGCAGCTGCCGCCGCCGGGGAGGGCGTAGTACCGGCTACCGGTCACCACCGTGGAACTGGTGTTGAGGGTGTGTTGTTGCCCCGGCAGGTAGAGGGTGTTCTTGCCGGGCTCCTTTTGCAGCAGCAGGTTGCCGTCGGCGTCGTAGATGAAGCTGTTGTCGCCGCTGGCGCCTCCGGTCACGGTGGCGAGTTTGCCGGCGTCGTCCCAGGTGAGGGTCTGGTTGCCCTGGGCGGCGTTGCGGCCGGTGGTGTTGCCGGCGTTGTCGTAGGTGTACGACGTGGTGCCGGTTGCCCCGCCGGTTGTGGTGGTGGAGGTCAGGGTGTGGGGCTTGTTCTGACCGTTGCCGTTGTAGGCGTAGACGGTCTTGGTGTCGGTGCCGCCGGTGAGGTTGTGCTCGGTCTGCTGGGTGCGGTTGCCGATCAGGTCGATCTGCCAGCTGGTCCAGTAGGCGCTACCTCCGCCGATGGTGTTGCCGACCATGGACTTGTTGGCGTCCGTGGGCGTGGCGGCGCAGGCGTCGGTGCCGGTCCAGCCTTCGGCGAGTCGGGCCAGGCCGTCGTAGCCGTAGCACTGGGTCTCCGCCGGAGTGGTGGCACCCAACCTCTTGCTGGTCTTGCGGGTGATGTTGCCGACCAGGTCGTACTTGTACTCCTGCTCGTCGACATTCGACGGGGTAGCCGTCGAGCGGGTGACGAGCTGGTTGGTCAGCCGGCTGGTGTGCGGGTCGTAGGTGTTGGTGACATACGCCAGGTTCGTGTTCATGCCGAGGGTCTGCTGGTTGACCCGGCCGTAGGCGTCGTAGCTGACCCCGTTGGCATAGCCGTGCAGTCCACCGAGCGTCCAGGGCAGATCCATATCCGGCGAGTAGCCGTGTATCACGACTTCCGCGGGCAGCCCACCCTTGGCGGGGTAGGTGTCGGTCAGGAGCAAACCCAGCGTCGAGGTATAGGTGTGCCCGAACGCGTACGAGCCGCCGAGGGCGCCCTCGGTGGCGGGGATGGTGACCGTCGTGCCCAGCGAGCTACCGAAGACGTTGAACGCCTTCTGCTGCGTGGTGTACGCCTGCCCAGCGCGGTAGGCGATGGTGGTGGTCAGCTTCCCGAGCGCATTGGTGACCCCCGAGACGCCGTTGCTGTTGTCGTACACCCACGCCGCCCGCTGGTTCGCCGACGCCTGGTTCGCCGTCGTCGACGCGTACTCCCCGGTCTTGCGGTTCAGGGAGTCGTAGGTGAACGACAGGGTCTTGCCGCGCCCGTCGGTGGACTCCTGCAGGTTGCCGTTGGCGTCGTAGGTCATGCTGCTGCTACCGGCATCCGGGTCGGACTTCGCCACGACCTGACCGAGCAGGTTGTACGTCGAGGTCCACACGTTGTTGCTGGCGTCGGTGAGCGTCGACTGGTTGCCGTGCCCGTCGTAGCCGTACTTGCTGACCGTCGCCGTCCCGCCGGAGACGGCGAACGTGCCGGTGAACGTGTCCGACGGCGTCGTCACCGTGGGACGGACGCTGTACTCCTGCAACTCCTTCTTCCGACCCAGCGCGTCGGTGAGCGTGGCGGACACCACACCGCCGGCAGGCGGAACGACCGTGGTGCGGTCACCGCCGTGCACCGTAGTCGTCGTCGACACGGTCACACCGTTCTTGGCCGCCGCCACGATCACCGCGCGGCCCAGGCCGTCGTAGGTGGTGAACGTCTGGTTCGGCACCTGCTTACCCAAGTCAGCCGCCGACACCGGCGTGCTGACCGCCGGCGACGAACCGTCGTCCCACCAACCGTTGTACGACGCGCGGGTCCACCCGCGAGTGTCGTAGAACGTGTCCGTGATCATCCGACCACCCGCAGGGGTGACCGACTGGGTCTG
Source organism: Micromonospora sp. NPDC049662 (assembly GCF_040675055.1). Classification (NCBI taxonomy): domain Bacteria; kingdom Bacillati; phylum Actinomycetota; class Actinomycetes; order Micromonosporales; family Micromonosporaceae; genus Micromonospora; species Micromonospora sp. NPDC049662. The sequence continues at coordinate 18,379 of NZ_JBFAOC010000035.1, forward strand.
ACGGCTGCGCAGCAGCGCGTCGTAGATGGTGACCGACTTCTGGTAGCCGCCGGATTCGGTCAGTTTCTCCGTCGTGGTGGCGGACACCCCCGTCTTCGAGACGGTGTAGCCGAACTTGTAGTCTGCTCCGACGCTCGTGGCACGGGAGTTCAGCCACACCGACGTCCCGCGGCCGAGCGCGTCGTACCGCTGGGTGGTGACGACGCCGTTGGGGTCGGTGCTGACCAGCGGAATGCCGCGCTTCGTGTCGAGGGTGACGGAACCGGCGTGCCCTGCGGCGTTGGTGCTGGAGGTGGCGGTGACCAGTTTGACGGCGTTCATGGTGTAGCCGCTGCTGGTCTTGTTGCCCTTGGCGTCGTACGAGTCGGTGACCCGGCCGTAGTTGTCGTAGGTCGACCGCTCGGTGGTCTGCCAGACGTACGCGCCGGAGGTGTAATCCTTGGCGGTCTGGGTGAGGGTGACGTCGCCCTTGGACGGGGCGTTCGTCTGCGGGAACGTGGTGGAGAAGGTCTGGTCGTCGTAGAAGGTGCGTTCGGCCTTGACGACCTGGGCGGGCCGGTTGACGCTGCCGGGGGCGGTCAGGGTGTTGAGGCTGCCGGGTTCGGAGGCGGGGCTGCCCTGGGTGAACCCGCCGCAGGCCACGGCCACGGTTTCGGTCTGGCTGACCAGGCCGGCGAGGTTATTGCTGGTGTTCGCCGGAGCGTAGGTGTAGGTGGTGCACTGGTTGTACGCCGTGTCGACCGGCACGGTGTAGGTGTAGGTGTTCTTCAGCTCGCCGAACGTGGCGCTGGTGGTGTTCGCGTCGTAGCTGTTGTCGCTGGCGGTGGTACGCCAGGTCACCGATCCGCTGCTGGTGACGGCCTGGCGGGTGTACGTCTTGACCGGCGCGACCCACTGCGCCGTCAACGCCGACAGTCCGGTCCTGCTGCGGGTGGCGGTGGCGCCGGACACCCAGTACGAGGTGATCGTGGAGGAGTCGACGCGGCCGTTCTCGCCGAGGTACTTGGTGGTCTCCAACTCCTTGCCGGCGAGTTCGTCGACGTCCTCGTGGTTGCCGCCGACGGAGTCGGTCAGGTTCAGCACGATGCTGTTGTTGTTCTTCGACATGCCGCGGTAGTAGGCGGTCTCGGACTGGGTCCGACGGTCGTTGACACCGTCGCCGGTGAACGTCTGCACCTTGGCGTAGCCGCGGAACTGGCCGTAGCTGCGGTACTTGGACTTGACGACCTCGTTCTCGTCGTAGTGCCAGGCCGCGCCGCCGAGGTACTTGTAGCTGGTCGACAGGGCCGCGGCGCCACCGGTCGGGTCCGTCGAGGTGACGCGGGTGACGGCGTACTTGTTGAACCAGTCCTTGAACGGGTTCACGTAGCCGTCCGGGGTCCAGTAGACCGGGTAGCAGGACTTCGTGTTGACCGCCGGGTCGGTGCTGACCGGGGCGGTGCACGGCACCGGCAACTCGTAGGACGGCGAGATCACCGAACCGGTCTCGGTGGTGATCGTGGCGATGCGCTGGCGGTAGAACGACGGCAGGCCGCCGGTGATGTCGACCCGGTTGGGCAGCTTGATGCCGGTGAACGACACCGACGGCAACGTGATCGCCTCGGTGGACCCACCCGCGCTGGTGTCGTGACCGGTACGCGCGATATCGGTGAGCCACAACGTCGGCGAGGTGCCGTCACCGGTGGCCGGCATGCTGTGCGACAGGGCGTACGAGTCGACCTTCTCGTACTGCTTGGTGGCCGTGTTGTACTGCTGGGCCTCGATCGAGGTCAGGCGCACCGTGGAGAAGAACGACGGGCTCCAGTCGTCACAGTCGGTTCCCGAGGCGCAGATCAGGTCGAACGGCACGTCCGGCCAGTTCGCCTTGTTCGTCGAGTTCAACGGCTGACACGTCCCCGACAGGCAGCGGTCACCGGTGTTGAAGACCACCCGGTTCGCCACCGTGCCGTACGCGCCGCCGTCGGTGAAGCCGTAGTCGATGCGCGCCAGGTTGCTGTCCCGGATGTAGGACTCGTCCGAGGCGCCCTTGTTACGGCCGTAGAAGTTGGTGGCCTGGTCGTAGTAGTAGGCCATCGCGTTGCCGTGGGTGTCGGTGACGTAGTCCAGGTTCCATCGGTACGCCATCGTGCACACCGACGAGGTGAACCCCGCCGCTTTGTAACACGGGTCGCCGGAGTGCGGCGAGTACACCGGCGTGTGGTCCACCGACTTCGTCTCCGCCTTATCCGAGGCCCACCCTGGCAGCCGGTTACGGCCGAACTCGTAGCTCGTGCCGTCGCGCAGCGTCACCCGCCAGTAGTCGGTGTTGTACGTCCCCGAACCGTTGTTGGCGTTCTCGACGTGGGTGATCACCTCGCCGTTGTCCGACTCCGGCTTCCACACCTCCTTCGCCGCGTCCCACACCAGCGCCGTCGACGAGCCATTCAACGACAGCGTCAGCATCGGACCGTCGTAGCAACGGTCCGGCGTCTTCACCGGAGACGCGCTGCCACCCGGGTCGTCCATGCACGACGCGAACGTCTGCTCCACGAACGAACGCGGCGTGGACCAACCGTCACCCACCCACGAGGCCTGCGCGTTCGTCGACGCCGTCTGCCCGTCCACACTGCCCGAGTCGTACGACAACGCCACCGGCGGCACCAGATCCGAGGCCACCGGCGGCACACTGATCGGATACGAGTACGTGAACGACCCCGTACTTCCACCACCGCTCCACGAACCCGACGGCTTCAGATCCGTGGCCGCATACGTGCCACCCTTACCGCCCTCCTCGCCGGCAGCCGCGACGGCCGCCAACACGGTCAGGCCGCCCGCCGCCCGGGAACCCGCGTCCGTCGTCATCGGCACCTCCGCCGACACCGACCTCGCCCCGGCGTCATTCGTCGACACCAACGGCGACGGCACCCGGCACTCGCTCGCCGCCGGCGTCGTCAGCACACACGACGGCAGACGCACCAGGCGCAACCGCGACCCGTAGTTACCGCCGAACGCCTCGGCGAACCCCGCGTAGTCCACGCCGACCCGAACCGCCCCCGAGGCTACGTCCGGAGTCACCGACAGCAGCACACCGTCTACCCCGGCAGCCTCGGCGGCCTTGCGGTCAGCGACCTTCACCGCCAGGGTGCGCGGGCCCGTCTTCTCCCCCGCTGGCTGAACCCACACCGGCGCATCCGCCACACGTGCCTTCGCCGCAGCCGCGCCCCGCGCCCCAACAAGCGGTGCGGCCGGCAGGTCGACCTTCGCGGAAACGGCCTTCGGCCACGCCGTACGCGTCGGCCGGTACGTCGACTTCGCGTCATCAGGCGGCGTGACGAACCTCGTCGGCAACGGCTTCACACCCTTGACCGACTGCCCCGGCGACGTCGCCGGGGCCTTCGCCACCTCCGGCCCCTTCGGCTTCGCCACCGCCGGCGCACCCGACAACAAGCCCGCCGCCACAGACATGGCCACGACAGTCGCGGCCAGACGTCTAGGACGTGTGAGCAGGCGTAATCCCCCGTAGACGGTCATGCAGACCTCACCTCTGCCCGATGAAATGGAAACCACGCAGGGTGATGGGTCGCGCACCCCCGTGGCGCGAACAATGTTTCATGTCCGACCGTCCACAAGGTCACGACACGGTAACGATGATCAGCCGCCAAAGCCCTCAAATGCGCTCCACTGAACGTCAAAGGGACGGCGTCGAGGACCCTCGGGCGTTTCCCGCAGCCGGCCACGCCTGCTTCACTGTGGCCGCTCGATCGGGCGCACCCACGCGCTCACGTCACTCACGGGGAGTACTTGACATGATCAGGAGACGACTGCGCCTACGCGCCGTCGCATCGGGCGCGGTGGCCGCCGTCGCCATCGCCACGGCCACGGTGCCGCTCGCCATACCAGCCGCCGCCGCACCGGCAGCGCCGAAGCCCGCCGTCGATCCGAAGAAGGCACTCGGCGTCGACGCGGCCCTGGCGCAGGCCAAGCGGACCGGTAAGCAGGTCGAGGCGACCGCCGCCGGCACCTCGACGGAGAAGCTGACCGCCCTTCCGAACGGCCAGATCCTGCTCAGCCAGAGCGCGGTGCCGAACCGCAAGCGCGTGGGCGCCGACTGGAAGCAACTGGACCCCACCCTGTACCGGCGGGCCGACGGCGCCGTCACCGCGACCACCACCACACACGACATCAGCCTGTCGGGCGGTGGCAGCGGGCCGATGGCACACCTGGTCAGTGGGGACCGGTCACTCACCCTGACCGCCCCCGTCGCGCTGCCGACCCCCACGCTCGCCGGGCCGACGGCGACGTACCCCAACGTCCTTCCCGGTGTGGACCTGACCGTGACGGTCAACGCCCAAGGCGGGTTCTCCCACGTCTTCGTGGTCAAGGACGCGACAGCGGCGAAGAACCCGAAGCTGGCCACGCTCGAGTTGGCCACCACCGCCAAGGGGTTCACCCTCGACGCCGACGCGGTCGGCAACATCAGCGGTCGGGACCGCACCGGCGATGCGGTCATCACCGCGCCGGCCCCGACCATGTGGGACTCCTCGGCGGGTGCCACCGCCGCCCCGACCGGGCGCAGTAGCGCCGCGTCGACGACCGCGGCCCCGGGCCGGGCGGCTCGCACCGCCGCCATCGGGGTCTCCGTCTCCCCCGGCAAGCTCGCTCTCAAGCCCGACCGCAAGCTGCTCACCGATGCCGCGACCGTCTACCCGGTCTACATCGATCCCAGCTTCAACTGGAGCGTCACCGGACCGCGGATGTCCGGCTGGTCCAGCATCTCGTACCAGCACCAGTCGACGAACTACTGGAACAACACGCCCGACCCGCAGGGTCGGATGCAGGTGGGCAACTCCGGCGAGCAGCGCTCGAACACGCTCATCAACTTCCCGGTGCCGTACAGCACCCTCACGGGCGCGACGATCAACGACGCTACGTTCAAGATCACTAATACCTGGTCGTGGAGCTGCACCAAGAAGACGGTAAACGTCTACGCCCCCGCGACGACGTTGTCGAAGTCGAACGCCAGCTGGGACTACTGGGAGGACCAGAGCAAGGGCCCCCTCGCCGCGTCCGGGAGCTTCGCCTACGGCTACAGCGGCTGTAGCGCCCAGGGCGTGTCCTTCGACATCACCGACCAGATCAAGACCGACGTCGCCAACAAGAAGGCCACCCGGACCCTGTGGATGATCGGCGGCAACGAGGCCAGCGACGATGAGAGCTGGAAGGAATTCCTGGAGACCAGCCCCACGCTGGAAATCCGCTTCAACCACAAGCCCAACAAGCCGACCGGCATGACCACCTCACCGCGCACCGCCTGCGGCGGTGGGTCGATGGTCGGCGACAACCCGGTCTACCTGTACGCCCCGGTTTCCGACCCCGACGGCGGCACCCTCGGCGTGAGCTTCAAGCTCTGGAAGACCTCCGACTCCGCGCAGACCGCCCTGGCATCCTCCAACCCGAACCTGCTCACGTACTCGTCCGGCAGCACGGGCGTGCTGATCGTGCCGGTCGCCACGCTGCGCTCCGCCGCGGGCGGCGCCATCACCAGCTTCTCCTGGAAGGTCCAGGCGACCGACTTCGGGGCGTCCAGCGACTGGTCGACGACCTGCAGCTTCACCTACGACCCCACCCGGACCGGCGCTCCCGACATCAGCCAGCCGCAGGGGCAGTCGAAGATCGGCGAAGAGGTCAGCTTCGCCGTCACGCCGCCGAGCACCGGTACCCAGCCGGCCAGCTACAGCTACCAGCTCAACGGCCTGCCCCCGGTCAGCATCTCCGCCTCCGCCGGCACCGCCTCGGTGGTCGTGACGCCGACCCGGTTCACCAACACCCTCGCCGTGACCAGCCTCTCGACCGGTGGGAACTTCGGCGAGACCGCCACCATCACCTTCAACGCGGATCCCGCCGACACGGCGGCTGACGCGGACCTCACCGGTGACGGTGTCGCCGACCTGCTGACCATCGGCGCCCGCAACGGGCTGCCCGCCGGCCTCTGGCTGGGCACGGGCATGAACAGCGGCGCGGTACGCACCACGGTCAACGACCTCGGCGCCCGGGGCAACGGAGTCACCGGCAACGAGGACCCGTCCGACTTCAACAACGGCCAGGCGATCTCCGGCCACTTCTTCGGCTCCGGTCTGCAGGACGTCCTCGTCTACTACACCGGGGGCGTCAACGCGGGCAACGGCATCGTCCTGCGGGGCAGCGGCGACGGCTCGGTCATCCAGCCGTACAACAACCAGGTGAGCGTCTCCGGCGAACTGCTTGTCGACAGCAACGGCAACGCTCCGCTGCAGTTGGCAAACGCCGGCGACTCCCGAGCGACCGGAAGCACCATCCCGGACCTGATCGGCACCAGCGGCGACGCGACGAACGGGTACTTCCTCAACTACTACCCGATGGCCTTCGCGGCCGGCCTCTACTACTACGCGGGCAGCACCACGACGCTCACCCCGGCCGGTGGCGTGGACTGGAACAACTGGACGATCGCCACCGCCCAGGTCAGCGGTGGCACCGCCATGTTCCTCTGGAACAGCAGCACCGGCGCCCTGCACCTGTGGACGAACCTGGCGTACAACCAGGACACCAACCAGCTCACCTACACGCCGTACACGCTCTCGACCAACTGGAACCGGGGCGCGTCGCTAGCCCTGCGGGCCGCCGACGCCAACTCCGACGGCACTCCCGACCTGTGGAGCGTCGGCGGCAACGGCCTGACCACGGCGTACCTGGTGAGCGGCCTGGGCACCACGCCCACCATCGCCACCCAGCAGGCGCAGGGCCTGGTCACCGCCAAGCACACCTGGCCGCTCGACGACGGCACGGCCGGAGCGTCCGCGGCCACCGCCGGCGACATCACCGGTGGCAGCACTCTCACCGGCACCGGCAACGCGTACTGGCACGAGGGTGACCTCTTCAGCCCGGACCTGCGGCTCAACAGCGATGCCACCGGCACGGGCGTGGACGCCAACGGCACCGGCAGCCTGGTCAGCGCCGCCAGTCCGGTGCTGGTCGACACCACCAGGTCGTTCAGCGTCGCCGCCTGGGTGAAGCCCACCACCGCCGGAAAGATCATCCTTTCCGAGGAGGGATCGCGCTCGGCCCGGTTCATCCTCTGGCAGGAGCAGAGCGACAACACCTGGCGGTTCGGGATGGCCCGATCCGACAGCGACGCCTGGGCGTACGACCAGGCCATCAGCGCGCCCAACGCCCAGCTCGGAGTCTGGACACACCTGGTAGCCACCTACAACGCGACCACGAGCACGATGGCCCTGTACGTCAACAACAACCTCGCTGGCACGGCACAGCACGCCGCAGCCGTGTCCTGGCCCAGCACCGGTCGTTTCGTGATCGGTCACTACCGCTACAAGGGCGCGCCGAGTTCGTACTACTCGGGTCAGGTCAGCAACGTGCAGCACTGGGACCGGGCTCTGAACCCGGCCGAGGCCACCGCGCCGGGCAACTACGCCCAGATGCTCATCGCACCAAACGTCCGCGACATCACCGGCGACGGCCGGGGCGACATGCTGGTCAGGCAGGGCAACGGCGACGTGCTGCTGCGCCGCGGAACGAACCTGGACGGCACGCTCACGTTCGATGCCGGCGTGGTGGTGTGCGGCAAGTGCGGCGGTTACGACTCGTTCAACATGGCCGACGCCAACAATGACGGCAAGTTGGACTTCTTCATGCGGCAGATCAGCACCGGTGACATGTACGTCTATACGAACACGGTCGCCAGCGGCGACCCGGTCTGGGGTGGCCGCCAGCTGGTCTGTGGCAAATGCCTCAACTTCGGCCTGTCCGACCTGGGCGACGTGAACCGGGACGGCAAGACCGACCTGTTCGTCAAAGAAAACAGCACCGGGAACATGTACGCATACCTGGGCAGCGGTACTCCAGGCGGCGAAGTCACCTGGAGTACCCGGATCATGCTCTGCGAATTGTGCGGCGGGTACGATCAGGCGAGCGTCGAGGACGCCAACAACGACGGCAAGACTGACTTGATCATGCGCAATGCCAGCACCGGCGACATGTGGGTCTACCCCAACACGGCCGCCAGCGGAACGCCGGCCTGGGGTCCCCGTGTCCTGGTCTGCGGCAAGTGCAAGGACTTCGATATGAGTAGCCTCGGCGACGTCACCAACGACGGGAAGATGGATCTCATGGTCCGTCGCAGGAGCAACGGCACCCTGGCCCTCTACCCGGGCAACGGCGCCCCCGGCACCGTCACCTGGGCCTCGCCCACGCTGATGTAGAACCGAACACGATGTAACCCGAATGGCCGGAACCCCCCGGGCACCGCGAACTGCGGTACCCGGGGGGTTCGCCTATGCGGGCTGAGCCGGAGGGAGTAGAGGTCAGACCAGGCCGGCGTCGCGGAGGAGCTGCCACAGGCCGGCGCCGTCGGGCGCGGACAGCCACTTCTGCCCCACCGGCCCCGAGGACGGCCGTCCGGCCGGGGCGGGCAGGCTACCGGCCAGCACCGACTGGGTCGGGGACAGCCGACGGATCGCCACCCCGGCGACGTTCTCCGGGTGGGCGGCGGCGAACTCGCGGTAGATCTCCTGGTCGTGCTGGCCGTCGTCGCCGACCAGGAGCCAGCGCACGTCGGGAAACTCCTTGGCGAGCCGCGCGAGGGTGGAACGCTTGTGCTCCATGCCGCTGCGGAACCAGCGGTCGGCGGTCGGACCCCAGTCGGTGAGCAGCAGCGGACCGGCCGGGTAGAGGTGCCGGGACAGGAACCGCGTCAACGTCGGCGCGACGTTCCACGCGCCGGTGGAGAGGTAGAAGACCGGGGCGCCGGGGTGCGCGGTGACCAGTCGCTCGTAGAGCACCGCCATGCCGGGTACGGCGGCGCGGGCGTGCTCGTCGAGAACGAAGGTGTTCCACGCGGCGAGCAGGGGTCGGGGCAGCGCCGTCACCATCACCGTGTCGTCGATGTCGGAGAGGATGCCGAACTTGACCTCCGGGTCGAGGATGCGCACGGGGGCGTCGACGGGCTCGGCGTCGGGGACGCTGAGGCGTACGGTGCCCCAGCCGGGTGGCAGGTCGGCCTCGACGAGCGTGTCGACGAAACCGCTGCGGTCGGCCTGGGCCTCGTGCCGTACCCCGCCGGCCTCGATCTGCACCGTTACGTGCTTGGCGGGCAGGGTGGTGAAGCTGCGCCAGCCACGCACCTTGTCCAGCCGACCCCGCTGGCGGTTGTCCGGACGGCCCAGCAGCACCCGGCACATCACACGTACCCAGCCCGGCCGGCCGTAGCCGGTGTAGGCGACGATGTTCATCCGCCAGCCGGTGCGGCGCAGCCGACGCTCCACGAGCTGGTGCACGGCGTCTTCGATCCGCGCGGCCCGGTGCAGATTCGGCACGGCAAGTTCGCCGGCGGGTGTGGGTGGCACGCGCCAACCCTGCCACACGTCGTCGGCGACGGCCACGCGAGCGGGTCCGAACCGCAGCCCGCCAGCCAGGTCGTACTGCGCCGAAGCGGCCCGACCGACCGTCGGTCCGTGAAACACTCCGGTCGGGACGACGACGGGGGCGTGGTCGTGTCGCATCCAGAGCAGCACCGCGGGCGGTGGCGTCCGCGACTTGACCGGCCGGCGCTCGTCGCGCTGCTGTTCGGGCTGGTCGGCGTCGGGTACCGGCTGGTCCTGACGCTGTACACCGTCCCGGTGTCGAACAGCGACGAGGCGACCTTCGGGCTGGCCGCCCTGCACATCGGGCAGCGCCGGGAACACCCCGTCTTCCTCTACGGCCAGCACTACATGGGGATGCTGGAGTCGTACCTGGCGGCGCCCCTGCTCGCGGTCTTCGGGCCGAGCTGGCCGGTGCTGCGGCTGCCGATGCTGGCCCTGTACGCGGTCTTCCTCTACCTGGTGTACGCGCTCACCCGCCGGCTCTACCCGCCGTGGTTCGCCGTCCTCGTCGTCGGACTGCTGGCGCTGGGACCCGAGCGGGTGGTGCGTGACCAGCTCACCGTGGTCGGCGGTCGGCCGGAGGTCAAACCGGCGGTGCTGCTGATGCTGCTGATCGTCGTGGGGCTGGCCGCCGGGTCGGTGCGCCACCGTCGGCTGGCCGTCGCGCTGTTCGGGCTGCTGGCCGGGCTGGCCGCCTGGTCGGACTGGCTGATCCTGCCGTACCTGGCGGTGGCCGTGCTGGCCCTGCTCTGGGCGGTGCGGCGGGAACTGCTCGGCTGGGCCGGGCTGCTGCTGGTGGCGGGTTTCGTGGTCGGGATCGCGCCGATGATCGTCGACAACCTGCGTGCCGGGCCGGGTGAGGACTCGCTGACGGTGTTCCGGGAGGTCAGCACCAAGGCCGGCCCGCTGCCACCGTGGTCGGACCGGATCCGGGGCGGCCTGTTGGAGGGAGTGCCGCTGGCGCATGGGCTCTGCCCGGTCGACGGCTGCGGTCGCTGGCAGCAGTGGTTCGGACTGCTCTACCCGGCGCTGCTGGTGGCCGCCGCGGCGCTCGCGCTCGTCGCGTACCGCCGGGCCGTGGGCACGACACCCGGCGAGCCCGCCGCCGGCACCCTGCGCGGCGGCCGGGCCGAGGGCACGCCACGGGCCGCGCGGGTCGGGCCGGTGGTGCAGCTCGCGCTGGTCGTCGGGGCGGCGTTGACCCTGCTGTCGTACGTGCGTAGTCCGCTCGCCGCGACCAGTCCGCTGGACAACGCCCGCTACCTGTCGGTGCTGCAACTGTCGCTGCCGGCGGTGCTCTGGCCGCTCTGGGCGGCGGCCGTGGCCGGCTGGCGGGGCACGGTGGGCGTGCTCGGCCGGCTGATCGGCGCGCTGGCCGCCGCCGTGCTGGCGGCGCTGACCGCGACGACGCTGGTGGTCACCGTGCTCTTCGCGGTCAGCGGCGCCGCCGCGTCGCGGACCGAGGAGCGCCAGGCCCGGGAGTTGGCCGCCGCGCTGCGCGCCGACGGACCCCACGAGGTGTACGGGGACTACTGGACCTGCAACCGGCTGATCTTCAACACCGACGAGGCGGTGGTCTGCGGGGTGCTCGACGGCGACCTGTCCCCGGGGCAGAACCGCTACCGGCCGTACTGGCGGCAGGTCGGGCGGGCCGCGCGGCCCGGCTACGTGGTGGAGGTCGACTCGCCGATGGACCGGCGGCTGCGCCGGCTGCTCGCCGACCGACCCGACGCCGCACCGGTCCGCGAGGTGGGTGGCTATCGCGTGTACCACCCCGACACCCCGGTGCGGCCCTGGCGCTGAGCACGGGTCGTACGCTGGCCGGGCCGCCGCCGTACGCCGTCCGAGGAGACCCGATGCTCATCCTGCTGCCGCCCTCGGAGGGCAAGGCCGACGCCGGCACCGGACGGCGGTGGACGCCGGACAAGCTGTCACTGCCGGAGCTGAACCCGGCCCGCGAGCGGGTGCTCGACGCGCTCGTGGCGCTCAGCGCCGGGCCGGACGAGGAGGCGGCGTTGGCCGCGCTCGGGCTCAGCGACGGTCAGCGCGGCGAGCTGCGCCGCAACGCCCGGCTGCGGGAGGCGGCGACCGCCCCGGCCGAGCGGCTCTACACCGGGGTGCTGTACGAGGCGCTGGAGCTGGCCACGCTGCCACCGGCGGCGCTGCGGGCGGCCCGCCGGTCGATCCTCATCAGCTCCGGCCTGTGGGGCGCGGTACGCCTCGCCGACCGGATTCCGCCGTACCGCTGCCCGATCGGCGTCCGCCTGCCGGAGGTCGGGGCGCTGTCGGCGTACTGGCGCAGGGAGTTGACGCCGGTCCTGGCCGGCGCGGCCGGTCGGGGCCCGGTGCTGGACCTGCGCTCCGGCGCGTACGCGGCCACCTGGACGCCGCGCGGTGAGCTGGCCGAACGGACGGTCACCGTGCGGGTGCTGCACGAGCGGGAGGTCGACGGTGTGCCCGTCCGCTCGGTCGTGAGCCACTTCAACAAGGCGACCAAGGGGCGGCTGGTGCGGGATCTGCTCCTCACCGGCGCGAAGCCGCGCACCGCCCGGGAGTTGGTCGGCGCCCTGCGCGAGCTGAAGCACACCGTGGCGGAGGAACCGGCCGCCGCCGGGCGGGTCCGGCAGGTGGATCTGGTGGTCACCGAGCTGTAGCGCAGCGGGAGCCGCAAGATTTGCTCAAGGCTGGGCGGGACACATTCCGTAACGGCCGCGCAGGGGCCACGGTAGGGGAACCCAGACTCCGACGAGGGAGCCCCCGTTGGCCCGCGATCCCGCCCTGCTCGACCGGCCCCGCCCACCGGCGACGCCACCCCCGCTGGACTGGCTGACCCTGGGCGACGCGTTCGAGGCGTCCTGCCTGCTGCGCTGCACCGCGCCTCCGACGGGCGCCCGGTCGAGCGCCCCGCCACCGGCGCTCGCGCCGGGGGTCGAGTTCAACCGGGAGGACGCCGCGCAGCGGATGCGCCAGCTACTCGCCCGCCTCGACATTCCGGTCACCCAGGAGGTGACGGTCGGCGGACTCCGCCGCCGCTACGAGGTGCACCGGCTGTGGGTGCCGCCGGAGCACCGGGGCACGTACGGCCGGCTGATGGATGCCGGCTGGTGGCAGGGACGTCGGGAGCTGTTGGGCGGTCCCCTGCCGGGCGCCTCGCCGGCCCGCCGCCGGTGGGTGTCCCGCCTCGCGGCGGCGGCCTGGCGGTCGGCGCTGCTGGCCGGCGGGCGGCACGTGCGCCGGCACATCCTCGGTGTGCGGCTCACCGACCGGGAGTTGGCCGCCGTGCTGATCCGCGGCGCGGCCGTGCTCGACGTGCCGGCCGTACTCCGCCCGGGTACCGGTTGTTTCCTGGTGAGCGTGGCCGACGGGCCGGACCGGGAGCGCATCCTGCACAGCGCGTCGTTGGAGCCGGCGCGCGCCGCGGTGTCGACGCCGGGCCGCCGCCCGGTCTGCTGAGCGCAGGCCCGTACCGGCGGTACTGACGGGTGCGGGCTTGCGCCTGCCCGTCGGAGCGCGCACAGTGCACCGCGTGGGTCGTACCTCGTCTCCTCGGGCCGGTCGACGCCGCCCGGGAGCGGCGGCGCTGGCGCTGGTCGTGGCCCTGACCGTCGCCGGCTGCCGGGACGACCCGGCCGAGCCGGTGGAGATCCGGATCGCCACCGGCAGCCCCACCGCCGTCTACTACGCGTTCGGGCAGTCCCTCGCGACCATCCTCAACCGCGAACTGCCCGGGGTACGGGCCAGCGTGGTGATCACCGCGGCCTCGGCGGAGAACGTCCGCCTGGTCGGCTCGGGGGCCGCCGAGCTGGGTTTCACCCAGGCCGACGTGCTGCCCACCAGCCCGACGCAGAGCCCCTCGGTGGACGCGGTGGCCCGGGTGTACGACGACCAACTGCACCTGGTCACGACCGACGGCGGGCCGGTCCGTACGGTCGGCGACCTGCGGGGTCGGCGGGTCTCGGTGGGCGCGGCCGGCTCCGGCACCGAGATCACCGCCAGCCGGCTGCTGGAGGTGGCCCGGCTCGGCGGCGACGCGGTACGCCGGGAACGGCTCGGCCTGGACGACTCGGTGACCGCCCTGCGCTCGGGACGCATCGACGCGTTCTTCTTCTCCGGTGGTCTGCCGGTGCGGGGCATCGAGGAGCTGGCCGGGCGCAGCGCCACCCGGATCGTCGACCTGGGCGAGTGGACGGAGCCGTTGCGTGCCCGCTACGGGCAGGTCTACGTCTCCCGGGACATCCCCCGCTCGGTGTACGGGATGAACCCGGTGACCACGGTCGCCGACCCGAACTATCTGATCGTGCGGGCCGACCTGCCGGAGCCGCTGGTCCGGGACGTGACCCGACTGCTGATGGAGCGCCGGGCCGAACTGGGCGCGGCACATCCGGCGGCGGGACGGATGAGCCCCCGCTCGGCGATCGCCACCGCGCCGCTGCCGCTGCACCCGGGCGCCGCCGCCTGGTACCGGGCCGCCAAGCCCTGAGCTGCCGGGTCGCCGCAGCGGGCACGCGGCCTGAGTCGCCGGTCCGCTAGCGCGCCGGGGTGGGCCACCGGTCGGCGGCCGGGTCCCCGTCCCCGTCCAGCGGCTCTTCCGCCGGCTCGGCGGCCGGGAACCACAGGCCGGCGACCAGCCCGCGCGGGGTGCCCGCTCGCATGGTGAGCCGCCCGTCGGAGGCGTCCACCAGCACGGCGGCGATGGTCAGGCCGAGCCCGGCGCCGTCGACGTTCTGCGCGTCCGGGGCCCGCCAGAACCGCTCGGTGGCCTGGCGGAGTTGACTCTCGGTCATTCCCGGGCCGGTGTCGCGCACCTCCAACAGGACCCCGTCGTCGCGGCGGGCCACCGTCACCGTCACCGCCCCGCCGGCCCCGCTGAACTTCACCGCGTTGTCGATCAGGGCGTCCAGCGCCTGGTCGACGGCGGTCGGCACGGTCCGCGCGTACGCGGGAGCGTCGCTCGTGGCCAGGCGCAGCGCGACCGACCGGTGCCGGGCCAACGGCGCCCACGCGGCCACCCGGGAGGCCGCGACGGCGGCGGCGTCCACGCTGACCCGCTCGTTCTCCTCGCGTTCGGCCCGCGCCAGGGTGAGCAGCGCGTCGAGCACCAGTGCCAGCCGGTCGGTCTCCTCCAACGCCAGCCGGTGCTCGGAGCGCCCGTCCGCGTCGGTGAGGCTGGGACCCAGCTCCTCCACCCGCAGCCGCAACGCCGTGAGCGGATTGCGCAGCTGGTGGCTGGCGTGCGCGACGAAGGCACGCTGCCGGTCCATCACGTCGGAGACCACGTCGGCCATGTGGTTGAAGCTGGTCGCGAGCCGGCGCAGCTCCGGCGGGCCGAGTCGGTGCTGCACGCGGGCGCCCCGGTCGCCCTCGGCGATCTCGTGGGTGACCGCGTCCAGCTCGGTGACCGGCCGCAGCACCCATCCGGCCAGGCCGAACGCGGTGAGCACGCAGGCCAGCACGACGAGCAGGCCGGCCACGGTGAGCAGCAGCCACCAGGTGCTCACGGCCCGACGGATCTCGCCGGCGGGTGTCACGATCACCACCGCGCCGAGGACCTCACCGCCGTCGTTGATGGGCACCGCCACCACCACCGGGCCGGCGGACCAGGGCCAGATCGACTCGGGCGCGCTGGACTGCTGCCCGGACAGCGCCACGTCCAGGACCGTGGCGGTGCCGGTGGACCGCCAGCTCGCCGAGTCGACGACGATGCCCCGGTCCCGGTCGACGACCGCCGCGCCGATCCCGTACAGCTCGTCGTAGCTGCGCAGCTCCGCCCCGATCGGGCCGGGCTCCCCGCCGCGCAGCGCCGGACCGGCCAGCGAGGCGAACCGGGTGGCGTCGGCGAGCCGGTCGGCGCGTACCCGCTCGGTCTCCCGGCTGGCCAGGGTCACCGCGAGCGGGCTCTCCAGCGCGACGAGCACGAGCACCATCAGCAGCAGGTAACTGATCACCAGTCGACGGCGCACGGGGTCCCCTCACGCATCGCGCAACCGGTAGCCGACCCCACGGACGGTCTCCACCAGCCGCGCGTCGCCCAGCTTGCCGCGCAACGACCCGACGTGCACCTCGACGGTGTGCGGATCGCCCCAGGTGGTGCCCCAGGCGTCGAGCAGGATGCGGTCGCGGGGCACCGCCACCCCCGGCTGGCGGGCGAGCGACAGCAGCACGTCGAACTCCTTGCGGGTCAGCGTCACCGCGCGCCCCGCCACCGTCACCGTGCGGGCGGCCACGTCGATGCGCACCGCCCCCGCCTCGATCAGGTGCCGCTCGGGGGCGGCGTTCGCCGCCCGGCGCAGCACCGCCTCGATCCGGGCCTGCAACTCCACCATCGAGAACGGTTTGACCACGTAGTCGTCCGCGCCCAGGCGCAGCCCGAGGACCCGGTCGCGCTCCTCACCCCGCGCGGTCACCGCGATGATGCCGAGCTGGCTGCTGCGTCGGCGCAGCTCCCGACACACCTCGGTGCCGTCGCCGTCGGGCAGGGTCAGATCCAGCAGCACCAGGTCGCAGGGGGCGGCGGAGAGCGCCGCGGCGACGGTGGCGGCGTGCTCGACCTGGTAGCCACGACGGGTCAGGGCGGAGGAGAGCGCGGCGGCCACCCGGCGGTCGTCCTCCACCAGCAGGATCCGCACCGTGCCCCCATCCGTCGCAGCCGTCCTGCGAATGGTGGCAGAAGGCCGCCGCGAGCGGGAGGGCCGGCTCCGGTCAGGCCCTACAGACCGAACGTGTCGTCGGCGACCGCGTCCCGCACGCCGTCGGTGAAGCCGCGGAAACCGGGGTCGTCGTGCCGGGCGGGCACGCTGGTGACGTTGACGCCGCTGGCCTGGGTGACGGCGTCGACCAGGGGCGGAAAGTCGATCTCGGCATCGTCGAAGGCGTCGTCGTCCGCCTCGGCCAGGTTGATCACGTGCTGCACGTCGTCCGACGGGGTGTCCGGGTCCTCGGCCCACTCGCCGCCGGCCCGGTAGCACTCGTCGTACAGCCCGCGCTGGGTGTCGGTCCAGTCGTCGTCGTAGCTCGCCATCGTCCATCCCCTTCCGGCGGGTCAACCTGAGCATGACGGGCGGCGGCCGACGTCGGCGGCGGTACGGCCGAAACGTGGGCGACGTAGTCTGCGGAGGTGATCTACAAGCTGTTGCCGACCGTCGAGTGGGACGACGCCCGGGTCGCCGGCGCCGTCGCCGGCTCGGCCCTGGACCACCAGGACGGTTTCATCCACCTCTCCGCCGCCGACCAGGTGGTGGAGACGGCCCGCCGGCACTTCACCGGCGTCACCGGCCTCACCCTGCTGGGCGTGGACGAGGGTCGGCTGGCCGACGCCCTGCGCTGGGAGCCGTCGCGCGGCGGGCAGCTCTTCCCCCACCTGTACGGGCCGCTGCCGCTGAGCGCGGTGGTGACGGCACGGGCGTTGCCGGCGGACACTCCGGTCGCCGACGCGGTCGCCGCCCTGCTCGACTGAGTCACACCCCTTCGCCGCCGACACGACCGCGCCCGGTCCGACAGGTGTCGGGCCGGGCGCGGGACGTGGTGCGCGGTCAGCGGCAGAGCCGGGTGATCTCCTCGGCGAACCGGTCCATCGGGTTGGCCTCCGCCGGCCCCAACAGGTAGGTCTTCAGGTCGCGGCGTGCCTCCGTCATCGGGTCGTCGCCGGCCCGGGTCACCGCCACGATCTTCTCCAGCTCACCGCAGTCGGCGGAGAGCAGGTACGCGGCCCGCGCGGTCGGGTACTCCCGACGGAACTCGTCCTCCGGCAGGCCGGCCGGGTTGGCCACCACGTACGGCCGCTGACTCTGCACGAAGTCCGAGACCACACTGGACACGTCGCTGATCAGCAGGTCGGTCTGGTTGAAGCAGTCGAACAGCCCGGGGGTACGGCCGGTCACCACGACGTGCGCGGTGCCGTCCAGGGAGGCCGCGTTGGGGTTTCCACCGGCGGAGCGGATCGCCTCGACGATCCGGTCGTGCACCGCCTTGGCCGCCTTGGACCGGGACCCGGTGAGCGGGTGCGGCTTGTAGACCAGACGCACCCCGGGGTTGCTCGCCAGCAGGCCCTTGACGATCCGCTCACCCATCAACACCAGCGAGGTGTGGTACGGGTCGTCGTCGAGCCAGCCCTCCCAGGTGGGCGCGTAGAGCACGGTGAACGGACGGTCCACCGACTCGGCCCCGAAGGTGTGCACGCCGGCCAACTGCGGCCGGCCGATCTCCACGATGTCCGAGTCGAGCACGCCCACCCCGGCACGGGCGTACCGCTCCCGACCGGCCAGGCCCGCCACCCACACCTCGTCGTACACCTTGCTGTAGGGGTTGACGCTGGCCTGCTTGTCGCTGTCGCCGTGCCCCACGAAGACGTGCTTCATGCCGGGCTCGCGCAGCATGTGAATGTTCGCGCCGACGTTCGCGGCGTAGAGGGCGGCGCGGACGCTGCCGAGTTCGAGGTTCATGAAGTCCACCCCGGCCGGTACGCAGAGCACCGGCAGCCGGGTGTCGGCCAGCTCGAAGAACGCCTCCCGGCTGCGCATCAGCACCACCGCGCGCTGGTTCAGCGCCTCGGTCGGGGCGAGCCACATGTTGGCCTGGTAGACGTCCTTGGCCGGGCCGGCGAAGTAGAGCGCCACCTCGGGCCGGTGGGTGTCGAGCCAGCGCTGCACGGCCGGCATCAGCGGTCCCTGGCCGGAGCCTCGACCGCGCAGCCACGTCACGGCGATGATCGCGCCCACCACCCCGGTCGCCGCCACCGTCAGAGCGGCGGCGACGAAGTACGGCGTCGGCTCGTGCCGCACGGCGGCGACCACCGCGGCCGGGACCAGCAGGAGGTTCAGCAGAGGCATCCGGTCCCCCGCGACGGCTGCCGCCCAGGCCGGCGGGCGGGGGGCCGAGCGCAGGGGGCCCAGCTCGATGTTGCGGACCAGGGCGGACTGCGGGTTACGACGGTCGATCATGGTGGAGAGCGCGCCCGCGAAGACCGAGACGACCCACACCGCCGCCGGCAGGATCAGCAGGAAGCTCAACTCGACGCCGTCGAGCTCGACCTGGGCGGCGACCAGCAGCACGGCCGACAGGTCACGGGTCAGCTGCCGGTAGGAGAAGTTCAGGCCGACCTTCTCCAGCAGCAGCTGCGACGGCGGGGACCAGCGGGCGGCGGCGAACTCCCCGACCACCGCCGCCAGCCCGGCGACGGCGAACAGGCCGACCCAACCGAAGACTCCTGCGACGAGCATGACCAGGTAGGCCAGCACCAGCAGCGCGCTGCGGGCGGCCACTCCGATGCGTCCTGTCAACGTGCCGAACAACGAGTTCGCTCCCTACGATTTTCGAGGTGGACGCATGCCCGTGGTGCGTCGATGACACTCCCCGTCGCGCATGACCTACCGCGCGGCCGGAGCGGCGGGCCACGGATGTGGTGATCCACACCCCGTACGGCGGGCGGTAGTGATGACTGCGACCTTAACGCGAAGACACCCAGCGGTGTCGCTCGGGTATCGGGCGCACATTTCGGTCACCGCACCGAAACTGCCGGTGCCGCATTGTCGCGGCACCGGCAGACCCAGGGGCGGAATGCTCAGCCGACCCGCCGGAAACACGTCATCGCTCCGGGCTTGCCACGCTTCGCGAACTCCTGGTAGCCGAGCTGCGGCACCAGGTCACGGGCGTACTGGTTGCCGTTGTAGACGCAGATGGTGCCCACATCCAACCGATCGAGCGCCGGTGCCAACTCCGCCGGCGTCGCGGTGGTGGCGCCGTCGGCGAAGCTGGCGAGCAGCAGCCGGTCCTTGGCGAACTGGGAGTTGAGGTCGTACTCGACGAGGTAGAAGTCACGCGGTAGGACGACCCGAACCTGGCTGGTGACGACGAGCGAGGTCCGCATGATGGTCTTCGGCGCCAGCAGCAGGCCCGCGGGCCGGTCCAACCCCTTGATCCAGAAAGCGATCGACTGGCGCTGCTGCGGCAGCTTCCAGGTGGGCCGCTCGTGCACGTCGACCCAGCTCTTGGCGGACCACATCGGGGTGGCGAAGAGCGCGAACGAGGCGACCAGCAGCACCGCGATCCCACCGGACGCCGCACGACGCAGCACCGGCGTGGGGGCCGGCACGCGAACCGTGCAGAGCAGCCCGATCAGGGTCGGCAGGGCGAGCAGCCACGGCACCCGCCACAGCACGACCGAGATGCCGCTGAGCGCGCTCAATGTCTCCAGCACACCGGGGACGAACAGCACGCTCAGCGCCAGGGTCGCGCCGGCGGTGAGCAGCGCGGGCGTACGCCGACGGGCCAGCAGTGGGCCGCACCAGAGCGCCAGGCCGGAGATCACGCCGACCACGCCGAACAGCAGGGTCCGCTTGTAGGTGTACGCCGCGTCGAAGAAGGCGTCGTCCGCGCCGTCGGCGCTCAGGCCGCCGAGCAGGATCCGGGACACCACCAGGGACCCGATCGGGTACGTGAGGGCGGCCACCGCCGCCACCACGGCGAGCTTCCAGCGCCCGACCAGCACCATGGCGAAACCGGCGGCCCCGACCAGCATCGGCAGGATGATCGCGGCGGTGTTGGTGAGTCCGATGGCGGTGATCGAGAGCGCCACGATGAGCAGCAGGCTGCGCCGGGTACGCCGGTCGAACCACTCGGTCAGGTAGAGCCACATCAGCGGGATGACGGCCGAGACGAACATGCCCTTGCCCTCGTAGAGCCGGGGCAGGTGGAAGGTGCCCAGCGCGGCGTCCCCACCGGCGACCAGGTACAGGTACGCGACGGCGACCGTGAAGGCGAGCACCGGCCGCCGGGGTGCCCAGCGCT
Organism: Micromonospora sp. NPDC049662; assembly: GCF_040675055.1. Classification (NCBI taxonomy): domain Bacteria; kingdom Bacillati; phylum Actinomycetota; class Actinomycetes; order Micromonosporales; family Micromonosporaceae; genus Micromonospora; species Micromonospora sp. NPDC049662. Next base: position 38,553 of record NZ_JBFAOC010000035.1, read on the forward strand.
GGGTCAGCCGCCAGAGCGCGAGCACCGCCAGCACCGCCATGATCGGCAGCATCACGTACCAGGTGGCCGAGGCGCCGTGGATCCCGAGCACGTTGGCGAGCGCGCCGTCGAACACCTCGATCGAGGGGATGGGGGGTTGCGAACCCATCGCCGGAAGGACGTTCTCGGAGAAGAGGAAGTCGTTGAGCGGAACGAGGTCCCGCTCGGCGATCCAGACCGACTTCCCGACGTAGTAGACGTCGTCCGGGGTATTGCGGGCGAGGAAGAACGAGGAGATCCCGACCAGTACGGAGATGACCAGCGCGTACGCCGACTGCCCCGCCGTGGGCCTTGGCGCGATCGAGGTGGGCGTCGGGCCGTCCAGCCAGACCCGACGCAGCAGCAGGATCCCGCCGGTCGCCGCGAGCAGGCCCGCCACCGCCGGGATCCACCAGGAGACGGCGGCGCCGGTGCCGATGACTCCGGCGCTGACCGAGGCTACCGCGGCGGCGGCGAGCACGCCGATCAGCAGCCGCCGGTCGACGGCGGGCCGCGTCCCGGTCGGCTCGACCGGCTCGGCCGGTCCGCTCTCCTCGCGGAGGGCGGCGGAGCGGCGTCGGGCACGCAGCATCGCCACCACGGCGAGCAGGACGCAGGCGACCACCCAGATCCGGAAGGTCACCGACGGACGCAGATCCGCCAGGAAGGCCGCGTGGTAGATGACGGTGAAGAGCGCGAACGCGACCACGGCCCCGTCGGTGAGCAGCGTCGGGGCGGCGGCCACCAACGCGCGTACGCGGGCGGCGGGGCTACGGTCGGGGCCCTGACCCGACCGGGACACCGGCTCGGAGCGCGGCGTCGGGTCCGGGTCAGTGGGCGCGACGGCGATGCTGTCGACGTTGGCCACGGGCGTCCTTCTCGTCAGGCGGATCTGGGGGCGAAAGGTCGATGTCGGCTCGGTGACGGCCGGGTGTCAAGGGGGCAGCCTAGCGGAGCCGGGTGGCCCGCCAGGTCCCCGTCGTGGGTGGTGTCGCGGGCCGGGTCAGCCGGATACCGGCGTCGCCCTCGGCCGGGGTACGACGCCGGTCGCGCCGAGCCCGACGGCCACGGATTCGACCAGGTTGTCCAGGTAGCTGTCGGTGAGCGGCAACCGGGCGATGGCGAGCCGCCAGTAGAGCGGGCCGACGATCAGGTCGACGGCGGCGTCCGGATCGGTGTCGGCGGGCAGCTCGCCGCGCTGCACGGCGCGGATGACCAGGCGACCGCCGATCTCCTGCTGGCGGGCGCGCAGCACCTGACGCAGAGTCTCGTCGATGGCCGGGTTGCGGGCCGCCTCGGCCAGCAGGTCGGGGATGATCTGCGACGCCAGGGGGTGACGCAGCGCGTGCGCCACGGCCTGGAACAGCAGCGCGAGGTCGCCGCGCAGGGTGCCGGTGTCCAGCACCGGCAGCTTGCCGTGTGCGGCGGCGGCGACGATCTCCACCACCAGGTCGAGCTTCGAACTCCACCGGCGGTAGACCGCCGTCTTGCTGACGCCGGCCCTTCGGGCCACCGCCTCGATGGAGAGCCGGCCGTAGCCGACCGCGGCCAGCTCCTGCATGAGCGCGCGCCGGATGGCCGTGGTGATCTCGTCGCGCAGCACCGCCGCGCCGGCCGGTACGCGCCTCTTCTCGGTCGTCACCGAGGACTCTTCTCGCAGGTCACGCCCGCTAGAGTAGCGCAACGACGGTACGGTTGCGTCCCGACGTGTTTCGGACTACTGTCCACGCAGCGACGAGGCGGCGTCCCGCGCACAACTCCCACTAGGATTCCATCGTCGCGAGCAACCCGTCTGCACGAAAGATCGGAGTGCCATTTCCATGGCCACCACCGCGCTGGTCGACCCTGACACGGGCCTGACCCAGGCGCAGCTGGCCGCTCGGCACGGGCTACGGGTCGCCGGTGAGCGACCCACCCTCGTCGAGTACAGCCGCCGACTCTGGGCCTACCGGCACTTCATCGCCGCGTACGCCAACGCCAAGCTGGTCGCGTCCTACAGCAACGCCAAGCTGGGCCAGCTCTGGCAGGTGCTCACCCCGCTGACCAACGCCGCGGTCTACTACCTGATCTTCGGGGTGGTGCTGGCACAGAACAGCATCCCGAACTTCATCGCGTACCTGACCACCGGGTTGTTCATCTTCAACTTCACCCAGAGCGCGGTCCTGGCCGGCACCCAGTCGATCAGCAGCAACCTCGGGCTGATCCGGGCGTTGCACTTCCCCCGGGCCAGCCTGCCGCTGTCGACCACCATGACCCAGTTCCAGCAGCTGCTGGCGTCGATGGTGGTGCTGGTCGGCATCGTGCTGGTCACCGGCGAGCCGATCACCTGGGACTGGCTGATGCTGGTGCCGGCGCTGCTGTTGCAGGCGGTCTTCAACGCGGGCGTGGTGCTGCTGGTCGCCCGGCTGGGCTCCAAGGCCAGCGACCTCAAGCAGGTCATGCCGTTCGTCATGCGCACCTGGATGTACGGCTCCGGCGTCCTCTACAGCGTCAGCCTCTTCGAGCGGCTGCCCGGCTGGGCGACGACGCTGGTCCAGTTCAACCCGCTGCTGGTCTACATCGAGTTGGCCCGGTACGCGCTGCTCGAGCAGGCGCCACTGCTCAACGAGTCGCTGACCCAGCTCTGGCTGGTCGCCGCCGGTTGGGCCGTGGTGGCCGGAATCGGTGGCTACATCTACTTCTGGCGCGGCGAACAGGAGTACGGCCGTGGTTGATTCCCTGCCGGCCGCCGACGAGGCGACCGTCTCCCTGCCGACGCTGACGCCCGAGCGGATCCCCACCGTGGTGGTGGACGACGCGCACATCATCTACCGGGTCCACCAGGGCGCCACCGGTGGCACCACTCCGGTGGCGGCGCTGCGCCGGCTGGTCAAGCGCACCAACGCGCCGAACGTGCGGGAGGTGCACGCCGTCAAGGGCGTGTCGTTCACCGCGTACCGGGGCGAGGCGATCGGGTTGATCGGCAGCAACGGCTCGGGCAAGTCCACCATCCTGCGGGCCATCGCCGGCCTGCTGCCGGTCAACCGGGGCGCGATCCACACCCAGGGGCAGCCGTCGCTGCTCGGGGTGAACGCGGCGCTGCTCAACGACCTGTCCGGCGAGCGAAACGTCGTGCTGGGGTGCCTGGCGATGGGCATGCACCCCGACGAGGTCGCCAAGCAGGCCGCGGGGATCATCGACTTCTCCGGGATCAACGAGCGGGGTGACTTCGCCAGCCTGCCGATGCGCACGTACTCGTCGGGCATGGCGGCCCGGCTGCGGTTCTCCATCGCCGCCGCCAAGAGGCACGACGTGCTGCTCATCGACGAGGCGCTCGCCACCGGCGACAAGGGTTTCCGCAAGCGCAGCGAGCAGCGCGTCCGCGAGCTGCGCGAGGGCGCCGGCACGGTGTTCCTGGTCAGCCACCAGCTCTCCTCCGTGCGCGACACCTGCGAACGGACGATCTGGCTGGAATCGGGCCTTATCCGGATGGACGGCCCGACCGACGAGGTCATCCGCGCGTACGAGGCGTTCGCTAACAGCAAGTAGAGTGCCGGCCAACCACCGGCATCGACACGGCAACCAGGACCGCGTCGCCCGCGTTGGGGCGGCGCGGTCCGCGCGTTAAGGTTCATTCCGTCGCCGCTCGGGCGGAACTTTCCGTTAACGCAACCCTGAGAGTGAGGATCCGGCAATGACGCAGGACCAGACCACTGGCCCGGACGCCGCAACGGAGACCCCCGCACCGTGGCGGCCCTCGCGGACAGTGGCCGTGGTGCTGGCCGGCGGCACCGGGACCCGGCTGGGCCTCGGCATCCCCAAGCAACTGCTCAAGATCGCCGGTAAGCCGATCATCGAGCACACCCTGGCGGTCTTCGAGGCCGCTCCGGAGATCGACGAGATCATCGTGCTGATGGCGACCGGTCACGTCGACGACGCCCGGCAGATCGTCGAGAAGGCCGGCCTGCGCAAGGTCACCCAGGTCATCGAGGGCGGCGACACCCGCAACGCGACCACCCGGATCGCGCTGGACGCGGTCGGCCCGGCCGACTGCAACATCCTCTTCCACGACGCCGTCCGCCCGCTGCTCAGCGGCCGGATCGTGCGCGAGTGCGTCAACGCGCTGTGGACCTACGCCGCCGTCGACGTCGCCATCCCCTCCGCCGACACGATCATCCAGGTGGACGAGAACGACTGCATCACCGACATTCCGGTGCGCTCCCGGCTCCGCCGGGGACAGACCCCGCAGGCGTTCCGCTCCCCCACGATCCGTGAGGCGTACCGGATCGCCGAGAACGACCCCGACTTCGCCGCCACCGACGACTGCGGCGTGGTGTTGCGGTACCTGCCGGGCACGCCGATCAAGGTGATCGACGGCTCGGACGAGAACATCAAGGTCACCCACCCGGTCGACGTGCACCTGGCGGACAAGCTCTTCCAGCTCGCGGCCGCGCAGGCGCCCCGGCTGACCGATCACCGCAGCTACACCGAGGAGCTGACGGGCCGCACGATCGTGGTGTTCGGCGGCAGCTACGGGATCGGCCACGAGCTGACCGAGCTGGCGCGGCGCTACGGCGCGCAGGTCTTCCCGTTCAGCCGCTCCACCACGGGCACCCACGTCGAGCGCGCCGAGGACGTCGAGGCCGCGCTGACGACCGCCTTCGAGGCGACCGGCCGGATCGACCACGTGGTGGTCACCGCCGGGATCCTGGAGCGGGGCGCCCTGGCCGAGATGGACGAGGAGACGATGGACCGGGTGTTGCAGGTCAACTTCGTCGGCCCGGTGACCATCGCCCGGCAGGCCCTTCCGTACCTGCAGCAGACCAAGGGTCAGCTGCTGCTCTACACCTCCAGCTCGTACACCCGGGGTCGGGCCCGCTACGCCCTCTACTCGTCCACCAAGGCCGCCCTGGTCAACCTGACCCAGGCGCTCGCCGACGAGTGGGCCGACGTCGGCGTACGGGTCAACTGCATCAACCCGGAGCGGACGGCCACCCCCATGCGTACGCGGGCCTTCGGCGAGGAGCCGGAGAACACCCTGCTGGCCGCGGAGGCCGTCGCCCAGTCCTCGCTCGACGTGTTGATCTCCGACCTGACCGGCCAGGTCATCGACGTACGCCGGGCGCCTGGCGACGGCCCGTCCGTGCCGGCGCAGGCCGGCCCGGACCGGTCCGAGACGCCGGCCGCGGCGTCGACGAACTGACGTCGACGGCACCCCCGCGACACCGAGGGCGGCGATCGGAGCGACATGCGTGGTGACCTGGTTCGCAAGGTGGCCGCCCGGTGCCTGAGCACCGGGCTCGCCGTGCTGGCCTTCGTCGTGCTGGCCCTCACCGGCAGCACCGGGTGGGGCCTCGCGCTGGCCGTCGCCGCGCTGGTGGCGGCGGCCGCTGAGCAGCGGATCCGACCGGGCGCCGACCTGGTGGCAGAGACCGCCCTGATCGCCGCGGCGGTCCTGGTCGGTTACTCCCGACGGCTTGACGACGGCTTCGACCCGGCGCTGGCCGCGACGGCGCTGGTCCTGCTGGGGCTGGTGCTGCTGGTGGGGCCGTTGCGTACCGCCGGCAACCTGGAGATCCGGGCGGCCAACCTGCCGGTACGCGCCTGGACCCCGCTGATCGCTGACCGACTCGGCGTCGCCCTGCTGGGGCTGCTCGCGGTGGTGGCCATCGCCGCCGCGTCGACCCTGCCGGCCGTCGTGGCGCTCGCCGCCAGCCTGCTGGTGGCCGCCGGCGCCGGGGCGGTCGCGCTGGACCTGGCCAAGCGACGGTTCCGCCCGGCCGCCGGCGGTGGGCAGGTCGCCCGCGCGCTACGCCGGCACGAGCCGGAGTTCCTGCTCTACTTCTCCGCACCCCCCGGCTCCGAGTACCAGGTCACCATGTGGCTGCCGTACCTCGAACGGATCGGCCGGCCCTTCCTGGTGCTGGTCCGTGAGCCGGAGTTCGTCGCGCCGATCGCCGCGGCCACCGACGCGCCGGTGGTCTACTGCCCCACGCTGCGCGCGATGGACGAGGCGCTGGTGCCGAGCCTGCGGGTGGCCTTCTACGTCAACCACGGGGCGAAGAACAGCCACTGCATCCGGTTCACCCAGCTCACCCACGTCCAACTGCACCACGGCGACAGCGACAAGGCGCCCAGCGCCAACCCGGTCTCGGGCATCTTCGACCGGATCTTCGTGGCCGGGCCGGCGGCGATCGACCGGTACGCCCGCGCCGGGGTGCAGATCCCGGCCGAGAAGTTCGTCGTGGTGGGCCGTCCCCAGGTCGAGTCGATCGAGGTGCGCCAGGAGCCGACGCGGGGCCTCGCGCACCCGACGGTGCTCTACACCCCGACCTGGACCGGGCACCACGCCGACGCCGACTACTGCTCGCTGCCGGTGGCCGAGGAGCTGCTGCGGCGGCTGCTGGGGCGCGGCGCGACGGTGATCCTGCGGGCGCATCCGTACACGACGCAGAACCCGGCGTCGGCACGCCAGTTGGGCCGGCTCACCGAACTGCTGGCCGTCGACCGCGCCCGCACCGGCCGGCAGCACGTGTTCGGCGCGGCCGCCCGGGAGCTGAGCCTGACCGAGTGCGTCAACCGCTCGGACGCGCTGGTCTCCGACGTCTCCGGGGTGATCTCCGACTACCTCTACTCCGGCAAGCCGTACGCCGTCACCGACATGGGTGACGAGGGCGACCGGTTCACCGAGCGCTTTCCACTGGCCGGCTCGGGCTACGTGCTGCGGCGCGACATGTCCAACGTGGACGCCGTGCTCACGGCCCTGCTGGACACCGACCCGCTGGCCGATGCCCGCTGGGTCACCCGCCGCCGCTACCTGGGCGACTTCCCGGCCGAGTCGTACGCCGAGGGTTTCCTGACCGCCGCCCGCCGCGAGCTGACCTCGGCCCGGGAACTACCCGCGCCCGCAGCCGCCTGACCGGTCAGCGGTACGGCTCCAGCAACGCCAGCACGGCCGCCGGATCCTCCAGGTGCGCGTTGTGCCCGAGACCGGACAGCGTGGCGACCGGTACGCCGTACTCCTTGAGCTGCGCGTCCGTGACCATCGGGTCGTGCTCCCCGCGGGCCAGCACCACCGGCACGTCGGTCGCCGCGAGCAGCGCCGCCAGGTCGGGCGCGCCGACGGCGAACGCGGCGTTGTCCATCGCGAGCCGCCACCGGCCGTCGACCTGACGCAGACCGGCGTCGACCATCGGGTGGTCCGGGAGGACCAGACCGGTGAGGCCGGCGACCCGCAGGTACCGGCGGGCGGCCTCGGTACGGCTGGTGAACCAGCCCACCGGGCGGGCGGCGAGGTCCGCGGCACGGGCCAGCTCGGCCGGCGCCCAGACGGCCTTGATGCCCAAGCCCACCACCGCGTCCACTGGCAGACCGGCGGCGCGGGCCGCCAGCGCCAGGCCGACCACGCCACCGAGCGAGTGCCCGAGCACCACGATGCGGTCGTCGGAGGCCAGGCCCTGCGCGACCCGCTGGGCGAAACCCTCGAAGGAGTACGACGACAGCGGCGCCGACCAACCGTGACCGGCGAGATCGGGCGCCAGCCACCGGCCGGGCCAGTGCTGCTCCAGAAGTGGCGCCCAGGGCAGCCACAGGTCACCCGTCGCCCCCATGCCGTGCAGCAGCAACAGGATCGGCTCCCGGCCAGCTTGACCACCCGATTCATCCACCACGGCCGCAGTCTCCCACGGTTCGCGGCCCGGTACGAGAGCCGTTCACCGGCGTCGCGCCCGACACGGGGACGCCGCGGGCGCCGGCCCCTCGTGGGAGACGGCGCCCGCGGCGTCGTGGGGTGTCGCGCGTTGGTCAGGCGGAGTAACCCCGGGTGGCGATCCAGTTCGCCAGGTCGATCGTGGTGATCCAGTAGGCCGGGTCGGCGGCGTTCGCCGAGTCGGCGATCCGCACCGTACGGCCGTTGTCCTTGTAGCCGACGACGGCGATGTAGTGCCCACCGCCGTAGGAGTGATAGCCGCCCTCGGTGTCGATGGCGTCGCCGACGACGTTCGCCACCACGCCCCGGCCATCGGTGATGGCCTTGACGACGTCGGCCTGAAGACGGTCCATCTGGGCCGGGCTGGGCGTGCCCGCGAACATGCGGGTGCGGTACGGGGAGCCCTTCACCTCGGCGTTGAGCACCCGGGTGGTGTCCTCGGCCGAGTTGGTGCCCATCTCGGTGGTGCCCAGTTCGGCGCCGAGCTCCTCCTGGGTGCGGTCGATCCCGCTGGCGCTGAGCGCGTTGCGGGTGGCCGCCGGGCCGCAGTTGTAGTAGGTGTTCTGCGCCTCGTAGTCGTAGTCGAGCACCTTCGTCGCGGGCGGCTTCGGCGGCGTCGGCTTCCGGGTGACGTCCGGGTTGCTCGTGGCCTTCGCGGCGGGGGACGCGGCGGTGGTGGCCGGGGCGGCGGTGCTCGGTGCGACGCTCGCCGACGGGGCCGCGGACCGGAGTTCGCCACGGGAGGCGACGGTGTCACTGCGCATCTCGGCGACCGTGGTCGGGGTACGCGAGCCGGCCGGGGCGTCGTCGGCGCCGGCGACCAGGGCGCCGGCGGTGGTGGCGATCGCGAGGGCCGCGGCGGAGGCGGCGACGATTTGGTACGGGCGCTCGGTCGCGAGGCGACGGAGCTGGCGCTTCAGGGTGTGCTTCACGAGGTCCTCCACGGTTCACAGGGAGAGCGGCACACCGGGGCTCGACCGGCATCCGGGCAGGCGTCAGCGCGCGGGCGGTGGCCCGCGGATGATGAGCCGCTCAGGGGAACGCCCGGCGCGGCCGGGCGGGAAGTGCGGTGACCCGGGGGGTCAGCTCACCGTCACGAGGCGGATGAGCGGGGACACCGCGTCGCCGTGGAGGCGGCGGAACAACAAGGGGGTCGAGGGGTGCTGCACGAGGATGGAACTCCTTCCGTCACCGCCTACCGGGTTAGCTGACGGATTCGGGCGGGAAGATCGCCCTACCGCGGGCCGTGGCTCGCGGATTCACCCCGGACTTACTGTGGGTCCCCGGTTCGTTGATCACGATTGAGCGGGTCGGCGCGGCGTCGCCTCCTGCGATCGGTAACCGCACCGGACGGGACGACAGTACTGGCCGGTACGCACTCTGCCAAGCCGTGCCCACCTGCGTAAACATCGATTGGCCCAGCAATTTCTGCGCGTTCTGCCGCTGACGTGACTCGATGGGACAACGGGTTCCGCCGGCACCTGTGGGCGACAACCGGACAGGTGGCCGACAACGCGGCCACAATCGCGGGCGCAATGGCCGCCGATGATGCCCGCCGCCCGATTTCCGCCGCCGGTGACCCGCCTCACATAACGGATCGGGCTCAACCGGCCCGGGCCGGACGCCAGCGTGCCACGAGGGCCGTACGCGACGGCCGCGTCGCGGTGCGCCGGGAGAACGCCGGGCTCGGCCGCGACCGGACCGCCGCCACGTACGCCTCCTCGGCGAGGACGCGCGCCGACTCGGCGGCCACCTCGGCGTCCCGCCAGGACGACCGCTCCCGCTCGGCGGCCGTCCGGTGCTCGGCCAGCCTCGCGTCACGGATCGCCCGGATGAGCAGCGTCTCCTGCTCGACCGGGTGCCGGCGGGGGTCCCAGCCGCGCCGGTGCCCGAACACGTCGCCGAGCTGAGCCATGGTCAACTCCCCCCGCCAGTGCGCCGCCATGGCGGCACGGTGCAGATAGCGCTCCCTCGCCGCGTACTCGGCGGGGGTGTGCGGGGTACGCGGTGTCGGCAACGCCCCGGCACCGGCGACCCGACGGGCGGCCGTGTCCGCCTCGTCGTACGCGGTCCAGGCCCGCTGCGCCTCGTCCTGAGCGACCAGCCAGTCAGCGCGCCGCCGTCGGGCGGTCCGCGCGGCCCGGGCGGCGGCCACGGCCACCTCCTCGGCGTACCGGCGCAGGTCGGCCATCTCGGCGACGGCCATCTCGCGGGCGGTGGGTGTCGGCGGCGTGGGGTCGGCCGCGGGCGAGTCCCGCTCCGGTCGGGCCACCAGGACGGCGAGGACCGTCAGCGCCAGCAGGAACAGGGCCGACCAGATGGCGGCGGCCTGGGGCACCTCGGTCAGGAACTGGTAGAAGACGACGGTTTCCATGATCGACACCTCGGCATGAGCACGTAAGCGATGGGATGCCGCACGGGCGGGTGCGGGCGGTGTGTCGTCAGGTGTGGTGACTGGCGTTCGGTCTGGCGGCGTCGCCGGTGATGGAGATCTCGGCGCGCCACACTCCGGCGCTCGCGGGACGGCGTGCCGCCCCGGTGACTGACCCCGCTAGGCCGGCGGGGCGCGGGGGGCCCGGCTGGCCGAGCCGGCGGCGCGGAGGGGCCGCTCCGAGCCCGTGCGCGCCGAGGTCACGCCCGCCAATGGGCGGGGCAACGCGTCCGAACCACCGTGCCGGGCGGGCTGCGGCTCGACCGACCGCGCGGAGGCGTCAGCGCCAAGCTCTGCGGCTCGTCCCTCGCCGACCCTGTCGGTGGCGGCCGAGCCGGTGGCGGCGCGGTCGGTGAGGACGGTGGAGAGGGCCGCGGTCGACGGTCCGAGCGGCTCCGCGAGGGCGAGCGACCCGATGATGGGCGGCGGGGCCGCGGCGGTCGATGCCGGTAGCAGCGCCGGGGCCGCGCCCAGGGCGAGCGACAGCACGGCGAGGCTGGTCAGCACCCGTGCCGCCCAGCGCGCCACCCACCACAGGGGACAGGTGAGCGCGACCGGGAGCACGTCCTCACGCTACCGTCGGGACCGCCCGGACGCATCGGCGACGGGCGTGTCGGCCAGCGCCGCGCCGACCCCGTCCGACCAGCGTGGACCAGGTGGCGTCAGCCGGCGCTGGTGGGTGCCACCGCGCCGGTCAAGATCGCGCTCGATCGTTGATGTAGTGGCCTCACTCGGCTGACGAGACCACTACAACCAGGATCGAGCGCGATCTTGCGCGTCTGGACGGGCGGGCACGGGCGGCACGCCGGCGTCACCGCTCCCGGCCGACGAGGTGGTGCGCTGATGGGGAACGAGCGGCGGGCGACCCGGGCGACGTGGCGCGAGCCGGCGCATCATCGGGGTCTCCACCCAGCGGTGCAGCAACCCGGCGAGGACCAGGTTCGCGAGCAGGAATCCGAGCACCACCGCCGGACCCCGCCAACCCCGGAAACCGGTCCCCCAGTCGCCGCTGAGCCGGAGCACGCTCGTCATCACCAGGACGTGCACCAGGTAGAAGGCGAACGAGACCTCGCCGAGCCAGACCAGCGGACGCGAGCGCCACGGCGAGCGCCGGCCGCGCACGTCGGCGTCGGCGGCCGCGGTGATCACCAACAGGTACGCGACGGCGAGCAGCGTGGTCCACAACTCGGCGCGGATCCACTGCGCGGCGGCCACCCAGGTGCCCACGAAGATCGCGGTGGCGGCGGTCAGGCCAGGCCCGCGCCACCGGCCCCGGAGCATCAGCTCGGCCGCCACCGCGCCCAACCAGAACTCCAGGGACCGCACCGGCGGGAAGATCTGGGTGAACCACCAGCGGCTTACCTCCGGCACCAGATGCTGGGCCGGCCAGAGCGCGAGGATCAGCAGCGGCAGCGCGACCACGAGCGCCCAGAGCACCGCGGGTCGCGCCCGGCGCAACAGGGGCAGCGCCAGCGGCAGACAGAGGTAGAAGAAGAACTCGCAGGACAGCGACCAGCTCACCGTGTTGACGCTGTAGAACCAGCCCAGCCGGGGGTCCCACGCCTGCAACAGCAGCAGGTTCTCCACGGCGACGGCCGGCAGGACGGGATCGGCGAACCACCCGGCGACCAGCAGCGCGGCGGCCCACAGCACCACGTGGTTCGGGTAGATCTTCGCGACCCGTCGACGCCAGAAGGTCAGCCGCGAGTCGCCCGGGCGGGCCGACCAGACCAACACGAAGCCGCTGAGAATGAAGAAGAACTGCACGCCGGACAGGCCGAGGGTGAAGAGGGCGTCGACGACGGCCTTGTACTCCGGCTCGGCGATGATCCGCATCGTCCCGGCGTGGAACCCGAAGACCAGCAGCGCGGCGATCCACCGCAGCCCGGTCAGCGACGGCAGCCGGGCGGGGGCGGCCGGCGCGGCCGGCGCGTCGGTGGTGCTCGTCATGCCGAGGCACCCTACCGGGTCACTCCCGGGTGAACCGGGCGGCCGTTGTTTACCTTCCGCTTCGCGGGTGTTCAGGGATTTCACCATCGGCGGCCACGTGTGGTTCCGGGGCTGGCCATCCACGTCGTCGAAGGTGGCGACGTGGTCAATGAGCCGACGCACGCGCCGCTGCTGAGCATCGTCGTGCCCGTCTACGGCGTCGAGGCTTACCTGTACCAGTGCCTCGAGTCGGTCCGGGCGGACATCCCGGCGGGCGAGTCGGAGGCGGTCGAGCTGATCGCCGTGGACGACGCCTCGCCGGACGGCTGCGGCGCGATGCTGCGGTCCTACGCCACCGGGCGCGACAACGTCCGCGTCGTACACCTGGAAGAGAACGTGGGTCTGGGCCTGGCCCGCAACGCGGGCCTCGACGTGGCCACCGGCCGGTACGTGTGGTTCGTCGACAGCGACGACTGGCTGCCACCGGGCACGATCGCGGCGGTGCTGGACCGGCTGCGTGAACACCAGCCCGACGTCCTCATGCTGGACCACCTGCGGGTGCACGAGGACGGTCGGCGGGAGGTCGACGCGAGCAGCCACCTGCTGCGCGGGGTGCCGGGCGTGGCCCGCCTGGCCGACCAGCCGCACCTGCTGCGGGTGCAGCACACGGCGTGGAACAAGGTGGTACGCCGGGCCTTTCTCGACGAGTTGGAGCTGCGCTTCTTCCCCGGCTGGTACGAGGACATCCCGTTCAGCCACCCGCTGCTGATCGGCGCGGAGAAGATCTCGGTGCTGGACCGGGTCTGCTACCTGTACCGGCAGGGCCGCCAGGGCGCCATCACCTCCACCCGCAGTGGCCGGCACTTCGACGCGTTCGGCCAGTACGAGCGGCTGATGGACTGGGTTGCCCGCCGGCACCCGGACGAGGGCCTGCGGGCCGAGCTGTTCGAGCTGATGATCAGCCACTACCTGGTGGTGGTCGGCAACGACGACCGGCTGCACCCACACCTGCGGCGCGCCTTCTTCCACCGGGTCGCCGAGCACTACCGCCGATACCTGCCCCCCGGCGGCTATCCGATGCCGCCGGGGGTCAGCGGGCTCAAGCACCGCCTGGTGGGGCGGGGCGACTGGTTGGCGTACTCGGCGCTGCGGCAGGCGCACCGGGTCACCGGACGGTGGCGACGGTCCGGCCCGACCGCCAGCGCCGACTCGTCGTCGACCGACGACCCCTCCCGAGCGGCGCGGTCGACGAGCAGGCCGGACGGCGGGCACGCCGCCGGCAGGCCGGGACGGTCGGACGCGCTGGCCGGTGGCCGCCTGCCGTGACCCGTTCGGCGGGTGCCCGGGTTTTTCAGGTCGTCCACCCGTTCGGGGGGACGACGACAGCACCACCGCACGTCGGTGCGGGCGTAAGGGAACAGAGGTCGGAATGACGGCGACAATCAAGATCGGACCGCACGCGGTCGGTGCCGGGGAGCGGCCCTTCGTGGTCGCCGAGATGTCCGGTAACCACAACGGCGACCTGGACCGGGCGCTGGCCATCGTGGACGCGGTCGCCGAGAGCGGCGCGCACGCGCTCAAGCTGCAGACGTACCGGCCGGACACGATCACGATCGACGTCGACACCCCGGCCTTCCGCATCTCCGGCGGACACGAGCTGTGGGGCGGGGAGAACCTGTACCGCCTCTACGAGCGGGCGCACACCCCGTACGAGTGGCACGCCCCGATCTTCGCGCGGGCCCGCGCGCGCGGGCTGACGGTCTTCTCGTCACCGTTCGACGCGACCGCCGTGGCGCTGTTGGAGTCGTTGGACGCCCCGGCGTACAAGATCGCGTCCTCGGAGCTGGTGGACCTGCCGCTGATCCGCTTGGTGGCCAGCACCGGCAAGCCGATGGTGATCTCGACCGGGATGGCGACGGTCGCCGAGATCGACGCCGCCGTACGGACCGCGCGCGACGGCGGCGCGGCGGGCATCGTCCTGCTGGCCTGCACCGCGTCCTACCCGGCACCCCCCGCCGACAGCAACCTGCGCCGCCTGCCGGTGCTGGCCGGCGCGTTCGACGTGCCGGTCGGGCTCTCCGACCACACGCCCGGTATCGGCGTGGCGGTCGCCTCGGTGGCGCTGGGCGCCTGCTTCATCGAGAAGCACGTGACCCTGGACCGGGCCGATGGCGGCGTGGACTCGGACTTCTCGCTGAACCCGGCGGAGTTGACCGCGCTCGTCGAGGAGTCGGGCCGCGCCTACGCGGCGCTGGGCGGCACCGCGATCGGCCCGACGCCGGCCGAGCGGGAAGGGCTACGGTTCCGCCGTTCGCTGTTCGTGGTCGAGGACGTCCGGGCCGGCGACCCGGTGACGGCACAGAACGTCCGGTCGATCCGCCCAGCCGGCGGCCTGGCCCCGATCGAGATCGACAGGGTGTTGGGCCGCACCTTCACCACCGACGTCCCGCGCGGCACCCCGCTGAGCTGGGACCTGATCTGACCGCTGTGCGGCCGGGTGCCCCGCCGCGCCGGTAGCGGCGCCGCGGGGTGCCCGGCTCTGCGGCTGGCAGTGCCCTGTGCGCCTCCTGTCGAGCTGCCCCGAAAATGGGGCGCGTGCCGTGGGTGCCATCCCGCCCCACCGATGGGGCAGCTCGACAGGAGGCGCCCGACAACAGCGGCACCCCGCCGTCAGTCGCGGCCGGTCAGCCCCGCGCCCTGCTCGGGGGCGAAGCCGACGGTGACCACCAGGTCGGCGACCCGCAGGGTGCTCCAGAGGATGGCGACGTTCACCGGAGTGCCCAGCCCGTGCCGACGCCACCAGGTCGCGATCGGCACGTCGACCAACTTGCAGCAGCACTCGGCCCGGGTCCACCGGGCCCAGAAGTCAGCGGTGCCGAAGTGGCGGGCCAGTGCCGGGGGCACCGGGGCGTTCGCGCGCTCCGCGTCGACGGCCACTCGCCAACCCGGCACCGGCGGGCCGTACCAGCCGACGCAGCGCCCGTCGTCGAGGTGACTGCGGGTCGTCGCCGAGGCCAGGTCGGCGGGCGTACCGATGCGTAGGTGCCGTTCGGCGGCGGCGAGCAGTCCCGGCACCGGGCGCAGGTCAGATGGAGGCGGCACCGTCCACCACGATGACCTGGCCGTTGATGTTGGTGTGCTCGCGCAGCAGCATCCGCACCACCGGTACGACCTCCTCCGGCTCGGTCAGGTGGCCGGTCGGGGTACGGCGCACGATCTGGTCGAGCTGGGTCGGGCCGAGCACGGCGGACATCTCCGAGGCGAAGAAGCCGGGCGCGACCGCGTTGACCAGCATCCGGCCGCCGAGTTCCCGGGCGAGCGAGCGGGTGGCGGCGTCCATGCCGCCCTTGGTGGCCGAGTACGCGACCAGGCCCGGGAAGCCACGCTGCGCGCAGATCGAGGTGATGTTGACGACGCGGCCCCGCAGCCCCTTGCCGAGCATCCGACGGATCACCAGCCGGGTCAGTTGCAGCGGCGCGGTCAGGTTGGTCTCGATGATCCGGGCGATGTCGTCGGTCGCGGTGTGCACGTGCAGGGAGTCCTGCCCGACGGCGGCGTTGTTGACGATGCCGTCGATCGGGCCGAGGCGCTGCTCCACCTCGCGGACGAAGCCCTGCGCGGCGCGCAGATCGGTGACGTCGACCGAACCGACGTGCACCCGGTCGGGGTGCTCGGCGGCGAGCTTCTCCAGCTCGGGGGTGACGGTACGGGCGAACGCGGCCACCCGTACGCCCGCGTCGAGCAGGTCGGTGACGATGGCCAGGCCCAGCCCCCGGGAACCGCCGGAGACGAGGACCACGGAGCTGGGGGGAACGAGCTTGGTGTCGGCGGGGTCAGACATCGCTCTTCAGGGTCTCCTTGACGGGAATCTCGGTCAGCACACGGATCCGGCGGGGCACGGCGTGCTCGGGCAGCCGGTCGGCGCACCAGCGGACCAGCGCGGCCTCGTCGGGCAGCGGGGCGTCCGCGTGCTCGGCGGGTGCGAGGACCACGTCGGCGACGACCATCCGACCGAGCACCGGGGCGCGGCGGCCGGTGACGCGGGCCCAGGCCACATCGGGATGCTGGGTCAGCACGCCACGGACCACACCGGCGGAGACCTTGCTCCCACCCACGTTGATCTCGTCGGTGTCCAAGCGACCTGTGATCAGCACCCGCCCGTCGACCACCTGCACCCGATCCCCGGTGCGGACCGGGCCGGAGAGCCCGACCCCGTGGTACGGGGAGGTGACGACCAGTTCGTCGTCGCGTACCGACAGGGTGGGTCGGCCCTCGGTTTCCCGGTCCAGCCACTCGGCGGGGAACCCGGCCCGCCCGTCGTGCACCACAATGGACGCGCCGACCTCCGAGGACGCGTAGATCCAGGAGATCCGCGCGGCGGGGAAGACCTCGCGCAGCTGGTCCAGGATCGCCTGGTCCACCGGCTCGCCGCCGAGGGTGATCTGACGCAGCGGCACCCGGGCCAGCGCGGCGGCGTCCCGGTAGAGGGTGCGCCGCCAGAAGGTGGGCGTGCCGGACGCGGCGTCGACCCCGTGCGCGGCGGCGACCGCCGGCCAATCGTCCAGTTCGTCCGGCTCGATGACCACCAGGTGCTGACCGGGCTGGGTCAGCGACAGGGTCACGACCTGCCACCAGGCGTACGTGCCGGGGGCGTAGGGGCACAGCCAGGTCCGGTCCGGCTGGTCGGCCCGCACGGTGGTCAACGTGTCGAGGGTGTGCCCGACCCGCTTGGGACGGCCCGTCGACCCGGACGTCAGCAGCCACAGCCGGCCGGGTTCGGCGACGCGCGATCGGGCGGGCGCGCTGGGGTGCGCGCCGTCGTCGTCGAGGAGGGTCACGGTGAAGCCCGCGTCGTCCAGCTCCGCGCGCATCGTCGCGTCCACCCGACTCGCGGTGCTGAGCAGCAGCTCGGTGCCGTGCACGGCGTGCTGTCGCGCGGCGGCGAGCGCGTGCCGGGCGGAGTGCGCCAGCACCGCGGCGGGGTCGGGCAGCTGCGGCGTCGGCAACGTCCGCCAGGTCAGCGCGGCGCCGCCCGCGACGAGCCGGTTGTCGACGCCGGCCGGTTCCCGACCCGCCGTGGCCGGGTGGGGGGTCGCGACGGTCACTGCTGCGAAAGCTCGACGAGGAAGTCGAGGACGTCGCCGACGGTGGCGATGCGGCGCAGGCCGGGAGCGTCGAAGTTGAGCTCCTCCCCCGTCTCGTCCTCAACGCGCAGGGCCAGCTCGGAGAAGTCCAGCGAGCGGAAACCGATGTCCCGCAGCTGCGCCGCGTCGTCGGCGGGCAGCTCCTTGTCCTGGTTCTTGAGCACCTGCGCCATGAGGTCGCGGATCTGCGCGCGACTCAATTCGTTCATGCGCCGGAGTCTACAACCCAGCGAATGGATAACTGCTTTCCCGGTAGGCCCGGGTAAGGTGCTCCGACCGGATGTGTTCAGACAGGAAAGCGGGAGCACGTGCTACGCGAAGCGACGGCGGACGACGTTCATCTGATGTTGTCCTGGCGTAATCAGGAAACCAACCGTCAGGTCAGCAAGACCAGCCACGAGATCACCGCCGAGGAGCACGCCCGGTGGTGGTCGGCGGTGCGCGACGACCCGACGCGGCGCGTCCTGACGTACGTCCACGACGACCGACCCTGCGGTGTCGTCACCTTCTTCGACCTGCGGCTGGACGCCCCGCGAACCGGGGCGTGGGGCTTCTACCTGGACGCCGACGGGCTGGCCGGGCGGGGCGAGACGCTGCCGGCCTGGCTGGGGGTGATGCGGGAGGCCGTGGAGTACGCCTTCGACGGGTTGCACCTGACTCGGCTCGACGGCGAGGTGCTGGCGCACAACACCGTCGTGCGGCAGATGAACCGACGTTTTCGATTCGTCGAGGGCACGCCACGGCAGGAACTGTCCGACGGGCGGGAAATCACCGTCATTCCGATTTCCCTGGCGCGTGAGGATCGTCGCCAACGGTGATTGCCGCCGGCATTTCCGCAATGGCGGTAAAGCGTTAGGCACCCGTACGCCCGGTGGACATCCACCGTTCACCGGAACGCGGTGACCACCGGGCGGTAATGGGCGTCGGAATCAGGCGCGCCGCCAGGCGGCCCAGTGCTGCCGTTCGTTGCCGCCGAGCCGGACGAAGCCGTACCTCGCGCCGTCCCAGTCGTCCGGCTGGCCGGGCGCCCAGCGGGCGAACACCACCTGCGCGGCGGCGGGCGGCTGTTCGCGGAACCACCGCACGTCGGTCCAGGTGACCTGGTGACTGAGGTTGAACCGCAGGATGTAGTGCACACCGGTGGAGGCCCAGACCCGCTCGCCGGGGCGTACGCCGACGTCGGCGACCCGGGGGGTCGGCGCGGTGCTCGCGGCCATCGGCCGCACCAGCCGTTGGTCGATCACCTGCATGGTGAGCAGGTTGACCACGACCAGGACGCCGAGCACGGGCAGCCGCAGCCGGGGCACCCGGACCGCGGCCACCAGCAGCACGCACGCGCCGATGCCGATCAGCGACCCGAGCACCGGACGCATCTCGCGCCAACCGTTGGTCAACGCCATCAGGTCCGGCGCGCCGAAGCCGCCGTAGCGCAGCGAGTGCCCTCGGCTGGCCACGTACGCGAGGCGACCGGCGACCAGCGCGCCGCCGGCGACCAGCAGGCCCACCGCGACCGCCGCCCGGCGCAGCGCCACCCGGCGCTCCTCGGTGAGCAGCACCCCGAGCCCGACCAGCAGCCAGAACGGGGCGAGCATCTGCACGTAGCGGCCGTAGATCGCGTCCAACGGCTTGCCGGTGATGCCGGCCAGGAGCACCGACGCGCCGCTGGCGACTCCGACGCTCACGACCAGCGCCACCCCCATCGTCCAGCGGGTGGCGTCACCGTGGCGCGGACGCCACAGCTCCTTGACGGCGGCGGCCCAGGCGATCCCGGCCAGTCCGAACGTGATCACCACGAGGTACCAGAGCTGGGTGGTGACGGCCGCCCCGACGCGGACCACCCCCTGGGCGGAGGCGACGGCGGCGACCGTGCCGCCCCCGGGGGTGCTGCCCAGCAGGTAGACCTTGTCCCCGAGGAGGCGGATGCCGGCCTCGTTGACCAGCGCCAGGGCCAGCACCGGCAGCAGCGCCGCGAGCACCGCGACGGGGGTGATCCGGCGGCGCACGAACAGCAGCAGGACCAGGCCGGCGTGCACGGCCACGATCACCAGACCGCGCGAGTGCAGCAGGTGGAACGACCCCACCAGCAGGCCCACGGTGGCCGCGGCGAGCGGCCCGGGGCGTTCGATCCAGCGGTGCACGGCGAGCAGCCAGGCGACCACGAGCGGCGCCATCACCGTGTCGATCATCGCGACGCCGGCGTAGAAGGCGGTGGCCGGCAGCGTGGCCGCCACCACCGCCGCGAGCAGCGCCGACGCGCGGGGCAGCCGGAGCACCCGGCGGCCCAGGAGGTACGCCAGCGGCAGCAGCGTCGAGTTGACCATCGCGTTGATCAGTTGGACGAGACGGTAACTGTCGGCGAAGTCGTGGTGGCCGAGGAACGCGGGCGAGATGAGCATGGGGTATCCGACCCGGCGCAGCAGGTCGTTCTCGCTGCTGAACCCGCCCGGACCGCCGGCGAGGGCGCGGGCGGTGTTCAGATAGCTGTCCTCGTCGGTGTGGGCGATGGGCAGCGCGATGTGCCGCGACAGCCACAGGCGCCAGGCGACGCTCAGCACCCAACCGACGAACAGCAGCAGCGGCACCAGCCATCGGCGTGCGGGTGTCGCGGGCGGTGTCCCGGCCGGGACCGCCGGCCGTTCGATCACGTCGCTGCCGATTGCCATCAACGCCTCCTGAACCGTCGGCCGGACCGGCCGCTGGGCACGCCGGACAGGCTGGTGACGCTCGGGGATGATCCGCTCGCACCGAGGCGGTGCGGATGTCGGGTGAACGCGGCAACCACGACGCGCTCAAGGCTGCCGGGTCGCTCGCGCGGCCACTGTAGCGGCCGGATCTCCCCTGGTCAGCCCGCTTCCCGGCCGGTCGGAAATGTTCGCCTGCACGGTGCCCGCCATTCACGACGGCAGGGGAAGCGGTTAACCCGCGAGCGCCGGTGCGTTAACCCGCCGCCGTTAGCGTCTCACCCCGGTCGGCCGGCCGAGGGCCGCCGGTTCATCCACGATCACGGGAGCACCAAATTGAGTGAGTTGAATGGATCGTCCATTCTGATCACCGGGGGAACGGGTTCCTTCGGCAGGACCTTCCTCCGGCACATCCTCACCGAGGCCGACCCCGCCCGGGTGGTGGTCTTCTCCCGCGACGAGCTCAAGCAGTACGAGTTGCGCCAGCAGCTCGGCGACGACCCGCGCCTGCGCTGGTTCATCGGCGACATCCGGGACCGGCACCGCCTCACGCGGGCGATGCACGGCGTGGACCACGTGGTGCACGCCGCCGCCCTGAAGCAGGTGGACACCGCCGAGTACAACCCGTCGGAGTTCATCGCCACCAACATCACCGGCTCGCAGCACGTGGTCGACGCGGCGATCGAGGCGGGCGTCAAGAAGGTCATCGCGCTCTCGACCGACAAGGCGTCCAGCCCGATCAACCTGTACGGCGCCACCAAGCTGGTCGGCGACAAGCTGTTCGTCTCGGCCAACCACTACGCCGCGCACCACCCGACCCGGTTCTCGGTCGTGCGCTACGGCAACGTGGTCGGCAGCCGTGGTTCGGTCGTCCCGCTGTTCCACCGGCTGGCCGCCGAGGGCAAGAGCCTGCCGATCACCGACAAGCGGATGACCCGCTTCTGGATCACCCTCGAGCAGGCCGTGCAGTTCGTCATGGACTCGTTCGACCAGATGCAGGGTGGCGAGCTGTTCGTGCCCCG
Source organism: Micromonospora sp. NPDC049662 (assembly GCF_040675055.1). NCBI lineage: Bacteria > Bacillati > Actinomycetota > Actinomycetes > Micromonosporales > Micromonosporaceae > Micromonospora > Micromonospora sp. NPDC049662. The sequence goes on from NZ_JBFAOC010000035.1 coordinate 59,465, forward strand.
GATCCCCAGCATGCGCATCCTCGACCTGGTCGAGGCCGTCGCCCCGGACGCCACCACCCACGAGATCGGCATCCGGCCCGGCGAGAAGCTGCACGAGGAGATGATCGCCCCGGACGACAGCCGGCGGACGCTGCGCGCCAAGGACCGCTACATCGTCCAGCCGACCATCGCCGGTTGGGGCTACCAGCCGCCGGTCGACTGCGAGCCCGTGCCGGACGGCTTCGCCTACCAGTCGGACACGAACGACGAGTGGCTCACCGTCGAGCAGCTACGCGAGATGCTCGGCCTGACCGCATGACAGGGATGCTCCCGTACGGCCGGCAGTCGATCTCCGAGGACGACGTCGCGGCCGTCGCCGGCGTGCTGCGCGGCGACTGGCTCACCACCGGGCCGCAGGTCGACGCGTTCGAGGCCGACCTGGCCCGGGTGACCGGCGCGGCAGGTGTCGCCGCCGTCTCCAACGGCACCGCCGCGCTGCACGTGGCGTACGCGGCGGCCGGTGTCGGACCGGGCGACGAGGTGGTGGTGCCGCCCATGACGTTCGTGGCGACCGCCAGCAGCGCTGTCGCCCTCGGCGCGAAGATCGTGTTCGCGGACGTCGACGAGGAGACCTTCTGCCTCGACCCGGCTGCCGCGGCGGCGGCGGTCACCTCGCGTACCAAGGTGGTTTCCGCCGTCGACTACGCCGGCCACCCGGCCGACTACGACGCGTTGCGCAAGGCCGTCGCGGGCACCGACGCCCTGCTGCTCGCCGACGCGGCGCACTCCATCGGCGGGACGTACCACGCTCGGCCGGTCGGATCACTCGCCGACCTGACCACGTTCTCGTTCTTCCCGACGAAGAACCTCACCACCGCCGAGGGCGGCGGGGTCGCCGCGCTGGATCCGAAGATCCTGGAGCGGGCCCGCCGCTTCCGTGGCGTGGGCATGGTCCGCGAGCGCGACGACCTGCGCCGCCCCGACGAGGGCGGCTGGTTCTACGAGGTCCCCGAGTTCGGGCTGAACTACCGCCTGCCGGACGTGCTCTGTGCCCTGGGCCGCAGCCAACTGCGCCGCCTCGGCGAGTTCGTGGCCCGCCGGGCCGCGCTCGTCGCCCGCTACAACGAGGCGCTCGCCGACCTGGACGGGGTACGCCTGCCCGTCCAGCAGCCGTGGGCCGAGCCGGCCTGGCACCTCTACCCGATCCGGGTGCTCGACGGCCGTCGCCGCGAGGTCTACGACCGGATGCGCGCGGCCGGCATCGGCGTACAGGTCAACTACATCCCGGTGCACTGGCACCCGGCCTTCGCCGACCTGGGTTACCGGCGCGGGTCGTGCCCGGTGGCCGAGTCGTTCTACGCCCAGCAGCTGTCGCTGCCGCTGTACCCGGGACTCAGCGACGCCGACCAGGACCGCGTCATCGACGCGCTGACCGCGATCCTGCGGGGCAGCGCGGTGCGTTCCGCCGCCTGATGGGAAGCTGATGCACCACGCGAACCACTTCTACGGCCACGCCCACGTGCTGGCCCGTTACGCCGGTCTCGGCGACCGGCATCCGCCACGGATCAACGGGTACGTGCAGCACGGCTGGAACATCGGCGACGGCCTGGCGCCGGGTCACCCGTACGCCGACCGCACGCCCAGCCTGCTCTGGTCCGAGCAGACCCGCCGCCGGGCCTGGTCGGTGGGGCGGCGCAACGTCGTCGTGATCGGCGCCCCGTTCACCTACCTGCTGGCGATGCGGCCGGACAACCCGCCGGAGCAGGAGCGGGAGGGCACCATCTGGTACCCGTTCCACGGCTGGGAGGGCCAGCACGTCAAGGGCGACCACCGGGAGCTGATCGCCCGCATCCGCGACACCGAGCCCGGCCCGGTGACCGTCTGCCTGTACTGGCACGAGTACGGCATGCGCCACGTCCGGCGGCTCTACGAGCGCGCCGGGTTCCGGGTGATCTGCCACGGCTACCGGGGACACTGGTGGAAGGACACCGACCCGGAGTTCCTCGACAAGCAACTGACCGAGCTGCGCCGGCACCGCCGGGTAGCATCCAACCGGCTGACCAGCGCGATCTTCTACGGCATCGCGGCCGGCTGCGAACCGGCTGTCTACGGCGACCCGATGATCCTGTCCAACGAGGACCCGACCTTCGGCGGCACCGCCCGCATCCGTCGGCAGTGGCCGGAGCTGCACGGCACCAGGGTCGACCTGCCCACCGCCGTCTCGATCGCCCGCGCGGAGCTGGGCGTCGACCACCGCTGCACCCCGGCCGAGCTACGTGAGCTGCTGGGTTGGGCGAACCTTGGGGAAGAAGAGGACGACAGTGACGACTGAGACCGCACCCGCCGGCCGGATCAGCCTGCCCGGCGGCGAGATGCTGGCCTGGTCCGACCTGCCGAAGGGGCGGTTGGCCGACGGCGGGCCGCTCGCCGCGCTGGCCGCCCGCGTCGTGCCGTCCGGCGCGCGGGTCCTGCTGGCCGGCCCGCACGACCCGGCGCTGCTCGACCGGCTCGCCCACGCCGAGGTGACCTGCCTGCTGCGCAGTCACCCGGACGCGGTGGTGCTCGCCCAGCGGGCCACCCGCGTCATCGTGGGCGGCCCCGCCGGCCTGCCCGACGACGAGACGTACGACGTGGTGATCGCCGCCGCCGGCCTGGACCCGATCGAGTCGGTGGAGGGCACCCGGCTCGGCTGGGACGGCGTGCTGGCCCGGCTGGTCGCGGCGGTACGCCCCGGTGGCGCGCTGCTGCTGCGCCTGGACAACCCGCTCGGGCTGCACCGGCTGGTCGCCACCACCCCCTGGTACGCCGCCCGCGACGACTCCGCCTGGGTCATCGGCGGCGTGCTCGACCCGGCCCACCCCGCCAACCGGGGCCAGCTCCGGCAGCGGATCACCGACAGCGGGCTCCGCCCGAGCGCCTGCTGGGCCGCGTACCCCGATGGCGCGACGGCGACGGCCCTGCTCGACGCCGACCAGCTCGACCACGGCGCGGGCCGCGGGCTGTTCGACGCGGTGCTGCACGGCGCCTGCGCCGGTGCCTTCGCTCCCGCCACGGTGCTCCAGGACCCGGCCCGGCTGGCGGTGGACGCCCTGCACGCCGGGCGGGCCGCGGACCTCGCGCCGGCCTGGCTGCTGCTGGCCCACCGGCCCGGCGGGCCCACGGACTCCCCCGGCGACGCGGAGCTGCCGGTGGCGCTGGTGCAGACCGGCTCGTCCGGCCAGCCCGGGATCGGTGTGCTGGAGGTGCGCGACGGCCCGTCCGGCTGGCGGTGGGGGCACGTCGCCACCGCCGACACGCGCGCGCCGAGCGCGCCGTTCGCCAGCCGCGAGGCCGCGTACCGGGACCCCGACGCGCTGACCGGACCGGTGCCGTCCGGGCGGCTGCTGCACACCCTGCTGCTCGACGCCGCGCTGCGCCGCGACCTGACCACGGTGCGCGCGCTGCTGCACGGGTACGCGGGCTGGCTCGCCGACCAGGCCGACGCCGACGGACGGCTGGCCGGCGCCGCCGCGCTGGCCAGTGCCGACAACATGGTGGTCGACGGGGAACGCTTCGCGGTACTCGACCCGAGCTGGCGGGCGGCCGACCGGCTCCCCGGCGACGTGGTGCTGGCCCGCGGGCTGTGGCGCTTCGCGGCGGCCCTGCTCACCGGCGGGTACGCCCACCCGTGGTCGTCCACCCTCGACGTCGCCGGCCTCACCGTCGTCCTCGGCGGGCTCGCCGGCCACGACCTGGACCGGACGACGGTGGCCGAGGCGGTCCAGGTCGAGGCGGCGATCACGGCCAGCCTGCACGGCCTGGACGCCGAGCACCGCACGGCCCTCGCCACCGACCTGCAGGCGGTCGAACCGACCGACCCGCCGCTCGGCGCGCACAGCTACCAGCAGTTGCGCGAGGCGTGGCTGCGCCAGCGCGAGGAGATCAGTCGGCTGGCGGCCCTCACCAAGTGGACCGACGAGCTGCTCACCTCCCGGGAACGGGCGCTGCGCCGGGCCGAGGCGAAGATCGGCCTGCTCAGCGGGTCCATCAGCTACCGAGTCGGCCGGCTCGCCATCACCCCCGCCCGGCTGGCCAAGCGGGGTGCGCGTGCCGCGAAGCGACGTGCCCGCGCGGCGCTCGCCCCGAAGCAGCTCGTCACGGAGCAGGAGGAGCAGCAGTGACCGACGACGGCGGCGCTCCCGCGACGACGCGGCCCGACCCTGCGGCGCGGCCCGACCCTGCGGCGCGGCCCGGCCCTGCGGCGCCGCCCGGCCCTGCGGCGCCGCCCGCCACGGCAGCGCGTCCGGATGCGACGGCCGACGCGGGAGCGGCCGCCGGAGCACGGATCGTCGGCATCGTGCAGGCCCGGATGGGCTCGTCCCGGCTGCCCGGCAAGGTGCTGCGCCCGCTCGCCGGGCGGTCCGTGCTCGGCCGCGTCGTCCGCGCCGCCCGCGACAGCGGCGTCCTGGCCGACCTGGTGGTCGCCACGAGCACCGACACGGTCGACGACGCGGTGGTCGACGAGTGCCGCCGGCTCGACGTGCCGTGCCATCGCGGCCCCGTCGACGACGTGCTGGGCCGGTTCGTGGGCGCGCTCGCCGCCCACCCGGGCGACGCGGTCATGCGGTTCACCGCCGACTGCCCGCTGCTCGACCCGGAGATCATCACGTTGGTGGCCTCGGTGTACCGGGCCGTACCCGGGTTGGACTACGCGAGCACGTCGATCGCGCGCACCCTGCCCCGAGGGCTGGACGTCGAGATCATCCGCGCGGACGCCCTGCGTACCCTGGACCGGCTCGCCACCGGCCACCACCGGGTGCACGTGACCTCGTACGCGTACACCCATCCGGAGCTGTTCCGGGTGCTCGGGGTCACCCTCACCCCGAACCGTTCGGCGCTGCGGCTGACCCTCGACACCGAGCAGGACTGGGCGCTGGTGAGCGCCGTCGCCGACCACTTCGGCGACGTCAGCGTGCCACTGGCCAAGCTCGCCGACTGGCTCGACGGGCAACCCCGGCTGCGCGCGCTCAACGCCGACGTACGCCAGAAGCGGCTGGAGGAGTCCTGAGCACGCTACGGGTCGGGCTGCGCTGCGACGCCGGGCCACGGCGCGGCGTGGGGCACCTCGTCCGCTGCCTGGCCCTCGCCGAGGAGTTCCTGGCCCGAGGCGCCCACGTCGCGGTGTTCGGCACGGTCGAGCGCGTCGGCTGGGCCAGCGCCGAACTGGCCGCGCGCGGCATCAAGCTGCACCCCGGCCCCGAGTCACCGAGCGAGCTGGTCGAGGCGGCCCGACGACACGACCTCGACGTGGTGGTCCTCGACTCGTACGAACTGGACCCGGCCGCCGCCGGTGCCCTGCGCGCAGCCGGCATCCTCACCCTCGCCGTGATCGACGGGGACAGCCGGGGCCAGGACGCCGACCTCTACCTCGACCAGAACTTCGGGGCGCGGCCTCCGGACCTGCCCGGACGGCTGCTCGCCGGCAGCGGGTACGCCCTGCTGCGCGACTCGGTCGTGACCGCCCGCCCGGCGAGGCCCCGGCCCGCCACGACGGTCGGCAGGCCACGGGTGCTCGCCTTCTTCGGTGGCACCGACGCGGTCGGCGCGGCACCGGCGCTGACCCGGGTACTGCTGGCCACCGGCCACCCGCTGGACCTCACGGTCGTCGTCGGGCGACCCGAGATCGAGGCCGAGCTGGAGGCGATCAGCCCTGGGCGGGGGCAGGTCGTGCGTCCCGTCCCGCCCACCGGCTCGCTGCCCACCCTGATCACCGAGGCGGACCTCGTGATCAGCGCCGCCGGCACCTCCACCTGGGAACTGTGCTGCCTCGGCGCGCCCGCTGCGCTGGTCTGCGTGGTCGACAACCAGCGCGAGTCGTACACCCGGGTGGTGCGCCACGGCCTGGCCGCCGGCCTCGGCGAACTGCCGGAGTTGACCGCCGCCGGGCTGCCCGGGCGGACCGCCCGAGCGACGGCGGCGCGAACGCTGAACGGGCTGCTCAGCTCGCCGCGACGCCGGGCGGCGCTGGCCGCCCGAGCCTGGGCCGCCGTGGACGGCCAGGGCCGCGCCCGCGTCGTGGACGCCGTGCTGGAGGCCATAACCCCAACCCCCACCAAACCCTGACCGCCGCCCCCGCTCCCCGCTCCCCGCTCCCCGCTCCCGCTCCCGCTCCCCGCTCCCCGCTCCCCGCTCCCCGCGATCTTGCACTTGCTGTGGCGACACAAGGGGCGTCTACTCCCATATCGGCAACCGAAACTGCAAGATCGGCGCGGCGAGGGGCGCGGTGTGGGGGCGCGGCGAGGGGCGCGGTGTGGGGGCGCGGCGAGGGGCGCGGTGTGGGGGCGCGGTGTGGGGCGCGGTGTGGGGGCGCGGCGAGGGGCGCGGTGTGGGGGCGCGGTGTGGGGGCGCGGTGTGGGGGCGCGGTGTGGGTGGGGGCTGCGGGCGTGCGGCTCGCACGGGTGTACTAACGTGCTGCTAGGGTGGGCTGCATGGAGGTCGTTTACCAGCCGTCGATGCTCGATCTGACCGACGCGGACCCGGCCCTGGGGCCGCTGCCCGGCCCGATCCGGCGGCACGATCTCACCCGGGGCGCCTGGGTCGACCACCTCCCCGGCTGGGTGCGCGGCTCCGACGCGGTCCTCGACACCCTGCTCGCCGAGGTGCCCTGGCGCGCGGAACGCCGGACCATGTACGACAGCGAGGTCGACGTGCCCCGCCTGCTCTGCTGGTACGACGGCGAACGGCAACTGCCGCACCCCGTGCTCACGGCCGCCCGCACCGCCCTGACCCGGCACTACGCACCCGAGCTGGGCGAACCTTTCGTCACCGCCGGCATGTGCCTCTACCGCTCCGGCCGCGACAGCGTCGCCTGGCACGGCGACACCATCGGCCGCTCCGCGCACACGGACACGATCGTCGCGATCGTCTCGTTCGGTTCACCCCGACCGCTGCTGCTACGCCCGCGCGGCGGCGGCGACAGCCTGCGCTTCCCCGTGGGACACGGCGATCTGATCGTCATGGGCGGCTCCTGCCAGCGCACCTGGGAACACGCCATCCCCAAGACCACCCGCCCAGTAGGCCCCAGGGTGAGCGTCCAGTTCCGCCCAATCAACGTCGCCTAACCCGGTCCCTCCCCCACCCCACCCCTCCCCCACCCCACCCCACCCACCCCCCTCCCCGCTCCGCCCCGGTGATCAAGAGGTTTGCGTCACGACAC
>NZ_JBFAOC010000036.1:0-37679 GCF_040675055.1 Micromonospora sp. NPDC049662
CTTTTCCACACAAACCACCCGCCTAATCCCCAAAACACCTACCAAAACCCCACCCCCCCCGCGGCCCCCCCGGGGGGGGGGGGGGGGGCGGGGGGGGCCGCCCCCCCCCCCCGCGGCCGGCGGGCGGTCGGCGTCGGAGCGCGCTTCTCCGCTGCTCGGATCGCTACCCGCTCAGCCTCGCTCGGGCGTCCTCGGCGTCGGGGTGGTCGAGCGCCTCGAGGATGGCCAGCGCCTCCTGCCACGCGAGTCGCGCCTCGGTCTCCCGCCCGCCGACCTCGTGACAGTCGCCGATGTGCAGGAGGATCGTCGCCTCCGGGTACCGATGGCCGAGTTCACGCAGCATGGCCAATGAGCGTTGGTGGCAGTAGCTGGCCTCGTCCTCGTGGCCGAGCTTGTGGTGGGCCTGACCCAGACTGTCCCCGGTGTACGCCTGACCGGAGCGGTTATCGACCGCCTCGAACAGCGCCAGTGCCTCAGTGCAGCTGGCCAGCGCCTGTTCGTAGTCGTCGGCGAGGTAGTGGATCCAGCCGATGTCGTTGCGCGCCGCCGCCTCACGGTCGCGGTCGTTCCCAGCCTGGAACAGTGTCAACGCGCGGTCGGCCTCGGTCATCGCCTCGGGATAGCGGCCAAGCTGGACGAGCACCTCCGAGAGACTGAGGTGGATCCCGCCCTGACGGACGGGGTCGGCATCCGGGCCCAAGTCGATGGCCCGCAGGTAGAGCCGGATGCCGCGGCGACGACCGCCGCGCCTTCTCGGCGGCAGCGGCGAGGGTCGCCGTACCTGGTGGTGATACTGGTGACGGGCAACAATGAGCCGATCGGTTCAGGCGCGGCGGACAGGAGCAACCGATGGAGCAGTTCGCGGTCGTGGTCGGCGCCGGCTCGTTCAGATCGGATGACGTTGGTGCGATCGGGTTCCCTCATCGCTGGACACCCGAGGGCGTCACCGTCGAGGCGGACTTCACCGGGGCGCACCTGTTGCACCTCGCTGCGGCCGGCTGCGTTCTGAACGACGTGTATCGGGAGGCAAACGTACTCGGCATCCGGATCGACGGGGTACGTGTATCGGCGGAGGGAGGCTTCGACCCGCAGACGTGGATATCGAGCGGCATCACCTACCAGGTCGAGGTGAGCTCACCCGCGTCCGGCGACGAACTTGCCACGCTGTTGGATCGTGTCGACGACGTCGCCGAGATACCGCGGGCGATTCGCGCCGGGGCCACGGTACGAAGAGGCTGACTCACCCGCCGGCCGAACGAGCAGGTACAGCGGGCGTGGCGGCGACTCATGCCGACGCAAGCAGGACCTCGATCATTGTCTGCGGTTCGATGATGTCTGGCCGGTCGCTGACCTGACATGCATCCGATTGCGTAGCGACCGCGTCGTGTCCGTGTGTTGCAGCCCGAGCCCGGGGCCACGCCGCGCCGGGTCGGCCAGGTAGTCGTCACCGATCTGCCGGTATCCCAGCAGCGCCTGCCAGAACGGCAGCACGTCCGAGCTCACCGCGGCGTCGAGGGTGATGTTGAGGAGCTGCACTGCGGCGGGGTCGGCGGGGATGCCCAGCGCACGGGCAGCGGCCGATATCCGTCGCGCCAGTGAGACGTCCCGCCGGGACAGCGACACGGTGACGCCCAGGTGGGGCAGGTCCACGTTGGATTGCTCCTGCTCGTCGGGGCCCGCGAGCCGACCGATCTCATTGACGAACGCGATCCCCGCAGACAGCGAGCCGGTCCGGAAGTGGGCCGAGACCAGGTGGTAGAGACAACGCCAGTCTTCGACACCGTCAGCCGCGTGGAAATGCCCATCGGTGATCCGCACCGTCGTGTCCGCGAACCTAACATCGACGGCGGCCTGGTCGCCCACCGCGGCTTGGCCACCTCCAGGGACGCTCCGTCGTCGGTGCGGAGCGCGCGCCCGTACCGGCGTTGCGGGGCACGCGCAGAGCCGGGAGCCCGAGCAGCCGACGGCCGCCCGGGCTCCGGACCGTGCGGCCGCCGTCAGGGATACATCTGCGCGACCGTAAAGTTCATCGATTGCGCGAAAAGGCTGACACCGGTCGGGCTGTTGGGGTGGAAGGACTGCGTCGATGTCGGGCCGTCCGGGGTGTCACCCGGCGACTTGTCCGTCACGACCCCGTGGATGCCGGCCGGCGAGCCGCAGACCGCCTTGCCCGCGAACTCGTCGATCGGGTCGGAGTAGTACGCGATCGTCGCGCCGTGCGCGGTGTTGAAGTCGTGGACGACGTCCAACTGCTCGTCACGCAGCAGCACGCTCATCTCGGTGAGCCACACCCGCTCCTCGTCGCTGAGGACGAGCTTGAGGGCGCAGAGCGGGTCGCCGCCGATCTCGACGAGCTTCGGGTACCCCATCAGCATGATCTTGGCGTTCGGCGCCTTCCGGTGAATCTCTTCCAGCACCTTCGTGTTCGACCGCGGAACCGCGTCGGCGATGCGGCGCCGGGTCGACACGTCCACGGTGTCCGTCTCGCCCGACAGTTTCGCCTTGAAGCAGTCCAGTGGGCCGGCCATGACGAGGCACTCCTTGACCACCGGGCCGAACCTCGCGTCGTTGCCGCCGATCGAGATCGTGACCAGCGTGGTGTTCTCGTCCAGGTAGCCCTTGTCGAGCTGGGACGCCTCCAGGTACTGGCCCATGCCCCGTTGACCGTCGGCGTTGCGGGGCTCGTTGCTGACGGTACGCAGGGGCAGGATGTTCTCCGTCTCCGCGCCCGAGCAGGCGATCAGGTGATAGTCCATGTTGACGTCGTGCTGCTGGCTCGTGATGTCCGCCCGCAGTCCGATCGGCGTGGACGACCCGGGTAGCACCGCCTTGCGCGACCACGCGTTCTTCGAGCGGTGGCAGCCGTTGCGGTAGGCGTTGTTGCTGTTGTTGTCCGACTCGCGGTAGTAGTCCGATCCGTTCACCGGCGAGGCGCCCTCGCCCGACGAGAACGAGTCGCCGAGCGCCACCACCTGGTGCTGCGGCTTGCCCGGCAGCGGGATGAACGCCGCCGCGTCGAAGGCCACGTTCTCCTGCGGCCGGCCCAGCGCCAGGTCGCCCTGCCCGCTGGCCGGCACATCGTCACGCAGCTGCGCCAGCTCCTCGGGTGTCAGGTCCGACACCGTGTTGGTCAGCTCCACCGTCGGGACGTTGTTGAACTCGAACACGCCGAGCGCCACCCACCGGTTCGCGTACCCGCGCTGCTGGACCATGCGGGTCTTGACCACGCCGTTCTTTGTCGTGATCTTGTACGCCGCCTGCTGCGTGGTACCGAGGTGATCGGGAATGTGGACCATGACCCGCATCCAGCCGTTCACCGTCCGGTCCAGTGTCCACGTTCCGCTGACGTAGAGGTTGCTGCCCGGCTCGCGGGTGTGTGTGAACCAGTAGTGCGCGCCGTACCCCCCGCCGACCTGGTGCAGGTCGATCTTGCCCGGGTACTGGAGCGTGCCGTTCTGTGTCTCGCCGGCGAACCCGTGCGTGAACGTGCCGCTGTTCGTCCGTCTGGTGCAGAGCCAACCGGCCTCGTCACGGCGTGGGCTGACGACTTCGTTGATCACATCGTCGACCACGAGCGCGTTCGCCGGCAGTTCGGTGCCGCACTTCGGTAGGTAGCTCACCCCGGCGGCCGGATACTCCCAGCCGGGGTCGTACCTGATGGCGGCGTTCCCACAGTCCAGACAGCCCGGTTTCCAGTCCGCCGATCGGTTGTACCAGCACTTGAGGTCCCGTTCGCCGATGACGTTCACGTGGTGGCACGGGCCGGCCGGCTCGTCGATCACGTCCGGCGCCGTCGGCGGGAGGTTGTTGCCGTAGTAGCAGTCGTTGGACTGGTCGCAGAACGTCTGAAGGTGCGGCTTCACCCGCGCCCGCCCGTCGTTCGTGCTCCACCACGCGTACCGGTAGCCGTCGGTGTAGGTGTCCGGCTTCTCGATCGCGTTGAGCGGGTGTCCGGCCCAACCCATGATCTTTTCCGGGTACGGCCATTGGCTCGGGTGCCGCGCGTCGTCGTAGGTCTCCTCCAGGAACGCCTTGCGGTTCGCCGGGTACCGCGGGTTGGCCGGGTTGTTCGCCCAGCCGACGCCCCACGGCTCGTCCGTGCTGCCCTGCGGCGCGTAGAACCCGGTGTTGTAGGCCCACACCGCGAAGAACCAGTTCTCGATGTACTGCGGGTCGCCGCCGTTGACCTTCATGTTGTACGCGTGGACCTGGTTCCACTTGTCCTGCAGGATTCGCAACGACTGGGAGATGTTCGCGGTGAAGTCCACGGCGATGGCCAGCTGCTGGTTGTACGGCAGCGGGACCTCGTTCGGCTTCTGGAAGCCGGGCTTGCGCATACCGTCGGTGACCTGCCCGACGCCGTAGCCGCAGTCGGACTTGTCCCAGCGGATCGCCCAGTCGTCGCTCGTGTCGGCGTCGTAGATGTCGAGCCCGTAGTAGTTGCCGACGAGCGGGTTACCGAACTCGCCAGGCAGGACGTGCGGCGAGGCCTGCCACAGGTTCGACTCCTGCGCGAGAATGCCGAGCATGATCTGAGCGGGCACGTGGCCGCCGCCGTCGAGGGGCCGCATCGGGAACCATTGAGCGACGTTGTAACCCGGCAGACCGGACTGGTTGAAGTTGTTGCCCCGGTTGAGGATCAGCGAGTCCTGCACCGCCATGTCGACAACCCATTCGATCTCCCGGGCGCGCGGCTGGTACACCTGTACCCGCACGTCGTTGCGGGGGATCGCGCACCAGGCGGCCGTGTCCACCGGGTCGTGCAGCGGTGTCGCCAGCGTCGTGGCACCCGGTGTCGACGGGGCCCGCCCCGGCGTCCTCGGGTTCGCCCGAGCGCCAGCGTCGCCCGACGTCGGCGTGGTTGGCGCGACCGCGAAGTTCACGCTGCGACCGGTCGCCGGCACCTTGGCCTTCATGACGAGCGACCGTCCGCGGCGGTCGTCCGTGGCCTGCGCCGCCCGCGGGTCGGTCGTCCACTTGATGTCGTCCAGCAGCAGGTCACCCTGGCTGGACATCTCCGCCTGTACGGTCGCGTCGAGCTTCGCGACACCCGTGGGCAGTTTGTGCGTCCTGCCGGGGGTACCGGTGATGCCGACCCGACCGCCCGCGCCCTTGACGACGTTCATGTCGGTCGTGCCGCCCTCGGCCAGCGTGGCCGTCGCGCCGGACCGCACAACGGTCCGCTTCACCCGGCCGGCCTTGCTGTCGGCATCCATGTACACGACGCCGTCGCCGTTGGCCGCCAGCCGGAACGGTACGCCGGTGGTCCTCGCGACTGCCGACCGGCGGCCCTTGCCGTCGACCTTGACCAGCGCGCCGTTGTCGGCGGCGATGATCCTGCCCGCGACCGGTAGCGCCGAGGTGAGCTGGCCCGCCACCTGGATCGGCGGTGCCACGGAGCCGGTCGCGGCGTCGAGCTGCGTCAGCCGGGTCTTGCCCGAGCCGGTGTCGCCGCCGGTGAACGTGCTCAGCACGACGTTCTCACCGGTACCGCAGCCGGGGCTGAAGTACGCGAGAGACGCGTGCGCGGCCACCTTCCGGACGGACTGGTTCTTGAGGTCCACGACCGCCACGAAGGCGCCGCGGTCGAACAGGTCGGGCTTGTTGGTGTAGGCGCGCGGCGCGTACGTGACGACCAGCCGCCGGCCCGACTCGGTGAGGCAGCCGTTGCCGATCCACTGGTCGGTCTCCAGCCCCGGCTCGCTCAGCGTCGCCGCGGTCGTCCAGCTGTAACCGGAGGCCGCCGACGCCACGAGCACGTGCAGACCGGTCATGTCGCCGGAGAGGGTCCAGGCCCGATCCTGCGACGTCCGCCAGCCCTGCTTGAGGGTCGAGTCCCGCTGGCCGGGCGGTACCGCGGTGACCGCCACATCCTTCGGGGGCGGGTCCGGCGCCGCGGCAGCCGGCGCGGGAAGCGCCACGAGACCGCTGGCGACGAGCGCGGCGGCGGCGAGCGCGGCGGTGACGGCGCGACGGGCGGCGCCGGGGCTGAGCCCGCGCGGCAGCGCGGGGCGGGGCGGTGATGTTGACACTGCGGATCCTCCAGGATGCTCGGGATCGATGCAGTGTCGGAACCGCGCACACCGTCGGCGCATCACGAGGTCATCGTGGGCGTACCGCTCCGGCGTCCCGGCGCGGCGTACCCCCTGCTGTACCGCGAGTCCCCTCGTTCCTCTCCGGAGGCTCCGCGGTGCCCGCCGCAGACGGCGATGGCGGCGCGACGCGGCGCGGATGACCTGACGATGCGGCCGCGATGCGGCGACGCAGAAGGATCACCTCCACGACATGCAGCACGATTGAGGAGAACAGCATGAAGGTAGCGAAGGTCCGGACGCATCGCCTGGCGCGGACGCTGATCGCCCTGGTGGCGTTCATGGGATTCGGCATGGTCGCCGCGGCGGTACCGGTGTCGCCGGCGCTGGCCGCGTGTTCGGGCACCGGCTGTCACAACGTCGATCCCAACGGTCAATGCAGCGGCACCCGGTACGGCTGGACCGGCGGCGGCTACGACAGCGGGCTCGGCATCGTCGTGGTGAAGTCGCCCGGCTGCAGAGCGGCCTGGGCACGCCTGCAGAACGACCAGTACGTCCGCTACGCGGGTGCCACGTTCACCGTACGCATCGAGCGCCGGGTGTGGTCGTCCTACGGCTACTGGTACACGGGCAGCCTCAGCAAGCAGTTCCTCTCCACCAACGGCGGGGTGTGGACCAACATGCTCGAGGATCTCGACTCCTCCGACGAGCACCAGGCCTGCTTCAGCCTCAACGGCGGCGCTTGGACGTGCACCCCCTGGATCAGCTGAACGGCAGGCGGACGTCAGGGTCCCCCGGCGGCGCGGGGGCCCTGAGATCCGTCATCCGCGTCGGCTTGCGCCACCTGGGGAAGCTGGCCGCCGGGGGCATCTTAGATAGACATATGGCCCTGCGTCGACGTCGGTGTGCCTTGTTAGCCTGCGGCTGTGGAGCTGCGACTGCTTGGCCCCGTCGAGGCTGTCGTCGGCGGACGGGTCGTGCCCGTCCGACGTCGTCAGGAGCGACGGCTGCTCGCCATCCTCGCGATACGACCGGGCCAGTTCCATTCCGCGGAGCGACTCATCGACCTGCTCTGGGAAGATCGGCCTCCGGCCCAGGCACGAGCGGGCCTGCAGGCCATGATCTCGCACCTGCGGTCCACGCTGGAGCTGGGCCGGTCGACGGAGCCCGCGTTGCTCGCCCGACCCAACAGCTACGCACTGGAAATCCCGGCAGAGCGGGTCGACGTGCACCGGTTCACCGCCCTGGTGACGCAAAGCAGGGGCGTCACCGATGCCGATCAGCGCATCGCGATGCTCAGTAGCGCGCTCGGTCTGTGGCGGGGCGCCGCCCTGGCCGACGTCTTCGACGACGCCCAGCGGGGCCGGCTCTTCCCGGATCTCGACGAGGCACGACTGACCGCGCAGGAAGAGCTGCTCGGCGCCCGCCTCGACGCCGGCCAGCACCGGGAGATACTGGCGCCGCTGCACGAGCTGATCAGCGAGGCGCCGACCCGCGAGCGCCCGGTCGAGCTGCTGATGCTGGCCCTGAGCGGGATCGGTCGTCGCGGCGAGGCCATCGCGGCCTACGACACTCTCACAGATCGGCTCGCCACCGACCTCGGTGTCGCGCCCGGAGAGCAGATCCAGGCGACGTACCGGAAGCTGTCCCGCGCCACCGCGGCCTCGGACGCCACGCCCACGTCCTCCGCCGGGCCGGCGCAGCTACCGCTGCCGCCGGGACACTTCGTCGGCCGCGACGCCGAATCGCGTCAGCTCGACCGCCTGCTCGCCGACGCGGCAGCGCCGCAGGTCCTGATCCTCTGCGCGGTCGTCGGCACGGCGGGTGTCGGAAAGACGGCGACCGCCATCCGGTGGGCGCACAGCGTCCGTGACCGCTTCCCGGACGGGCAGCTCTTCCTCAACCTGCGGGGTTACTCCGCCGGCCGGCCGATGCGCTCGGCGGAGGCGCTCGGCGCGCTGCTGCGGGGTCTGGGGGTGCCGGCGGGACGCATCCCGGCCGACCCCGAGGAGGCGTCGGCGCTCTACCGCACCGTCGTCGCCGATCGCCGGCTGCTGATCGTTCTGGACAATGCCCTCGACGCCGAGCAGGTGCGGCCGTTGCTGCCCGGGTCTGCGGAGAGCCTGGTGGTGGTCACCAGCCGGGACCGCCTGACCGGGCTCGTGGCCCAGCAGGACGCCCGCCGCCTGACCATCGGACTGCTCCCGGAACCGGACGCGATCGAGCTGCTCACCGTCCTGCTCGGCGCCGACCCGCGAGCCGCCGATCGTGACGCGATCCGGGACCTCGCCCAGGTCTGCGGTCGGCTCCCACTGGCCCTGCGGATCGCGGCGGCACTGCTGCACGACGAGCCGGACCTCGCGGTGTCGGCGTACGTGCGGCAGTTACGGCAGCGCAGCGTCGCCGCCCTGGCGATCGACGACGACCCGGGTGTCGCCGTGCAGACGGCGTTCGACCTCTCCTACACCCGGCTCCCCGGCGAGGCCCAGCGGATGTTCCGCCTCCTCGGCACCGTTCCAGGGCTCAGTCTGTCGGTCGACGCGGTCGCACACCTCGCGCAGACATCGGTGGACGCGGCCCGCCGGACGCTGGCCCGACTCTTCTCGGCACACCTGGTGGACTTCGACGACGATCGCGTCACGCTGCACGACCTGCTGGGTCGCTACGCGGGCCAACACAGTGCGCGGCAGGCCGGCCGGCCCGAGGCGCCTGCCGTCCTCGCGCGCCTGTTCGCGTGGTACCTGGTCCGCGCCCAGGCTGCCGGCGACCTGTTGGCGCCGGGGCGGGTCCGCCTGGAGCTGCCGACGGGCCTAGCGGCGGGTGACGCCGGCATCGGTGACCGTGCCACGGCGCTGGCCTGGCTCGAGGCCGAGGAGTCAAACATGGTGGCGCTGATCAGGGCCGCCGCCGACAGCACGTCAAGGGCCGCTGCCGCCCTGCTCGCCGACCAGCTACGAACATACTTCTGGGTCACCCGCAACTCACTGAACTGGCTGCTCGTGGCGCAGGCGGCGCTGCACGCGTCAAACGGGGACGCGCACCCGTCTCTGCGGGCGTCGGCACACATGAGTCTGGGCAACGTGTACCACCTCACGGGCAACCAACTGGTCGCAATCGCGCACCTACGACGGGCGGGTCACCTGTTCCGCAGCGCCCGGCACGCGCAGGGTCAGGCCGCCGCAGCCGGCTCGCTCGGCGCGGTCTTCGGTGATCTCGGGCAACTGGCGACGGCGGCGGCCTGCTTCGAGCACGCGTTGCGGCTCAACGAGCGGATCCGCCACCGTTACGGCATCGCGGTGATGGCGAGCAACCTCGGGACGATCTACGCCATGGCCGGTCGACTGCGGCTGGCGGTCGAGCGACTCACCGCCGCCATCGTCATCCACCGGGAGGACGGCGGACGACCCAACGAGGCGGTCATCCTCACCAACCTCGGCCTGGTGCGCACCGTCCGGGGTGAGTACCCGGCCGCCCTGGGCGATCTCCACGCGGCGGTGCGGACGGCCCACGAGGTCGACATGGCCTCGATCGAGGCGAACGCACTGGCCGGGATCGGCCAGATCCACACACTACGCGGCGACGTGCCGGAGGCGAGGTCGGCGCTCGCAGCCGCGCAGCGTCTCGCCGACCGTACCGACGACTGGCACTGCAAGGCGTCGATCGACATCGCCGAGGGGGGCCTGCTCCGGCTGACCGGCAACCTCACCGGCGCGGCAGCCCGATATACCCGGGCCGCCGAGTGGGCCAGGTCGGCGCGCACGTTGGCGACGGAGGCCGAGGCCCTGGTCGGCCTCGCGACGTCCGTCGCCGAGCGGACGCCGCTGTTGGCCAGCTCCTCGTTGGAGCGGGCGGTCACGCTGGCCCGACAGTCCGGCGCCGCGGTGATCGAGATCGACGCGCTGGCTGCCTTGGGCGAGGTCGCCCGGCAGAACGGCGACGCCGTGCAGGCGGCCCGCCTCGCCGGCGAGGCGGCACATCGCGCGGAGGCGATCGGGGCACCCCTGGTACGCGCCCGCGCGCTGATCACCCTGGGTCACCTGGAGGACTCCTCGCGGGCCTGGCCGGAGGCGCTGGGCATCCTGGAAGCGCTCGGCAGTTCCGAGGCGGACGTCGTCCGGGCCCTACTGGAGCGGCACGACGGCCGCCCGGTCGGCGTCCCGGCCGGATAGCCGACGTTGCTCCGGGGCGGGAGCGGCGTCCGGGCGATGCGACGGTGATGGCGGGCTGACGTCGGGGGTGCTCCGGTTGGTCGGCAGCGCCGTACGACGCTGCCAAGGAAACGCCAACCCGTGCTGGGCAACCTGGTGACCAGGCCGTGCGAGGGGTGCGGTCGGCATGGAGGTCATTGCATGGATTTCCGGATCCTCGGTCCGCTGGAAGCGTCCGTCGAAGGAACGCCCCTGCCGCTCGGCGGCCGCCGGCAGCAGCGGATCCTGGCCGTGCTGCTGCTGCGGGTCGGCCGGGTGGTCCCGGCCGACAGGCTGGTCGACTGCCTGTGGCCGCTGCGGCCGCCGGCCACCGCGGCCAGTCAGATCCGCAACTGCGCCGCGGCCCTGCGCCGCCTGCTCATCGCCGGCGGCCTGCCCGAGCGCTCGCTCGTCCGGCGGCCGGGCGGTTACCTGCTGGATGTGGAGCCCGGCGAGCTGGACCGGACACGGTTCGACGACGAGGCCCACCGGGCTCGGCGGTCGCTGGCTGCGGGTCGCGCGGCGGAGGCCGTCGGGTATTTCCTGCGGGCGGAGAACCTGTGGCGCGGGCCGGCCATCGCCGGTCTCGCAGATGGCGTGCTGGAGCCCGAGGCCATGAGCCTGGAGGAGTCGCGGCTGCAGGTGATCGAGGATCGGCTGGAGGTCGAGCTGAGTCTGGGCCGGCACGCGCGAGCCGTACCGGAACTCACCGCGCTGGCCCGAACTCATCCCGGGCGTGACCGCCTGCAGGCGGCCTTCATGGTCGCGCTGTACGGCAGCGGGCGGGGTGCCGACGCGCTGGCCTCCTTCGACCGGCTGCGCTCGTCGCTGCGCCGTGAGCTCGGCCTGGAGCCGAGCCGGCGGCTGCGGGACCTGCGCCAGGCCATCCTCACCGAGGACGATGCCCGGCTGCCGCCGACGGGCGGGTGGGGGCCGGCGCGTGACGGCGAGCCGTACCGGCAGGCAGCTCTGCTTCGGCCGTGAGGGAGGTGACGCAATCGCGTCCACGCTGCCTTGTCAAGAAACCGTCAAGGTTTGTGCAACGCCGGGCGTGCAATCTCTGTATGGCAGGCATCGGTCACGAGAGGACGCAGCCGGTGCGACTGTCTGTTGTGGATGGTGCTAGCTTGATCGATCGTGTCCATCTGTCCCGCCACCGCCGTCGTCGTATGACAGTCGATGTGCAGTACACGACTCAAGAGGAACGATGACATCAGTACTCATCGTTGAACCGGTATCTTCCGGCAACGAACTCGTCGTCCGAGCCGCAGCCATGGGTTGGCACACCGTGGTTGCCAGCTTCGATGCCGACGACCGAACTCTGACGGCGGCGACCAAGGATCTGGCATCCGCCGTCGTGCGGGTAGATACGAATGACGCACACGCCATCGTTGAAGCGGTGAGTCGCTCGCCAGTGGGGGCGGGGCTCGATGGTGTCGTTGCCGGTTCGGAGTTTCACGTCGAGATCGCGGCCCTGGTTGCGGAGAAACTCGGCCTGCCGGGCCTGAACACCACCGATGTCGCGCTCGTTCGGAACAAGGCCGAGATGCGTGAGGCGCTGCAACGCGCAGGCGTCCCGTCGCCCCGGCATCGGAAGGTGGCCTCCCGCGCCGAGGCGGAGCTCGCGTGCGCGGCGCTGACGTTCCCGGTGGTGGTCAAACCGGTGGAGTCGTCAAGCAGCATCCACGTCTTGAAGGCGAGCGACACGGCCGAGGCTGTACGGGCGTACGCCGCCATCGAAGCCGATGGCATGATCGACCTCGGCAGGCCGCTCGGTGACGAGGTCGTCATCGAGGAGTACGTCTCCGGCGACGAATACAGCGCCGACGGATATGTTTGGCGCGGCGCCGTGCACATCGCCGCAGTGACCAGGAAGCTCCTCGGCCCCGAGCCGACCTTTGTCGAGTTCGGTCACATCACGCCCGCCCCGCTGGGACCGACCGATCTGGGTGCGATCGAGCGGTACGTCGGCCAGGTGGTCCGGGCGGTCGGGCTGGACAACAGCGTCTTCCATTGCGAGGTACGCCTGTCCACGAACGGACCGGTACTCATGGAGATCGCCGCACGGCTGCCGGGAGACCAGATCGTGCACCTGGTAGCCGACGTCACAGGTGTGTCGATGGCGGACGCCGCCTTGTTGATGGCGGTCGGCGCGAACCCGGAGACCTGCCTCGACGAACACGCGGCATCCGGGAGGGCTGCGGGCATTCGCTTTGTGGACCCCGGCAGCATCACCGCCTACACGCGTATCGAGGGATGGGACGACGTGCCGCGCTACGCCGATGTCGTGGAGCGAAAGGTGCTGGTCCCCGCCGGCGAGCAGATTCCCTCGACCTATGAGGCCCTTCGGCGTGTGGCCTATATCCGCTATCGCGCTTCCGATCCAGACACCGCTTTGACGATCAACGAGCGACTGGGTCGGGAACTGCGACCAGTCGCAGCGTATTTGTCGTGAGTATCGCGCGATATTATGCGATGCGGTTTGCCAGCTGGCTGTGCGACTACCTGGTCCTGTTCGCCGTACCGGTGCTCGCCTACAGCTTGACCGCCGATGTGCGCTGGTCGGGCGCAGCGGTCTTCTTCCAATGGGGACCGAGACTCCTGGGACTGTCGGCAGCGATCCTGCGGCTCGACAATATACGGCAGCGGACCCTGATGGTCGTGGCGGATCTGACCAGGACCGCGACGGCGCTCGCGGCTGGGCTGATAATGGCGGTGTATCCCGGTGCGGTGCTGCCGGTGCTGATGATATTCGCGATGGTCGTGGGCCTCTGCTTCGAATTGACTTTCGTCGGTGGCGAGAAGGTCGGACTGTCCTTGGTCCGCCCCGAGGGGCAGGAGCGATTCCAATCGCAGCTGACCGCCTTCGAGCAGGCGGCGATAGTCCTGGGGCCGGCGGCGGCGGGCGTGGTGCTGTCGTTCCCACCGCCGGTGCTGATGTTCGTGGCGGCGGGTTTGTTCGGAGTCTCGCTGCGGATGTCGATATCGGTCCCCTCGGACGGTACGGCGCACATCTCGACAGCGAAGCGGACCCTGCGCGCGACCGTACGCGGTGCGCTCGAGGACCCCGTCCTGCGCCGGATCGTCCTGGTCACCATGGGCCTGAATTACGTGCTCGCGCTGATCAACGGGGCTGCGCCCCAGATCGCGTTCGGAACGTTCGGGACAAGCAGCAGTGAGCTGGGCCTGATGTACGCGGCGAGCAGTGTGCCGGCCATCGTCGGTCTGTTGACCTTCCACCGGCTGACCTCGCGTGTGCCGCTGTCGACGATCGGGATCGCGGTCGCGGTGGGGATGTGCCTGGCCGCGTTGGGCGTAGCGCTGGGGGCCCGGCTCTGGGTTTTCGCTGGATGCCTCGGTGCGTTCCTGTTGCTCGACGCGTTCTTCAGCGTGTACATCCGGGTCGTTAGAGCGCGTCGGGTGCCACTGGAGAACTACGCGGCGACCGTGGGGCTCTTTGGCATGCTGCTGATTGTGCCGATGCCGCTCGCCGGGCTCACACTAGCCGCTGTCGGAAATTTCGTTGCCCCAGCGGTGCTCATCTCGGCGTCCGCTGCGGCCGTGCTTATCGCCGCCGTCACCGCATTACCGAGAGGGCGAGCCCTCCTGGTTGCCCCCGTCGCCCTCGGGGTAGGGACGGCCCACACCAGTCACGATTCCTGAGCCAACGACTCTGCCCCCGTTGGGCTGCCGCGAGCTCGGCCGGCCGGCCCGTGCCCGGCCGGGCGATCAGCGCCCCCAGCCGATACCGGATTGCGCCTGCTCGAGACCGGTCAGCCTATCCCGCACCGTCTCGGCGTCGGGGTGATTCAACTCGTCGAGGATGACCACGGCCTGCTGCCAGCATCCCTTGGCACCCGCGAAGTCGCCCAGTGTCATCAGAGTGTTGCCGAGGTGGTGCTGGCTGTCAGCCTCGGCGTAACGGTTCCCGGCCTCCCGGTTCAACCTGATCGCCTCGCGGTAGCACTCGATCGCCTCGGCCGAATAGTGCAGCTGGTGGTTGATGTAGCCCAGGCTATCCCAGGTCGCCGCCTGCCCAGACGGATCGCCGACCTCCCGCAGCACCATCAGAGCCCGGCCGCAATGGTCCTTGGCGGCCTCGTACTGCTCCAACATGGCCAGCGACCAGCCGACATTGTTGAGCGAGACCGCGTGCGCCAGCCGGTCGTTCGCGATCTCGGCCAGCATGAGGGCGGCCTGATCGTGGTCGAGCGCCTCGCGGTGGCGGCCCTGCCGCTCGAAGACGCGCGCCAAGGCCAGATGCGCCTGCGCCTGATCACTCGTCGAACCGACCTCGCAGGCGAGGTCGAGCGCACTCCGGCTGTGTGTGTAAGCGTCGTCGTACTGGCCCAGCCAGGCATGGGCCACCCCGATGCCGCGGTGCGCCTGACCCATGGCGCGCCGGTCGCCGAGCCGCCGGGCCGCGTCCAGGGCGAGCCGCTGCGTGTTGATCTGATCCCGCCAATGGCCCTGGCGGTTGAAGTACTCCATCAGCGATCGAGCGAGGCTGCACAGGCTCGCGTCATGACCCTCGTCCGCGGCCCGGCGAACGATGTCGAGCAGCATCGCGTGCTCGGCGGTAAACCACTCCACCGCCTCCCGGGCCGTCGTGAGACGGGAAGATCCGGCGTCCGGGCCCTCCACCGCATCCTGGGACAGATGCCGCTCGAGCAGTACGGCGGCGCGGCGCGACGAGGTCACGTAGTGGGTGAGCAGCCGGCGAACAGCGGCCGACCGCTCCTCCGCGGTCTCCACCGCGCGGACCAGGTCCATCGCATAGCCCCGGAGCAACTCGTGCAAGGACAGCCGGGCCGGCTTGTGCTCGCTGACCATCTGGGCGTCCTGCAGCTCATTGAGCAACATCCTCGCCGTGGGCAGGTCCAGCGCCGCGAGGTGGGCCACGGCCAGTTCGTCGATGTCCGGACCGGGCGAGAGTCCCAGCAGGCGGAACAGTCTCGCCGCGGCCGGGCTCAGCGTCCGGTAGGTCCACACGAACACGACGTGGACGCCCCTCCCGGCCTCAGCCGGCGTTTCGGTCGATCCAACAGCCACGTCGAGCTCGTCGGCGAGCGTACGAAGATCCAGGTCAGGGTGGGTCGCGACGCGTGCGGCGACGAGGGCCAGGGCGAGCGGCAACCCGGCACAGCGGGCGATGAGCCGGTCGACGGCGGCACTGTCCGCCGCGACCCGCGCGGCGCCCAGCCGGTTGGAGAGCACCCGCCTGGCCTCGTCGTACGGCAACGGGCCCACGGCGATCGGATGAGCGCCCTCGCTCGCCACGAGGCTGGGCAGCGCACGACGACTGGTGACCAGGACCAGGCAGTCGGCGGTGCCGGGCAACAGGGGCCGGACCTGGTCGACGTCACGCGCATTGTCCAGAACCACGAGCATTCGGCGACCAGCGACGTAGCTGCGGTACAACGCCGCCTGTGCCTCCAGGCTGACCGGGATGCTCTGCGGCGGCACCTGGAACGTGTCCAGGAACATGCGAATGACCTCTTCCGGCCGCACCACCACGCCGCTCGGCTCGAAGCCTCGCAGGTTGGCGTAGAGCTGCCCCTCCGGGAACTGCTGCGCCACCCGGTGTGCCCAGTGCACCGCCAGTGAGGTCTTGCCTGACCCAGCGGCACTCCAGAGGACGCACAGCGCGGGCTGCTTCTCCGCCTGGGAGCTTTCGAGAATGTCCGTCAACTGGGCCATCTCCGATTCGCGGCCGGCGAACCCCCGGACGTCGATCGGCAGCTGCGCTGGAACGACCAGGTGCCGACGCGGTGCGGGCCCAGCGACGGCATGGGTCGGGCGCTGCGGCGGGATCCGGACCTGCGGTGCGAGAACGGCGTCACGGCTGATCGCCGGGCCGGTAGGTCCGATCCGGTCGCCCTGCAGGATCGCCTGCTGCACCTGCTGCAGCTCGGGACCCGGCTCGATGCCGAGCGCATCGACCATCTGCCGGCGCACCGTCGCGTAGCGGTCGAGGGCCTCGCTCGTGCGTCCAGCAGCGTACTGGGCCTGAATCAGCGTCGCCGCCAGGCTTTCCACCAGCGGAAAGTCGTAGGCCAGCGCGTTCAGCTCCGCGATGACCGCCTGTGGGTCCCCGATCGCCAGCTCCGTCCGGGCCCAGGCGACCACGGCGTCCAGCCGCTCCAGCGTCCACGCGTTCCGAGTGCGTTCCGCCCAGGCGCTGGTCAGGCCGGCAAGTGGCTCGCCGCGCCACAGGGCGACGGCTTGCCGGAGCAGTACCCGCGCGTCGGCCTCGGAGCACAGCCGCCTGTCGGCCCGCTTCACCAACCTGCGGAAACGGTGTAGGTCGATGTCGTCGGGCTCCATGTCGAGGCGGTAGCCCCCGGAGCCCAGCAGCAGCCGGGCCGGATCCCCGGATCCCGTGTCGATTGTCTCCAGCGATCGCCGGATGCGGGTGATGTGACTGTGCAAGGTGCGCCGCGCCCGCTCGGGTGGCTCCTGGCCCCACACCCGCTCGACGAGCACATCGGCCGGCACCGTCCGTCCGACCTCCACGGCCAGCGCGGCCAGGACCGTGCACTGCTGCGGTCTTCCCATCGACGACGATCGACCCTGCGATCGACCCTCCACCGGCCCGAGAATGATCAAGCCCACAATGCCCCCGTAGATCACCTAAGCCCGAAATACCCTGCGGCCCAGGTAGCACCTCATCGTGTCGACGTCGCTGTCAACTCGCCGTCAAGAAATCAGCCTACATCACTGACCATGCTTGACCAAGACAGATGACCGGGGGGTCATGTTCGTGCCTATATCACGGTGGTGCAATCAAGTTACGGGGAATTTCAATGGCTCGACAGGATGAGTTTGCCCAGAAATCTAGGCCTCTGACATCAGCATTCGAGGATTGGATTGATGGTACCGCTTTCTCCTGCCTCGGAGCACGCGCGTCGTTGCGTCAGAAGCAATTGTATTGCGTCGAACTGAAGTCGATGCTCGACGTCGACAGCACTCGGGAACTGCACCGGGAGATTGTCGGCTTCGTCGACCGGACCCGGCTGCACGAAACCAGGTTCAGCTCCTTCGCAGCGATCTTCGAGAATCCGCGGCGGCTGAGCGAGGCGGAGTTCGAGCAAACCCTCTGGACGCAGCTCGCCATGCTTCGCCAAGTGGATCGGGAGAAATACGCGTGGGCGCCGGGTGTCTCCAGTGACCCCCACGCCCTGGACTTCGCCTACAGCGTCGCCGGACATCCGTTCTTCGTGGTGGGTCTGCACTCCCAGGCGTCGAGGATCTCCCGTCGGTTCACGCACCCGGTACTCGTCTTCAACTCCCACAAGCAGTTCGACCAGTTGAAGCAGGATGGGCTCTACGCCTCGCTGCAGGACAAGATCCGGGCCCGCGAGCTGCGGCTTCAGGGGTCCATCAACCCGAACCTCGCGGACTTCGGGGAGCAGCCGGAGGCCCTCCAGTACTCAGGACAACCGCAGCCGGCGGAGTGGCGGTGCCCGATCTCGAGCGCCTCGGCGACGTTCGACGGGATGGCTCGGTGAAGACCGCCGTCAGTAAGGCTCGCCTCCTGTCGCTGCGACGAGCCCGCTGGGCGGACGCGGAGGCCCTGCACGACCTGTCCGCTCCGTTCGTCGCGCTCGGTCGGCTGCGCCATCGCGACGTCGGTGAGTTCGCCCGGCGGCACGCCGACTTCCTGGTCGTCGAGGACGACAGCCGGATTGTGGCCTGCGTCGGCGTCCAGCGTTTCGGGAGCGACTGGGTCCTGGACAACCTGTGCGTCCAGAGCAGCTTCCAGGGCCGCCGGACCGGGAGCCTCCTGCTCGACAGGATCCTCCAGGAGGCGGCCCGGTCATCGGCACGTGCACTGTACGCGGCGTCCAGCCCGGCCAACGCGTGGTTCCTCGGACACGGGTTCATTGAGGTCGGGCCCTCTGCCGGGCCTCGGCGCTGGGTGAGCCAACTGGATCCCACGCGCAATTCCGTCGTCTACCGCCGCCAGATCTGACGGTCGTCGACCTACGGGAAAGGGTACAGAACAGTGACAAACCTGCCTTCTGCGATAGTGACCGGCGCCTCGTCGGGATTCGGCCGGGCCACCGTCGAGCGACTGGTGAAGACCGGGCGGCCGGTCGTGGCGCTGGCCCGTCGCACCGAACGACTCACCGAGCTCGCCGACCGCCTCGGCCACGACCTGGTGCATCCGCTGACCGTCGACGTACGGGACGGAGACGCCGTCGCCCAGGCTCTCGGCGACCTACCCGCACCGTTCTCCGATGTGGGCATCCTCGTCAACAACGCCGGTCTCTCGAAGGGCTTCGGCCCGATCCAGGACGCCGATCTGCGCCACTGGCGCGAGATGGTCGACACGAATGTGCTGGGACTCCTGCACTGCGTCCGCGCGGCCCTGCCCCTCATGCTGGCCGCCGGCCGCGGCCACGTGGTGAACATCGGCTCCATCGCCGCGGTGTACCCCTACCTCGGCGGGAACGTCTACGGCGGCACCAAGGCATTCGTCCACCAGCTCAGTCTCAACATGCGAACCGACCTGGAGGGTCGCGGCATCCGCGTCAGCTGCATCGCCCCCGGCATGGCCCGTACGGAGTTCGCGGTGACCCGGTTCGACGGGGATCAGGAGCGAGCAGACGCCCTGTACGACGGCACCGACCCGCTCACCCCGCAGGACATCGCCGAGGCGGTGGAGTGGTGCATCTCCCAGCCTCAGCGAGTCAACGTGAGCCTCATCGAGCTCATGCCCACGGACCAGCCATTCGGCCTCAGTTTCCGCCCGAGCCGAACCAAGGAGCAGTGATGACGCAACCCGTCTGGAGTGTCAACGACTGGGATCCGCTGGAGGAGGTCATTCTCGGCTCCGCGGCCGGCCTCACCCCGCCTCCGGTGGACGTTTCGCTGAAGCACTTCTTCGAGCCCCCGGCGGACGCCGGGGACGAGCGGATCGACGCCAGCACGCTGCAACGCGTGGTGGACGAGACCGAGGAGGACTTCGCCCAGCTCACCGAGACGCTGACGAGTGCCGGCGTACGGGTGCGCCGTCCGGACGCGAGCACCGTGGGCCGGAGCTACGCCACTCCGGAGTGGGATTCCGTCGCCATGCACGCGCTGATGCCGCGGGACTGCCTGCTGGTGATCGGCGACCGCATCATCGAGGCGCCGATGCCGATGCGTGCCCGCTACTTCGAGACCGCCCCGTTCCGGGGCCTGCTCCGGGAGTACTCCGATGCGGGCGCCTCCTGGTTCTCGGCACCGAAGCCCCTGCTGCCCGACGAGACCTACGTGTACGAACCTGGTGCCTCGGTCGTGGCGGAGCACGAGCCGTTGTTCGACGCCGCCAACATGCTCCGGTGCGGGACCGACATCTTCTTCAACGTGAGCAACACCGGCAACCGGCGGGGTGCGGCCTGGCTACGTCGGCAGCTGGGCTCGGACTTCCGGGTGCACGAGATCTCCATCTGCAGTGATCACGTCGGAACGACGTTGCACATCCTGCGGCCGGGGCTGCTGCTGGCCAACTCGGAACGCCTCACCGCGGATCGGATTCCCGCCCCCCTGCAGTCCTGGAAGACCATCTGGGTGGACACACCAGAGGACGACGGCTATGCCTTCGACTGGCCGCGCGCCTCAGTCTGGGTCGGCATGAACATTCTGGCCCTCGGCCCCGACACGGTCGTGGTGCCGGCCAACCAGACCCGGGTGATCAAGCAGCTGGAGAACGCCGGGATCACCGCGGTCCCCACCAGCTTCCGGCACGGTCGCACCTTCGGCGGCGGACTGCACTGCTGTTCGCTGGACGTACGCCGGCGCGGCGGACTCGAGACGTACCTGTGACTCCGTCGCGTTGGCGACGCTTTTCCTGAGCTCAGCAGAAAGGGCCAGCCGGTTGACGCTCACCATCCTTGCCTCGTTCGCTCTCAGTGCGTTCCTGCTGAACCTGAGCCCCGGGCCGTCGATCCTCTACGTGATGTCGCGCAGCGTCGTCAACGGACGGATCGCCGGAGTGTTCGCGGCCTTCGGGCTGGCTAGCGGGAGTGCGATGTGGGCGCTCCTGACGGCGATCGGCGCCTCCGCCCTGATCGCCTCGTCCGAGCTGGCCTTCACGATGCTGCGGATCGCCGGTGCGGCGTACCTGCTCTATCTGGGCATCTCGGGGCTCCGTGACCAGCCGTTCACGGTAAGAACCGAGAGACCGGCCAGGGTGTCCGGCTTGCGCAGCTACCTGCAGGGGTTCCTGGTGGAGGGCACGAATCCGAAGACGGTCACCTTCTTTCTCGCCCTGGTCCCGCAAATCATCGTCAGTCTCGACGATCCGGGCCTGCTGGTCCTGATCGGGTTCTGCTTGATCGTTCCGCTGACCGCCCTGCCCATCGATGTCACCGTCGGGGTCACCGGAGGCACCCTGGCCTCCAAGATCGCCAGACGTCCCCGGGTCGGGCGTGCGCTCAACTACCTGTCGAGCGCCGTCCTCATCGCTCTGGCCAGCCTGGTGCTGTTCGACCGATGACCGGCCCAGCCAACCGTCCGGGCCTCGCGCGAAGGAGTCTCTCGTGTCCGCTGTCGAGGCGACAGTCGAAGCACTCTACCGATATCCGTTCAAGTCCATGCAGGGCGAGACGGTCGATGACGTACGGCTGGACAGCCGCGGAGTTTCCGGCGACCGCGAGTGGGCCGCCACCTTCCCGGACGGGCGGGTGGGCAGCTGCAAGACCTGGAAGCACGTCCGTCGCCTCGACGGCCTGCTCGCCTACGCGGCGCGCACACGCCACGGTCGCGTCGAGGTTCACACGCCGAACGGCGCCGTGCTGGCTGCCGGCGACCCCGACCTCGACGCGGCGCTCACGGCGTTGGCCGGTGAGCCGGTGCGGGCCGCTCGGGAATCGGGCACACCTCACTTCGACATCGGCGCGGTCCACCTGATCTCACGCTCCTCCCTCACCGCGCTGGCGGCCGAGGTGCCGGAAGGAACCGTGGTCCCGGTGGCCCGTTTCCGGCCCAATATCGTCATCGACGGGGAGTGGGGGCCAAGATTCGAGGACGACTGGATCGGCCGCGAGGTGTCCATCGGGGAGACCACGAGACTCGAGATCACCGAGCAGACCGAGCGGTGCGTGACGGTCACGCTGCCGCAGCCGGGCGTGCCCCGCGACAAGGACGTCCTGCGGGTGCTGGCCGAACAGAGACAGACAAACTTCGGGGTGTACGCGAGGGTCATCTGTGCGGGCCCGGTCCGGTTCGGCGACCGTGTCCGCGTGAGTTGAAGCGGTCTTCGCCCAAGACGCGGGCCTCCCGAACTGACACGGCCACCGGGATTCTGACGCCGGTGACAGCCGACGGACGCCGCGTCTGGCCCGCCGTCTCGTCGCGATCCACAGCGACGGGCACGGCACGCCATCGACGTCGACGCTCACATCAGTCTGCCGTGCGCCGCGAGAGAACCGGACGTGCCTACTCGACGATCACCGACGTCAGACGGACAAGGCCGGTAACGCACCTGCGCGGCCCGGCAGCTTTGATCGTGCTGCGCGCGACCCCAGCGGCGTGGATGTGCCCGGCTACCTGCCACCTGATCGAGGGGATTGCCGATGACCGTTAACGCCGTGTGGAGCAGTAACGACTGGGACCCGCTGGAGGAGGTCGTGCTGGGCACCGCCGTCGGCTTCACTCCCCCGCCCGTGGACCCCTCCCTGCGCCACTTCTTCGAACAACCGGTCGAGGCGGAACGCGAGAAGATCCCCAGCGCGTTGCTGGATCGAGTCATCGACGAAGCGGAGGAGGACTTTCACGATCTCACCGCGGTACTCGAGTCGCACGGTGTCGCCGTTCGACGCCCCGAACCCCTGGTGCCGGGACAGCATTATGCGTCGCCGGACTGGGCGTCCGTCGCGATGCATGCGCTCATGCCGCGAGACTGCCTGTCGGTCATCGGTGACATGCTGATCGAGGTCCCGATGCCGATGAGGTCCCGGTACTTTGAGGTCTTCCCGTACCGCGACCTGCTGCGCGGGTATTTCGATTCCGGAGCCCGATGGCTGTCGGCGCCCAAGCCGAGGCTGCCGGACTCCACGTACATCTACGAGTCGAATGCTTCGGTAGTTGCCGACGAGGAACCCTTGTTCGATGCCGCAAACCTCCTGAGATGCGGGTACGATATTTTCTTCAACGTCAGCAGCACCGGTAACCGGCGAGGTGCGAGTTGGCTTCAGCGAATCCTGGGGCCGGATTTCACGGTCCACGAGATGTCCATCTGCGCTGATCACGTCGACACGACACTGCACATACTTCGGCCGGGCCTACTGTTGGCCAATGCAGTTAAAATGACGCCCGAAATGATTCCGAGCCCGCTGCGGAGCTGGAAGACGCTGTGGGTCACCGATATCGAGGATGACGGTTTCGCCTTCGACTGGCCACGAGCTTCTCGCTGGGTCGGGATGAACCTCCTCGCGCTGGGCCCGGATCGCGTGCTTGTCCCGTCCAACCAGGTCTCTCTCATGCTTCAGCTGGAGCAGGCAGGCGTGGAGCCGGTGCCCGTGCGGTTCCGGCACGGCCGTTCCCTCGGGGGCGGACTGCATTGCTGCTCTCTCGACATCCGACGCCGGGGAGAGTTGACCAGGTACTTCTGATCGAGTCGGTGGCGGTCCTCGATGCTGGCGGCATCGAGGGTTTCGGGGTGCCCATTTTCCGTTGCAATTTTCGGTGAGCAAAGTCTTGCACGGACGGGCTTGACGCTCAGGAGAACCACTGGATAATATTCACACCGATCAATATAAATACCCAGGCCACAGAGAAATAGCTCGGCGACGGCTCGGCCACGACTGCCCAACAGAACGGAAGACTCGAATGTCAAGACTCATCGACGGGTATGCCATCATCGATCTGCCTCCGGTCTCGCAGGAGGTGTTGAACAGCTACGACAATGTCCCGCTCGACGTCTACATGGGAAACAAGACGCGCTACAAGCGCTTCTCGCAGTACAAGATTGACTACATCTCCGACGCCTGGTCGTTCGAGCTGCTTCCGCACCGCCCCTACGGCCAGTCCCGCGAATACAACACGGTCGCGGGCGGCATCATGCGCGAGTACGAGCCATTGCAGGCCGACTTCCTCCCCTACCTGCACGCGGTCGCCGCCAACCTGCCACTGGACCGCTCCGAGAGCTGGCAGGTGAACGTTCACCAGAACCGCAGCCGCGCCACGGAAGCGAAACCAGGGCTGGTCACCCCGGAGGGCGTCCATAAGGACGGGCATGAGTACGTCGCGATTCTGGTCTTCAACAGGCACAACGTGACCGGGGGTGAGATGCGGCTGTGGAAGGGCCTCGACTCCTCCGAGCCGTTCTGGCGTGGCACCGTCCAGCCTGGTCATGCTGCGCTGCTCGATGACCGCGCCGTCGCACACGACGTCACAGACTTGCACCCGGATGCCTCCGGCGAGGAGGGGCACCGCGACATCGTCATCGCCGCGTTCTCGCGCTGGTCGGAGCGTTGGTACGGCGAGGAGCACGACCAGGCGGTGCTCAACAGCAAACCCTCGGCGCAATGAAGGCATCGGGTAGACGTGTCACTGTGGTCGACCGTGAGGTCGCGGGCGGATGCCCGTTGGACTGCCCGGATGCCTGCAGCTGGATAGTGGGCGTCCGCGACGGTGCGGCCGTCACGTTGCGCGGTCGCCCCGAGCACCCCTTCACCCACGGCACTCTCTGCGTGAAGGTCAACCAGTACCTCGACCACGCGGCGTCGCCCGACCGCCTCCGTCATGCGCTGCGTCGCACCGGCCCGAAGGGCACCGGCAGGTTCACGAGGATCAGCCTCGACGCGGCGTTCGACGAGATCGCCGAACAGTTCGACCGGGTTCGTCGCCAGTACGGCGGCGAGTCGATCTGGCCGTATCAGGGAACGGGCAACCTGGGGTTCCTCCAGGGGCTCCAGGGCCAGGCCGGCGCACGGCTGTGGAACGTGCTCGGCGCCTCCGAGCACGACATGACGATCTGCTCGGTGGCGGGGCTGGTCGGCGCGGACCTTGCCACCGGGACCCACCGGGGCATCGATCCGGAGTCGCTGGCCCACTCGCGGTTGATCTTGCTGTGGGGCGTCAACACTCTCACCACAAGCCATCACCAGTGGCGGTTCATCAACAAGGCACGCGAGCAGGGCGCGCACGTCGTCGCGATCGACCCAGTGGCCACAAGGACCGCTCAGCAGGCTGACGAGCACCTGGCGCCGCGGCCCGGTACCGACGCAGCCCTCGCGCTGGGCTTGCTCAACGTGGTGGTCGCCGCCGGCGGGGCGGACCATGCCTACCTGGCCGACCACACAGTGGGGTGGCCCGAGTTCCGCGCCCGCATCGAGCAGTTCCCTCCGGAACGGGTCGCGGAGTTGACCGGCGTCTCCCGCGCGCAGATCGAGCATCTGGGGGAACGGATCGCCGCCACGAGGCCCACCGGCATCCGCGCCGGCAGCGGGATGCAGCGCCACGCGGGCGGCGGCGCGGCCGTTCGCCTGCTCGCCTGCCTGCCGGGCGTCACCGGTGACTGGGGCAGGCTGGGCGGTGGCCTCACCTACTCGACCGACGGGTACTTCGGCGGCAACCGGGAGGCACTCCTGTGCAGCGACCTGCGTGCGGCGCCGGTGCGACGGCTCTCCATGACCCGCCTCGGCCAGAACCTCCTCGACCTGACCCCGCCGGTCAAGGCGCTGTTCGTGTACGGGGCCAACCCGGTGGTCAGCAACCCGGATCAGCAACGCGTTCGCCAGGCGCTCGCCCGCGAAGACCTGTTCACGGTCGTCGTCGACCACTTCCAGACCGACACCGCCGACTACGCCGACATCGTGCTGCCCGCGACCATGCAGACCGAGCACCTCGATGTTCTCGACGGCTACGGCCACATGTACATCGCGTGGAACGAGCCGGCGACGGCCCCTCCGGGTGATTGCCTCTCCACCACGGAGATCTTCCGCCGAATCGCCCGGCACATGGGGTTGTCCGAGCCGAGACTCTACGATTCGGACGAAGAGATGGCGGCTCAGTTGCTGGCCACGGACCATCCATCGCTGGCCGGTATCGATGTTGAGTCCCTGCGCCGAGACGGGTGGGCGAGACTGAGTTATCCGGCCGAATTCGTGCCGTTTGCCGACGGCTTCCCGACACCGTCCGGCAAGCTGGAATTCCGGTCCGAGCGAGCCCTGGAAGCCGGGTTCGAGGCAGTGGCGGGATACACCCCGCCACGCGAGTCGACCGACCCGGAACTGGCCGCGCGGTACCCGCTCTCGCTGATCGCCGGCGCCTCGCACTTCTTCCTCAACTCGGTCTTCGCCAACAAGCCGGAACTACGGCGCCGGGCTGGTCCGCCCCGGGTCGAGCTGCACCCGGACGACATGGCCGCCCGTGGGCTCCACGACGGCACACCGGTCGCCGTCTTCAACGACCGCGGTTCATTCGTCTCCACCGCGTACGCCTCCGAGCACGTCCGCAGCGGAGTCGTCGGGACCACGAAGGGCCATTGGATGAAGCTCACCGGCGGCCCGACCGTCAACGCGACGGTGAACGAGCGGGACGCCGACATGGGCGGCGGTGCAGTGTTCCACGACAACCGCGTCGAGGTCGAAAAATGGCAACCCTCCGCGGCGCGGGACTGACATCAGATGACACATCATTTCCATGGGGGTACAACCGTGCAACAAACAGCTTCCGTTCAAGGTGCAGCGTCTGTCGTCGACGACATCTCCAATTGGCTGTCTATATCGGCGGATCAACTTGACCGCGCGGTGCACGGTGCGCTGCGAGAACAGGTTCTCG
Source organism: Micromonospora sp. NPDC049662 (assembly GCF_040675055.1). Lineage (NCBI taxonomy): Bacteria > Bacillati > Actinomycetota > Actinomycetes > Micromonosporales > Micromonosporaceae > Micromonospora > Micromonospora sp. NPDC049662. Next base: position 25,994 of record NZ_JBFAOC010000036.1, read on the forward strand.
ATCGGGTGAGAGAGCTGAACGACCGCGCTACCGCAGGTGACCCGGACGCATTTCTGCAGCAGCAACAGATCCTCGCCCGAATCTACGATCTCGGGTTGCGGATCGCTCCGGGTAGACCGAGCGCCGAGGGATCGGTCGTGATTCACGAGATCGCCCGCCTGGTGGAGTCCGCCACCGGCGCGGCGGAGGACGCCCGCATCCAAGCCGGCCTACTGGACGGCATGCCGAGCGAACCGGCCGCCTACGTCTCCTGGTTGAAGGCGCTGGCCAAGCAGCACCGGGTGTACAAGCATCCCTACTACACCGATTTCATCAGCAACCACGCAGACTCCGAGGACCTGCGTCTGTACATGATCCAGGAGTCGGTCATCGACGCGAGGTTCGACGACCTGCTCGCCCTCATGCAGGTCGGTACCGACGGTCCCGCCAAAATGGAGATCGCGGCGAACTACTGGGACGAGATGGGCAACGGCCGGCCGGAGGAGGTGCACACCACGCTCTTTCGAAGGATCTTCGAGGTCTTCGACGTGCGGGAGGATGAGGTCGCCGACCGGCTCACGGGCACGGCGCTGCTGTCCGGGAACCTCGCAGTGATGTTGTCGCGCTATCGGTACCGGTACGCCGAGGCGGTCGGCTACCTGGGGATGACCGAGTGGCTGGTGCCGGACCGGTTCGTGTGCGTCGTGCGCGCATGGGAGCGGCTGGGGCTGCCAGAGGTCGGGATCACCTACCACAGACTGCACATCACGGTCGACTCCCAGCACGCAGCCGGGTGGTTCCATAACGTGGTGAAGCCGGCGGCGACCTCCGAGGCTATGCGCATTGGCATCGCCCGCGGGACACTGTGGCGACTCAACTCGTCCGCGCGCTACCTTGACGAGCGGCTCGCCGAGACCGCCCCGCGGTGGGCTGACGGCAGCCGCAGGTGACCTCGCCCCGAGGGGCCGGCCTTCCGCGCTTCGCGAAGTACCAAGCGTTGGGCAACGACTACCTGGTCGTGGATCCGGAGGACGGGCTGCCCGCCGCACCGGCGACGGCGGTCGCGATGTGCGACCGGCACTTCGGGGTCGGCGCGGACGGAATTGTCTTCCGGGGACCGCCCGCGGGCGCGGGCCAGCCCATGCCGGTCCGGTTGTTCAACCCGGACGGGAGCCCGTGCGAGCGGAGCGCGAACGGGTTGCGCATTCTCGCCCTGCACCTGTCCCGAGACGGCGGCGCGGAGTTCGTGCTGGACACGGGGTTCGGCCACACCAGCGTCCGGGTACTGGACCGGCTCGCAGGGCTGGTGTCGATCGACCTGGGTCGTCCGGACTTCGACGCGGACATCGTCGGCCTGGTCGGGGGTTCCGGCCCGGTCGTCGACCACCCGCTGCCCGTGGCGGGGCGGACCCTTCGGGTGACCTGCGTCCACAACGGAAACCCGCACGCGGTCGTCGTCCTGCCGGCAGCCGATGAGACGGCCGCGCGGGAGCTGGGGCCGCTGATCGGCCGGCACTCTGCGTTCCGCACCCGGGTCAATGTGGAGTTCGCGGTGGTGCGCGATCGGCGGTCGCTGGAGGTCGTGGTGTGGGAACGCGGTGCCGGGCCGGTGCTCGCGTCCGGGAGCGGGGCCTGCGCCGCGGCAACTGCGGTGCGGCGTCTCGGTCTGGTGGGCGACGAGGTCGACGTCCGGATGCGCGGTGGTGCCGTGACCGTGTCCGTCGACGCCGGCGGCGCGGTCCGACTGACCGGACCGGTCGAGGAGGTCGCCACCGGGCGGGTCTCCGCCGGCCTCGCCACTCGAGCGGGTCGACCGACCCGGCCGGCCCCGACCTCAAGCTTCTCCTGACGGAGGAGGAGCTGCGGCGGCGTGGCGGGCGCGCAGAAGGCACCGATCGGATGTGCCCGACAGGAGGCGAAAGAGGTGCCGCAGGACCCAGGACGCACTGGAACGGCCCACCAAATGCACATCTTTCACCCCGATAACTATGGAGGACCAGCTTGATGAACAACGCTGTCCACACACAGCCCCGCGACACCTTCACCGTGGTGACCAAGAACGGCGTCGCGCAGGTTACGTTCGAGGGCTCGCATCACTCGAACGCGATGAGCAACGGCCGGATGCGCGCACTCACCGGGATCCTCCGCGAGGTCGAGGCCGACGACGCGGTGGCCGCCGTGGTGCTGCACGGCGGCGAGGGCAATTCCTTCGCCGTGGGCGGCGATTTTCACGAGGTCAGCCACTTCTCGGGCGGTGACGAGGTGGACGAGTGGATCGACAACATCACCGAGCTGTACGTCGCCAGCCTCGAAGTCACCAAACCCACCGTGGCTGCCGTCGAGGGTTACGCCATCGGGATCGGCCTGCAACTCCTGCTCACCTGTGACTACCGCGTCGGTGCGGAATCGTCGATCCTGCGCATGCCCGAGTTCAAGGTGGGTATCGCATGCAATTTCGGCGCGTTCATGCTGGAACGCTCGGCCGGGCGTTCGGTGATGCAGCACATGCTCCTGTCGTGTGACGAATGGTCCGCCGAGTCCTCCCTGCGGGACGGCCTACTGCACGAGGCGGTGCCCGCAGCGGACGTGCTGCCGACCGCGCTGGCCCGCGCGGCGGCTTTCGCCGACTACAACCCGGCGGCCGTGCGCAACACGAAGCCGCAGATGAACCACGACTACATCCAAGGCTTGCACGTCCTACGGGACAACGCGAAGAGATCACACCGGGCAGGATTCGCCTCGGGGCGGCCGCAGCGGGAGATGCGCCGGATCGTGGGCCAGGCATGAGCGGCGGTTGGGTGGTCGTCGCCAACCGGCGCCTGACCGGACTTGAGCCGATGGGCGCGTGCGTCGAGGTCGGTGATCTGTTCGTCTACCACCGTGGCCTCGTGGCAGGGCTGCCCACGACCGCGCCGTTCGATGTCGACGTCCGTACGCTGACGGCGACGCCCGCGCTCGGGGAGCTGCCCACGCAACCGGCGCAGCGCACCGTGCTGCAGGTGGGCGAGGACGCCGTCACCGCGTTCACCTCGGTGTTCAACGAGGACGCCATCTACGTCGCCGAGGACCCCGCGACCGATGGCTTCGCCTTCTTCACCGACCTGCTGCTCGCCGCGGCTATTCTGCCCGCGTGGGGCCTCGCCGCCCGGGTGCGCTCGGGTCCGGTGAGCACCGATGCGGAAGCCACGCTCGTCGACGGGATACGACGGTTGGACCACTCGGTCCGGCAACGCCGCGCCCGGACCGCTTCGGGCTGGCTGACCAGCACCGCCCCGCCGGCCGAGGACTTCCTCGAGCAGTTCCGCAGGCCGTTTCGGGACGATCCGCTGGCTGCCGGGCAGGCGCAACTGGCCGAGCTGGATGCGGTGATCGCCGGCATCGCCGCCGTCCGCCCCGAGGCCACGTACGCGTCACTGCTCTCCGGCGGGATCGACTCGGGCACCGTGACCTACCTGGCCGCGGCGCGGAACCTCGACGTGCGGCCGTACAGTGTCGGAACGCCCTGGGGAGACGAGTTTTCCGACGCCGCGGAGCTGTGCGAGGTCGCTGGCCTCAAGTTGCATTCGCTGCTGCTCGACGAGGACAGCATCATCCGTGCCGTCCCCGCCGCCGTCCGCTGGCTCGGCGTGACCACGCCGGAGGTGGTCGAGGTCGCGCTCACGGCCACGGCGTTCTACCAGTCCGGCGTGGTCGAACCGGGTCGCGTGCTGCTCACCGGGTACGGCAGCGACCTCATCAATGCCGGGCTCTTCACCCCGTTCGAGCACCCGGACGAGCTGATCGACCAGGGCATCGCGGCGGTCGCGCGCACCCGCACCAGCGGTGAGCTGGCCAACCGGATGGCGCTGGCGTACGGCGTCGAGACGTTCCACCCGTTCTGGACACTCCCGGTGATGCGCACCGCGCTGGAGACCACGCCCGCGTGCAAGGTCCACGACGGCCGGGAGAAGTTCCATCTGCGGACCGCGATGGCCGCCCATGTCACCCCCGCTATCGCGTGGCGCCGCAAGATCGCCGTACACCACGGCGGGAACCTGCAGGAGGGGGTGCGGCGGCGGCTCGCTGCGGACTCCGGGCAGAGCGACCCTTCCCGCGTCTACCAAGCATGCTTCGCCGACCTCCTGGCACTGGCCGGTCAAGGACACCTCGACGACTGGAACGCCGACGAGGTCTACGCACGCGCGCTCGCCACAATCCGATGAACGAGGAGATGACGATGACCGAGAACACACTGACCGAATCAGGTTTCGGCACGGTGTTGACGTCGCCGCCCGGGGAGACCGTCGAGGAGATGGCCCGGCGGTCCCGGGAGGCGGCGCTGACCAGCGGGGTCGCGCTGACGCGCGGCCTGGACTTCACCGAGGATGCCTTCCAGCGGCTCGTCCACCACCTCGGCCAAACTGTGGATCACAAGTTCGGCGAGGGCCAGGCCGATCTGTTGATGCTCAACGCCTCACGGGACGCAGGGAAGGTGGTCACCGGCCGCGGCCCCCTCCCGCTGCACACCGACGGACTGTTGGTCGGCGAACAGGTCGACCTGATCGTCCTGTACGCCAAGGACTTCGCCGACGAGCCCGGTTCCGGTGAGACCACGGTGTGCGATCAGCTCACCGCGTGGCGTGAGATCCCGCCGCACCTCGGCAAGGTTCTTGCCGACGGCCGGCTCGAATACCTCGTCGAGGAACGCGGCTACTTCCCGCAGGTACCCGCCGACTGGTACGAGATCCCGACCACCCGCGACTACGGCCGCGTGCGCTCGCTGAACCTGGCACTCGGATTCCCGCCGGATGTGCCGCAGGGTTGGCAGGTGCGCGTCGCCGACGTGAGTGCCGACGACTCTGCCGCATTCTTCGCGGAGCTGTCGGCGCACCTGCATTCGCCGCGCTACCTCTATCAGCATCGTTGGCAGACCGGTGACCTGCTGGTGATCGACAACCAGCGGACGCTGCACGGCCGCACCGCGATCGGGTCCGACGGGGTGCGTCTGCTCTATCGCGGCCAGGTCACCCTGCCGACGGCCGCGTGAGGAGAGACGATGCTACTGACCGAGTTCCGTTCCGTGGTGGCCCGCAGAGCCGACGCCCTCGCGGTGGTGGTGCCCGACGGCGAGCGCCTGACCTACGGCGAGCTGTCGCTGCGGGTCGACCGTGCCCTCGGCTGGCTGCGGGCCCGGGGCATCGGCGAGGGCCAGGTGGTGGCGACCTGGCTGGACAACGGAACTGATTACGTGGCACTGGTGCTCGCCCTGGCGGGCAGCGGTGCTATCCACGTGCCGATCAGCAGGTCGGCGGCGCCGGAGCACATCGCCTGGCTGGTCGAGCAGACGAAGCCGGCACTCGTCGTCGGCGCGGAGCCGCTGCCGGACGTCGTCGTCGAGCAGGTGACGACCGCAGAGCTGGCGACCGGCTCAGAGCTGGTCGGCGCGCGGCCGTTCAAGGCGTACGAGGGCGCGTTCCGGCTGCTGGAGACGTCCGGCTCCACGGGAAAGCCCCGGCTCGTGACCTGGCGTCAGGATGACCTGCTCCACGACCGGCGACAGTGGATCGCCTACACCGCGACGACCGCCGCGGACGTGCTGTTCAACCGCCACACCCTGGACGTCGCACACGGCTGCGACGTTCATCTGTTCCCGGCGCTGCTCTCGGGAGCCCTCCTGGTGCTGGCCGATCCGTCTGCCGCGCCCGACCAGTTGCTGCGGTGGCTGGAGGAGACCGGCGCCACCGTGTGCAGCGCGCTGCCGAGGCACTACGAGTTGCTGACGCAGGCCGCACGCGGCCGGTCCGTCGACCTTTCCGCGTTGCGGATGCCGCTCTGCGGCGGTGCGTACCTGAGCGGCCAGGTCGTCGCCGACGCGGCCGCGGTGCTCGGTATTCACATTCGACGCATCTACGGCTCGACCGAGTTCGGCATCATGCTGGGGAACATGGACGATGTCGTGCAGGACACCCGCGGCATGACCCCGGTCACCGGTGTGGAGATCAGGCTCGCTCCCCTCGACGAGGCTTGGCCTTCGATCGGTGAGGTGCTGGCCCGCTCGACGTACACGAGCGTCGGTTACTTCGGTGACCCGGGGGCGACCTCCGCCACGTTCCGTGACGGCTGGTACCACACGGGGGATGTCGCCGAGTTCGACGGCGAGTACCGAATCCTCGGCCGTGTCGCCGACCTGCTCGGCGGCTCGGCCGGTCCGGTGTTCAGCCCGGGCGTCGAGGCCGCGCTGACGGCCGCGTGCCCGATCACCGAGGCGGCCGTACTGGCACCGCTGCCCGGGGAGACCGAGCGTGGGGCGCTCGTGGTGGCGACCCCCGTGGCCGGGGTCGAGGACGAGCGCGTACGCGCAGCGATCCGTGCCGTGCTCGAGGACCTGGGTGTGCGTGCGGAGATCGTGCTCGCCGCCACCATCCCCCATACCGCCGTCGGAAAGGTGGACAAGCCCGCCCTGCGCAAGGGGCGGACGTCGAACGTGCGCCACCGCTGACCGATGCGTTCCGGCAGGTGTGGGCTCGCGAACTCACTGCTCGCCCGGCAGGGCGGGGACGTCGCCGAGACGTTGGCGGCCAGGAGCCGCGGCCCTGATCAGGTCGTGTAGTCGGCGTTGATGCGGATGTAGCCGTCGGTGAGATCGCAGCCGTAGACGGTGAACGAGCCGGCGGCGATCCCGAGGTCGATGTCAATCACGACTTCCTTGCCGCGCATGTACTCCGCGGCCCGGTCCAACAGGTCGTCGGCGGAGCTTTCGGGGAACATCAGCAGATCGCCGAAACGGATCGCCACCCGGTCGGGGTCGATGTCAGTCTCGTCCTCCAGCTTGCCGATCGCCATAGCGACCCGGCCCCAGTTCGGATCGGCGCCGTGCACGGCGGTCTTGACCAGCGGCGAGTTCACGACGCTCTTGCCGACCAGCTTCGCCTGCGCGTCGTCGCGGGCACCACTCACCCGGACCTCGATGAGCTTGCTCGCGCCCTCGCCGTCGGAGGCAATGTCTCTGACCAGGTGCAGGGCCGCCCGGTGCAGCGTCTGCTCGAACTCTCCGAGGTCGGTCGGGCCGGCAACCCCGTTCGCGAAGACTGCGGCGGTGTCACTGGTCGAGGTGTCGGTGTCGATGCTGAGCGCATTGAATGTGCGGTCGACCACCCGGCGAAAGATCGCGTCGAGGTCCTCCCTGCCGACCTGCGCATCGGTGAAGAAGAACGTCAGCAGCGTCGCCATGTTCGGCTCGATCATGCCGACGCCTTTGGCGATGCCGACGATCACGGCGTCACCACAGCGCAGCCGGACCACCTTGTGGCGCGTGTCCGTCGTCATGATCGCGCGCGCGCTGGCGTCGAAGTCGGCGGCGGGGAGCGGCCACGACAACTCGTCGAGCCCTCGCCGGATCTGCGTCATCGGATAGGGCCGCCCGATCACTCCGGTCGAGCCGATCAAGAGCTCGCCGGCGGGGATCCCGGCGGCCTCGGCGACCCTGAGCTGAATCTCGGCGGCGTTCTCGGCGCCGACCTTCCCGGTCGCGACGTTGGCATTGCGGGAGAGCACCACCATGCCCCGGAAGCTCCCGGCCGCCGCGGACTGCCGACTGAGCTCGACGCTGGGCCCGGCGAACCGCGAGCGCGTGAACACCGCCGCCGATGTCGCGGGGACCTCGGACACGATGACCGTAAAATCGTCACCGACGTCTTTGAGGCCCAGGTTCCTCGTGACGCCACGGAAACCCTTTGGCACAAGAGGAGCCTGTGGCCCGAGAAAATCTTGCGATTCAGCTGTCGACGACATCCGCTCACCAGTCTCATCCGTTGCCGGCATTGTCCCACAGTCGCGTCCGGCCGCCCATCGCGGCGAACCTCGCCGGTACGCCGCCGTCGCCCTGGCCAACGCTCACCGCTACGACAGCACGGCCACCCTCGCCCGGCAGAGCTCCCCGGTCTCGACCAGCCGAGCAGCCGACCACGCATATCGAGCGGCATCACCTACCGGGTCGAGTTGAACTCACCCGTGTCGGGCGACGAATTTAGCATGCTGGTGGGCCGTGTCGACGATGTCGCCGAGATGCCGCGGGCGATTCGAGCCGGGCCACGGTACGAAGAAGCTGACTCGCCTTTTCCCCACGTCGCGCTCGGGCGACGTGGGGAAAGGGTCCGATCACCCAGGTGGGATCAGGTGGTGGGGCGGCACAGCGAGTTCTGGTTGGCACTACAGTCGGTCAGCTGCAAGGTGTCCACGTGCATGGTCAGGGTCGACGGTTGCGAACCACCGGCCGGTGCCACCACGGAGATCTGCACGCTGGCCGCGTTCGCCGGCGCGACCGCCTCGTGGGACCACTCCCACCAGTTCGACGTCAGGCCGAACGAGTTGCCGGGCGACGTGGACAGTAGCGTGCCCGCCGAGTTGTACCACCGCATCCGCAGCGCGGCCGTCCCGGAGTCGGCGCGTAGCCGGACGAAGAACTTGTAGTTGTGCCCGGCTGTCACCGACGGCCTACGGCTCACGATGACCGACTTCTCGGCTGACTGCGGCGAGCTGACGAACTGCAACGAGCGACGGTTGTCGAAGTAGCGGGCGGAGATGCCGGCATACGAGCCCTGCGGTGTCACCGAGATGGCTGCCCCCGATCCGGAGGTGGTGAACCCGGTGGGGTTCGAGGTGCCCGGCGCCTGCGCCTCGATGGTCCGTTCCTGCGCGGTCAGCAGGTCATTGTTGGCACCGACGTCGCAGCACACCGGCGAGGTGAGCAGCGGGTGAACCGCTGCGTTGTTCGTCGTCGTCGACGGATAGTTGTCCACATAGAACCGCGCGCTGGTCTCGCTCGGGTCGTAGTTCTGGCGGTAGCCCAGGTCGAAGGCCCACCAGTCGCCAGCGCACATCATGATGTCGGGGCAGTACTGCTCGGCCTGCCAGTTTCCGTTGGAGTCCTGCCACACGTGCTCGCTCATGTAGGCGTGACCGGCACCGAGCAGGTGCGCCATCTCGTGCCCGACGACCCCACTGTCCCATGCCTCAACGATGGAGACGCAGCCGCTACCGCCACTGCTCGGACACCAGTGCGCCGACGCGGACGGCGCGGGGAACTCCGTCAGGACCACATACCAGCGGTTGCTGTCGTCGTACCCCTTGGCCGAAAGCTCGTTCGCGATCGACCAGAAGTCGGTGTTCGTGGTGTCGATCTTCACCGGCGTCACCAGCGCCTGCGCGTACTGGTTGTACGTGCTGGTGGTGGTCGACCGGCAGCTCACCTTCACGTGCTGGTCGTAGTTGCTGGCCTGGTCGAGCAGCCAGTCAACGCGATCCACGACGCGGGCGGCATGCTCGACGTTCGTCGCGTACTGGTTCCCGGTGGAGTTGTTCCACGCATAGATCACCTGCACCGCCGCCGGGCTGCTGGCCGGCGGATTCGTCGGGTCGGTGGCGGTCGTGTCGCATCCCGCTCTGGGCAGGCTGGCGTTGTTCGGCTGCGCGTAGGGCAGGGTCGGCTCGCTGCCGAGGTTGGCGGCATAGACCGGTTGCCCGGACGACACCATCACCAACACCGTCACGAGCAGGGAGGCCAACCCCAGACGGTGACCGCGGCCAGACCAGCGTCCTTTGCCGAGCATGTAAATCCTCCCTTGCCTAGGTCTTTGTCATGGCGTGTCGTCGGGCATCGGCCTGCCAGTCGCAGCAGACCGATCGGCCATATTGGTCGCCAGGTTTTGCATCGACACACTTCGTCGTGACCAAGAGCGGCACCCGGTGGCGCGAAATGTCATTTCGCGTCCCACACCACGCATCGATAAAGGCTGAAGCTAGCCCTCTTTCGATATCGACCTCAAGGCGACGAGGCCGGGGTTTCCGTTCCGAACAGTCCCGAACATGTCTCGGAGATCCGGCAGATCGCCTATTGCGGGTGGCCCCTTGCGCATCGAGGCCGGCATGTTCGAGTTCCACTGGGAGGACCAGCGGACACCGCTTCGCGTTGCTGGGGCGTACCCGTGGGGTCAGATCAGGCCATGGTGCAGCGCCGTGGTGACGGCGGCCGTGCGGTCGGCGACGTCCAGCTTGCCGAAGACGCGTAGTAGGTAGGTCTTCACGGTGGCCTCGCTGAGGTAGAGCTCCCGCCCGATGTCGGCGTTCGTGAGCCCTCGCGCGACCAGGCGCAGAACCTCGGCCTCGCGGGCCGAGAGGGCCGGCGGCGCGGGGTGCCGCACCTGTCGCACGAGCGTGGCGGCGACGCTCGGCGCGAGCACCGTCTCGCCCCGGGCCGCGGCCCGGACCGCCTCCGCCAGCTCCGCCGGTGTGGCGTCCTTGAGGAGATAACCGCTGGCACCGGCCTCGATCGCCCGCAGGATGTCCCGATCCGCTTCGTACGTCGTGAGCACCACCACGCGGACGCCCGGAACGCGGGTGCGGATGCGCCCGGTCGCCTCGACTCCGTCCCCGCCCGGCATGCGCAGGTCCATGAGCACGATGTCCGGGTGCTGCTCAGCGGTGAGCCGCACGCCCTCCGGCCCCGACGACGCCTCGCCGACCACCGTCAGGTCCTCCTCGGCGTCGAGCATGCCGCGCAAGCCCATCCGTACGACCGGGTGATCGTCGACGAGCACGATGCGGATCACGCGGGCACCTCCAGCTCGACGATCGTGCCGCCCCCCGGTCCGCCGTGGACGGTGAGAATGCCGTGCACCTGCTCGGCGCGCGAGCGCATGCCGGCGAGCCCGAACCCATCGAGGCCGTCGGACGCGAACCCGCGTCCGTCATCCCGCACGACCAGGCGTACGCCCCGGTCGTCGTACGCCAGCACCACCTGCGCCTCGGTGGCGTGCGCGTGCCGGCGTACGTTGGTCAGCGCCTCCTGGGCGGCCCGCAGCAGGACCACCTCGACCGGTGTGGGCAGCTCCCGGGGCGCCCCGATCACCCGGACGGTGGCGGTCACCCCGGTTTCCTGGCTGAAGTAGGCGGCTCGACGGCGTACGGCGTCGGGCAGCGACCCCGACGCGAGCGCGGCGGGCGAGAGCGCCGCCACCAGGGCCCTCGCCTCGGCCAGGTTCTCCTTCGCGGTACGGACCGCCAACGCCAGACGCGCGTCGCGCAGCTCCGGGTCGTAGGCCTGCAGCAGCGTGACGATGCTCGTAAAGCCTTGCGCGAGCGTGTCGTGGATCTCGCTGGCGAGGCGGGCCCGTTCGGCGGAGATCCCCGCGTCGTGCGAGAGGCGGGCCACTTCGGCACGGCTCGCCTCGAGCTCGTCGATGAGGGTGCCGCGCTCCACGTTCTGCCGGATCACACGCATGATCCAGAAGCTGACCCAGATGCTCGCCGTCCCCGTGATGACCGCGATCAGCAGATCGGTGGGCACCGCGTGCGGCTCCTCGACGAGGTTGACCGCCGGGGTGACCAGGTTCGCGAGGATCGCCAGCACGATCCCCGCGCGCACGTCCGTGAGCTGGAAGATGAGCGGGATGACCGCGAACAACAGCCAGGTCGCGAAGGGTGCGGCCGCCACCGCGACGACGTAGAACGTGAGGTACGTCAGCAGGACTGCCAGGGCCGCGCCGTCATCCGCGTTGCGCCGGATCTGCCGCCGACCGACCGTCACGTGCAGCATCGCCATGGCGGCGATGGCGCCCACTGCCAGCCAGCGGCGCCACAGCAGGTGACCGTCGATCACCACGGTCGCGGGGGGGGGGGGGCGGGGGCGGGCGGGGGGGGGTTGGCTGGGCGCGTGACGTCATAAAGTCCG
>NZ_JBFAOC010000036.1:37689-66539 GCF_040675055.1 Micromonospora sp. NPDC049662
TGCTTCGGGCTCCGCAGCGAGGGGGGGGGGTGGCCCCGCCCCGGGGGCGGCGGGCGCCCCTGTTGCGAGGCGGAGGCCGGGGGGGTCGCCGCGGCCACCGCCGCCGCGACCAGTCCGAAGTAGGCGTCCCACCAGAACAGGTAACCGGCGTGCGCCTCACCCTGCCTCAGCGATCTTTCTGGTTCCACCGGAAGGTCACCAGGCATAGCACCAATCCGATCACAGTCCAGGCGCCGAGCACCAACGCCGTGCGGCCGAGCTCCCACCGGCCGTTGGCCTCCAGTGCCCTCATGCTGTCGGGCAGAAAGACGTAGCGGAAGCCTTGACTCATCCATTTCACGGGAAAGAACGAGGCCACCACGATCAGCCAGTGCGGCAACTGCGTGATGGGGTGGATGAAGACGCCGGAGATGAATTGCAGCGCGACCACCGGCACGTTGAGGATCGTCCCCGCCGTGCGCGCGTGCGTGACCATCGCGCTGACCGCCACGCCGAGCAGCCCGCACGACGCGGTCGACAGCAGGAAGAGCCAGCCGAACGTGAGCCAGTGCGACGTGTCGGGCAGCGGTATGCCGAAGACGAGCGCACCTACGCCGACCAACACGACCACCTCGGCGATGCTGAGCACGAGCACCAGCACCAGCTTGCCGATCAGATACGCGGCCGCCGGAAGCGGCGTGCCGCGCAGGCGCTTGAGCGTGCCGTCCTCGCGGTCCATCGCCAGCCCCGAGCCCATCGTCACGAACGCGGTCGACAACGCGCCGTACGCGATCATGCTGGCGGAATAGACCTGACTCGCGCTGACGCCGCTCCGGTCGTCGCCGCCGTCGAAGATGGTCCCGAACAGCAACAGAATCATGGCCGGAAACCCGAAGGTGAACACCACGGCGGTGCGGTCACGCAGAAACATGAGCAGCTCGACGCGCCCTCGGTTCAGGCCGCTTGCCAGGGTGGATGGAAGGGCGGCCGACAGCAGGACGGCGGTCATTCCCCCGCTCCGATCAGGGTCAGGTAGACGTCTTCGAGGGTCGGACGGGTGACCGTGAGGCTGCGCAGGTCGGCGTCCTCGGCGACCAGCCGGCGGACCAGATCGGTCGGATCGGTCACCTTCTCCACGCGCCGCCCGTCGTTCTCCCGCCAGCTCACCGTGGCGGTGCCGACCGTGCCGCGACCGCCGAGCGTGGCGGGAGTGCCCTCGGCGACGATGCGACCGCCCGCGAGCACCGCGAGCCGGTCGGCCAGGGCCTCGGCCTCCTCAAGATTGTGGGTGGTGAGCAGGATCGTGGTGCCCTCTGTGACGAGCGAGCGCATCAACTCCCAGACCTGCCGGCGCGCCTGCGGGTCGAAGCCGGTCGTCGGCTCGTCGAGGAAGAGCAGATCCGGGCGTCCCACGATGCCGAGCGCCACATCGACGCGGCGACGCTGCCCGCCGGAGAGCGTACGGATCCTGCTGTCGCGCTTCTGGGTCAGACCGACCAGCTCGATCACCTCGTCGGCCGGCCGCGGGTCGGAATACAGCCCGGCGATGTGCCGTACCAGTTCGCGGACGGTGAGGTCGGCCGCGTCGTCGGCGTTCTGCAGGACGATCCCGATCCCCGCCCGCCACGCCCGTCCCGCGGTGCCCGGGTCCTCGCCGAGAACACGGACATCGCCGGCGTCGCGGCGGCGGTGTCCCTCAAGTATCTCGACGGTGGTGGTCTTGCCCGCTCCGTTGGGGCCGAGCAGCGCGAAGGCCTCGCCCCGGGCGACCGTGAGATCGATGCCGCACACCACCTCGTGTCCCTGATAGGCCTTGCGGAGGCCGATGACCTCAATGGCTGTCATACCGTCGACAGTGCCGGTCACGGCCCTTCCCGCGGAACGACCGCTCGACCGTCAGCGACTGTCCATCGAACGGTGGACCTCATCGAGCTGGGCGAGCAACTCGGCTTCGACAGCACCTGACGGGGGACGACCAGCCGGCGTCGAGCTGCTAATTCACCCGGTCAGTTTGCGCGTCACTCCCTGGAACCCGCGGCGCGGACCGGTGGGGTCCGCAGCAACCGCCGAACCGGCAGGATCGTGGTTACCAGGGCCAGCGCGGTCGCGCCGCCCAGCACCGCGGCCCAGCCCAGCGGTGGGACGTACGGGATCAGCGTGCCGGTGAGCGCGTGGACGACCGCGATCAGCGTCATCCCGGCGATCGCCACACCGAGCGTCAGCGCCGTCGCGAGCAGGCCCACCTGTTCGGCTTCGACCATCCGCCGGACCTGCCGCCGGGTCACCCCGGCCAGGCGGAGCACCGCGAGTTCCCGGCTGCGGGCCAGCGCGGCCATGACCATGGTGTTGCCGGCGGCCAGGGCCGAATAGCCGACCAGCACGGTGATGAGCAGCTTGTTGAGCCAGGCTGAGATGGCCAGGTCGCGGTTCAACCGCCCGGTCACGGTGCCGGCGTCGGTCACCGTACCGAAGGCGGCCAGCCGTTGGTCGACGTCGCCGGTGGTACGCACGAGCATCTCGTCGTAGACACCGCGTTCCTGTGGCAGCAGCACGTCGCCGAAGCCGAGCCCACGGTCGTAGGTCGCCACCAGGCGCGGATGGACCGGTGTGCCGTCCGCCAGCCAGATCTCGGTCGTCTGGCCGACCTTCCAGCCCGAGGACGAGGCCTGCAGGGCCGAGGCGGCGATGGTTCCGTCGGGCAGCTCGGCCAGGCTGCCCTCCCGCACCTTCACGTCGATCGTCGACGTAAGCCCGCTCGGGTCGACCGCCCGGGCGACGACCGGCTCAGCACCGTCGAGGACCCGGACCACCACCGACGTGTTCCGGACGGCGGTCGCCGCCTCGACCCCGGGGATCTGGCGTACGTTCGCCACCTCCGTCGACGAGATGCCGTGCGGCGCGGTCAGCACCCGGTCGGCCAGCATGCCGTCGCGGCTCTGCGTGACGGTCTGCCGCTGGAGATTGTCCTGAAGGAACCAGACCGAACCGCCGAAGCCGATCGCCAGCACGAGCGCGCTCAGCACGACCGACATTCCGCGCGCGTTGACCCGCAGGTTGGCCGCCGCCAGTTCCCCCGGCGCGCGCCACACCGTCCGCAACACCGGCGACATCAGCCGGGCGGCCAATCCGTTGATCCAGGGCGCGAGCAGCGCGACGGCGATCACGAGCAGGTAGAGCATGCCGACCGCGGTGGCCAGCGCGGCCGTGCCGGACAGCCCGGCGGCGAAGAACAGCGAGACCACGCCGCCGCCCAACGTGACCAGGCCGGAGACGAGCCGGATCCGGCCGCCGCGAGTTGGTTCGATCGCGGCCTCACCGAGCGCCTCGGCCGGGCGGATGCGGGCGATGCGCCGCGCCGCGATCCACGCCCCGGAGGCTGCCACCAGGACGGTCACCGCGACGGCGGCCGCAGCGGCGACCCCGGCGTTGACGATCGGAAAGTCAGCGGGCAGGAAGCCCCGGGTGACCAGCTGGTGGTGCACCCAGTGGGTGGACCAGAGACCGGCGGGCACACCGAGCACGGCGGACGCCAGAGCCACGAGGACCCCCTCGGCCACGACCAGCAGGCGCGCCTGGCGCGGGGTGGCGGCTACTGCCCGCAGCAGTGCCAGGTCGCGGCGACGATGCCGGACCGACAGGCCGATCGTGCCCGCCGCCACCCCGACGATCAGCAGGACCACGTAGCCGCCGAACGCCGAGCCGGCCGTGAGCAGGAACGAGCGGGCCGCGATCGAGTCGGACTGCTCGGCCCAGCCGCGGTCCATCCCGGTGTACGACTCGACACCGGCCTGCCGGGCGAGCCGGTCGATCGCCCCGTACGCGTCCGCGCGGGCCTGGACTTCGACAGCCGACGCGACGCCACCCTCGGCCCCCACCAAGCGGACGTCGGTGACGCCGGGGAGCGCGCGGATCTCATCGGCCAGCCCGACCGGGACGGTGCCCTCGGGCAGCGGCACCCGGGTGGTGGTCGTGTCGCCGAACTCCCTGGTGGTCACGGTCAGCTCCCGATGGGCGACCACCACGTCGGCCGCCGCGAACTGCTCCGGTGGGGGCCGGAACAGCAGCGCGGACTGCACGAAGACCGCCAGGGTCATCAGGATCATCACCCCACCGGCCAGGGCCACCAGGGTGGCGATGGCGGAGGCGGGGCGCTGCCGGAGCAGACGCAACGCGAGACCGGTCATCGAATGGCTCCCGTCATGCGCGTCGTGGCCAGCACCTCGGCGATCTTCTCAGCGCCCAGGGGCGGCAGGTCGCGGACGATGCGACCGTCGGCCAGCACGAGCACGCGGTCGGCGTAGGCGGCGGCGACCGGGTCGTGGGTCACCATCACCACGGTCTGGTGGAAGTCGTCGACCGCCGAGCGCAGCAGGGCCAGAACGTCGGCGGCCGACTCGGTGTCGAGGGCCCCGGTCGGCTCGTCGGCGAAGATCACGTCGGGCCGGACCGACAGTGCCCGGGCGATCGCGACCCGCTGCTGCTGGCCACCGGAGAGCTGGGACGGCCGACGCGACCGACGATCCGCCAGCCCGACGCGTTCGATGACCTCCGCCAACCATCGCGGATCGGGCCGCCTGCCCGAGAGCTTCGAGGGCAACTCGATGTTCTCGTCGACGGTGAGCGCGCCGACCAGGTTGAAGGCCTGGAAGACGAAGCCGATGCGATCCCGCCGCAGTTCGGTCAGCTTGGTCTCGGAGAGCGTGGACAGCTCGGTGTCGCCGATCCAGACGTGGCCCGACGTCGGCCGGTCGAGGCCGGCGGCGGTCTGCAGCAGCGTGCTCTTGCCGGAGCCGGACGGACCCATGACCGCCGTGAACGTACCGCGGGCGAAGCTCGCCTCAACGCCGGCGAGCGCAACGACCGGCTCCCCGTCGGTGGCGTAGGTCCGGCTGACTCCTTCGACCCGGACCGCGACCATGTCGATCATCACTAGGCCTCTCGGTGTGCGCTTTTCGCTGACACCCGAACGCTAGGTCGCCCGGCGGCCGAGATCGCTGAAGCCAGCGGGCGTCTTCCGGTACAGCAGGCTGTACCTCCCGTGGCGTCCGGCCCGAGCGGTCCAGCCACCAGGGGCAGGGCGACGGCCGAGAGGTCCCGGACTGGGCCTGAGCAGCCTTACCGCCCAGCTCTGCGTGCCGATCCGGCTCAGCGGCGGGGCACCCGATCGTCACCGGGTCGCCGACCCCCCGGCCGGCATGCGACGCTCAAGCTCCGCAACCAACGGGCCACGCCGGGGGGCCGCCGGACACTACCGCCACACAATCCCCGGCATGACAGCACTGCACCCCCAACCCACACCCCTTGTGCCCGGAGGAACGCAGATCATGGACCACGCATCCCCGCTCATCCAGGAGCGGAGTGCCCCGCCGGCCACGCTGGTAATCTTCGGTGCCTCCGGTGACCTGACCCGGCGCAAGCTGCTGCCCGCGGTAGAGAGCCTGGCCCGGCACGAGCGGCTCCCGGACCAGTTCGCGCTCGTCGGTGTCGCGCGCACGTCGATGACCGACGAGCAGTTCGCCGAGAGCGCACTCGGCGAACACGCCGTCGCCAGCAAACGCCAACTCCAGGGCGGCGTGCGGTACGTGGCCGGCGGCTACGACGACCCGGAAACCTACAAGCGACTCGTGGAGACCCTCGACGAACTCGACGCACAGCGGGGCACGTCCGGCAACCGGCTCTTCTACCTGTCCACCCCGGCCGGGGCCTTCGAGCCGGTGATCAACGGACTGGCCCGAGTCGGGCTGAACCAGCCAAGCGAAGGCTCATTCTCCCGCCTGGTCATCGAGAAGCCGTACGGGCGGGACCTGGTCACGGCACGCGAACTCGATGGCGTCGTGCACAGCGCATTCGACGAGCACCAGGTCTTTCGTATCGATCACTACCTGGGCAAGGACACCGTCCAGAACGTCCTGGCGCTGCGCTTCGCGAACTCGATCTTCCAGCCCATCTGGGATCGCTCCTGGGTCGACCACGTGCAGATCACCGTCGCCGAGACCCTCGGCGTCGGCAGCCGCGGCGGCTTCTACGAGGACGCCGGCGCGATGCGGGACATCGTGCAGAACCACGTGCTCCAGGTCCTCGCGCTGGCACTGATGGAGCCGCCGGCCTCATTCGAGGCTGAGGGCCTGCGCAACGAGAAGGTGAAGCTGCTGCAGGCGATCCGCCTCCCCACCGACCGGGACATCGCCGACGCCGCGGTCCGGGGTCAGTACACCCGGGGCGGCACCCGAGAGGAGCTGATGGCCGGCTACCGCGAGGAGGCCGGCGTTGATCCCCTGTCGCGGACCGAGACCTACGCCGCCATGCGGCTCAACGTGGACAACTGGCGCTGGGCCGGGGTGCCGTTCTACGTACGCACCGGCAAGCGCCTGCCGGCCCGGCTCACCGAGGTGGCACTTCAGTTCCAACGGCCGCCGCACCTGCCGATCCCGACCGATCAGCTCACCGGCCTCGACGCTGACGCGCTGATCCTGCGGATCCAGCCGAACGAGGGCATCTCGTTGCGTTTCGGCGCCAAAGTGCCGGGCCACTCCTTCCGGGTCCGCACCGCCACCATGGAGTTCTCGTACGACCAGACGTTCGTCGAGGAGTCCCCGGAGGCGTACGAGCGGCTACTCCTGGACGCGCTGATCGGTGACGCGTCGCTCTTCATCCGCAGCGACGAGGTGCAGCAGTGCTGGAGGATCGTCGACCCGATCATCGACAACTGGGCAAAGGACGAGTCGCCGATACCCACCTACGAGGCCGCCTCCTGGGGCCCGACCGACGCCGACCGGCTCATCGGCCGAAATGGCCGCAAGTGGCGCAACTCCGCGTGACCCTGCCACGAGACGATGGACGGGTCCGTCGGTCGCGGCGCACTCGGCCACCTGCGGTCGGCCGAGGGCGAGCGGCAGCGGCGTGGCCAGCCCACGGGGTGGTCGGGACGGGTGGGCCGACTGCCTCCGGGTGGTCGGCCCGCCGGCCGGGCGGCCGTAACGTCACCCCGTACTCGGTCGGAGACCCGTTCGTCCTCGGCACGACGCGAAGCGCCGGTCGCGCCCGCAGGGCGACGACCGGCGCCGTCGATCAGGGGTAGCGGGCTCCTCAGGGGACGAGTACGACCTTGCCGAGCTGCGTGCGGGCCTCCATCAGCTCGTGCGCCTTAACCCCCTCGTCGAGGGGCAACCGCGTGTGCACGATCGGACGGACCCGGCCGGACGAGTACTGACCCCGTCCAGCGCCGGGACACCCAGCACAAATATCCGCCTGGCGATTCAGCTCCAGGCGTGATCGAGGGCCAGCGCCAGCCGCCTGGTCCACTGATCGGCGGTGCCCGTGATACCGGGACACTCGTCGGTGAAGTTGATCCAGTCGACCTGCCAGGACAAGGCGGTTTCGGCAGTGAAGTTGTCCGCTTCGGCGCCGAGTTCGGGTCGCATGAGCTGGCGGACGAGGGCTCGGTCGACGGTGGTGTGTTCGGCGAGTAGGACCGCGTCGTAGAGGTCCTTGCCTTGCGGGTACCTGTCGGTGGCCAGCCACAGCAGCTTCCACGCCAGCGCCAGCGAGGCGGGCGCGGCCAGTACCGGCTGATCGATGTCAGGCAGTGTCAGCACCTCTGGTGGGAGGGGAAGCTCTTCACCGAAGACGACGTCGACCTGTACGTGGCCGTCCGGCGCCCCCGGGGTGCTGAACGGGATCACGAGGCGGCGTCCGTCAGCTCGTTCGTACGTCCAGATGGCGGCCTCGGTTATCCGGTCTGGTTGCAGGCCGGCGCCGGGCACGGTTCGCACGGCGGTCTTGATGTCATCGAGCAGCGCGCGAGCGTCGGTGCTGTCGCTGGCGATGGTGTGCGGAGTGACGACGAAGTCGAGGTCGCCCGGCTCGCGGGCGGCGTCGCCGACCCAGGTCGCCATGGTGACGCTGCCACGCAGGACCAGGTGCCGAACCCAGGTTGTTGTGGCGATAGCCGCCAGGACGTGATTCATGGCGGCACGCCGGGCGGTGGTCCACAGCTGGCCGGTGGCCTCCACGACGAAGTCGGGCTCTCCGGCGTGGTAGGCGTTCGGGTACTGCCGGAGAGCGGGGTCGAACGCCGCCTTCTGACGCACGGCCGGGCTGACGGGTAGCGGCCGGTAGGTCGGCGGGTAGTCCGGCGAGCCAGCCGGCGCCGACCTCATCCGGTTCTCACGCTCCCGCGCCCAACCGCTCGCCCTCGGCGTGGCCGACTCCAGCCAACCGTGGTCGTGGTGCAGGTCGCTGTCGGAGACGACGTACTCCTGCTCCACGGCCCTAGGCTCGTGGCCGGCGGCCCGGAGGGTCGCGACAAGCTCGTCCAGCCGCCGCCCGGCCGTGGCGAGCCCGACACCGTGACATCGCTGGTTGACGAACCGTTCCTGCGCGCCGTCCACCAGCTCCCGGCGAGCGTTACGTGACAACCGTGCCCCGTGCGGAGCGACCAGATCAGTGAGAGCCATCAGATCCGCCACCGTCGTACTGGGGAGCAGCAGTTTGACGTGGTGCTCGAAGTACCGGTCAGCGGGTTCGACTGCCGCCTGCTCATCCGACTGCGGTACGCCGACGCACCACGGCGCCGCCTCGATCTTCGAACGGCACGGGTGGATCCCTGCCTCGCGCAGTTCGCGTCGCCAGTGCCGCACCGCGGCAACCTGATCGGTCAGGGCGCCTCGGCCGGTCAGGGTGAGCATCGGTTGAGAGACGTTGGCGCCGCGATCGAGCACGATATGGACGAACTTCAGGCCGCGTTTGGCGGCGAACGCCGACAGCTTCTCGGCGTGATGAGCGAGCGCCGTGATGTGGATCTCGAAGTCCCCCGACACCGCAAGCACCGGCGGAGTCTATGGCACGGCCAGCAGGCCGGGAAACGTGTTTCCCGCACGGCATGGACGGGGCACCGAGGATTTCTCGCATCCCCTACCGTCCATACCCATGACCCACCCGTACCAGATGCCCCAACCGCCGAAGCGGCGGACGTTGCGAACCGTGTTGATCGTCGTCGGCGTGCTCGTCGTGCTGTGCTGCGGTGGCGCCGGCATCGGCGGCTTCTTCCTGTACAAGGGAGTCAAGGGGGCAACGGATCCGGCGCGGCAGGCCGCCGAGTCGTTCGTCAGCGACCTGGAGGCGGAGGATGCGGACGCGGCGTACGGACTGTTGTGCGGCGACACGCGCGTCAGGTACACGAGAGAGGCCTTCGTCCAGGGCGTCGCCAAGCAGCCGAAAATCCGCGGCCATAAGGTCACCGGCGTCATTGTGTCGAGCGTCAACGGCCGCACGTCCGCGACGGTGAACATGGCCCTGACCCTGGACAGCGGCTTCACCGACCGGCACCTGTTCGCGTTGGTGAAGGAGGACGACGCCTGGAAGGTGTGCGGCCAGCCGTACTGAGCCCGCGCGGGCGTAGGTTCCGCGGCGAAAACCCGTTGTCGCACACCGTGGGGTCGCCGAGCATGGGCGATGTGAGCCGAAGCCTGCGTACAGATCCCCGGGCGCGTCAGGCGCTCCGTCGCGCTCCGGGGTTGGACCGGATCCGGATCCACGTACACGCAGCGCGACCGGGATTCGCGCATCCGGCCAGCGGATGTGACGTTCGTGAGGTGCTGGAGGTCGTCGGGCCCGCCGCCTGGTACGGACTACGCGTCATCGAGTTGCGGCAGACCGAGGACTTCGACCGCCGATCAGTCCTCTACGGCAAGACCAGAGCACCGGGCGAGATCCTTCTCTACGAACAACCGGCACGCGAAGCGGTTCGGCTGCGGGACTTCATGCGATTTGACGTACTGCTGCACGAGCTTGGCCATCATCTGCTTCAACACCGTGTGCGAAAGGTGGGCAACGTCCAGCGACGGTCGGACCACGAGCGATTCGCGGACACCTTCGCTGCCCAGTGGAAGCCCACTGTCCAGGCTGCACTGAACGCCTCACGAGAGCAGCTCTACCCGCCCGGCTCCACCACCACAATCACCGCGGCCCCACACCGCTACCGCCGGCAAACCCGCCCATCACCAGGTTGACCAACGTCCCTGGGCAATACACCTAGCCGGTGGTCGCCTCGCGCTGGATCTGGTCGAATTCGGCGCCCATCGCGGCGGCCAAGGCCTGCACGGCGGACAGCGGACGAACCATGACCGTAAACTGGTCGACCAGGCCGCTCTCATCCAGATGCAGGAAGTCACAGCCTTCTACGGCGACATCACCCATCCGCGCCTCGAACACCAGCGCGTGATCCCGACCGCCCTCGCCGCTCAACTCCCGGACGTACCGGAAGTCCTCGAACACCCGCAACACACCCCGCAGAATCGCGGCAGTGATCGGCTTGCCCTGGTAGGGCTTGAACGCGACCGGGCTGCGGAACACCACGTTGTCGGCCAGCGACGCCTCAATGGCGTCGAGATCGCCCGCTTCGACCGCCGCACGAAAGTCGATCACCGTCCCAGCGTACGGGCTCGCCGTTTATCTTGGGTCGGCCGATCCGCTGGTGGATTGTGCGGTGATGTTGCGTCATAGACATGTCCATGACGTTGCTTGCCACCATGCTCAACCAGGTGCGGCCGGCGGTCTCCGTTCCCCCGTAAGCGCGTTCAGCCGAGCGAACCCAGACGCGCCAGCAGCATCGGCGGTCAGACCCTGTGTTGCGGCATCAAGGGGCGGCTGGCGGCGGGTGGGGCAGCGGGTGGGCACCTTCCGGACGTAGGCCGTCGAAGATGATGGCAAGGTATCGCTGCCACAGGTCGGGCGGGGCGTCCGGCACGTAGCTGGTGACGTAGTTGGGTGCGCACATCAGCAGGATGACGTCGGCGCCGGTGACGTCGGCCCGCACGGCGCCGTGTTCACGAGCCCGATCGACAAGCTCGTGCACTGTGCGGAACATCTGCTCGCGGGCCCTGGTGACGTCCGTGTTCAGTTCGCCGGCTTCCTGCAGGAACGACAGGTCGCGCTGCCGTTGTTGGTCTGCGGCGACGGTGAGGAACTCCAGCAGCGCGGCACCCGGGTCCGCTGCGTCGAGCAACTGTTCGCCGACGGCGTTGAGCGCGTCGATCCGGTCGAGGACGATCGCGGCGAGCAGGTCATCCTTCGTGGCGAAGTGACGGAACAGGGTGCCCTTGCCGAGGCCGGCCCGGCGGGCGATGTCGGCGACCGAGACGTCCAGGCCACGCTCCGCGAACTCATCGGCGGCGGCTGCCAGTAGCAGCCGCCGGTTTCGGGCGGCGTCGGCACGCAACGGGCGGGTCGAGGTCACGCTGCCACCCTAGCAAGTTGACCGCGCGGTCCGTTTATTGCTAGCTTGGCGACCGATAACATGACCGCCCGGTCCGTTTATGGAGGAAGCGCATGAAGGCAGTTGTCGTGACCGGCTACGGGCCGCCCGAGCAATACACCGTGGGGGACGTGCCGGTGCCCCAGCCTGGGCCGGGGCAGATCCAGGTCCGGATCGCCGCCGCCTCGATCAACCCGGCCGATGTCCGGCTGCCCAGCGGCGATTTCCGTGACGTCGTGCCACTGGAGTTCCCACACGTGCCGGGCAACGACTTCGCCGGCACGGTCAGCGAGGTCGGCGTGGGCGTGATGGCCTACCAGGTCGGCGACGAGGTCTTCGGTCAGGCTGTGCCGCGGGCGCTGCGGGCGATGGCCGGTACGACCCGGCCGTCGCTGAGCACCGGCTCACTGGCCGAGTATGCGGTCTTCGAGGCCGACACCCCGTTCCTGGCGCACCGCCCGGCCGGCCTCGACATCGAACAGGCGGCCGCCCTGCCCATCGTCGGCCTGACCGCACGGGCGCTGATGGCAACCGCCAAGGTGCGGCCAGGAGAAACCGTCCTGGTCGTCGGCGCGACCGGCGGCGTCGGAACCGCGGTGGTCCCGCTGCTCGCCGCCGCGAAGGCTCGGGTGATCGCCACAGCGACCGCCGCTGACGCCGGTATCCTCCGCGCTCTCGGCGCCGACCAAACCATCGGGTACGCGGAATCCGAATACCCCTCCGACGTCGACGTCGCGATCAACCTGACCCTGCCGAGTGACGACCTTGCCGGAGTCGCAGGCGTCATCCGCCCGGGTGGACGCCTTCTCACGATCACTTACCCAGTACCGCAGCAGGACTGGATTGGCCGTGACGACGTCGGTCTGCATTTCGTGCTGGACATGGACGGCGCCTTCGGCGGGATGCGGGAAGTCGGTGAACTTGCGGTCCGTGGAGAACTACCGGCCACGATCGGCCGCCGCTACACCCTCGACCAGGGCGCTCAAGCATGCGTCGACTTCGTCCGCCGGCACACGACCGGCAAGCTCGTCGTCACGATGTGAAACACACTGCCATCAGCGCTTCTCGACAAAGGCTTTTTACCACCCCACGCGCGCGCGACAGGACCCTCACGTGACAGCTGACATCCGCGAACTCCAGCAAGCATTCGACCACGCCGAACTGCACGCCGACACCGACCGCTTGAACGCCCTGCTGGCGGATGACTTCATGTCCATCGGCGAGCGGGGCTGAACGCCTCATCAGCGCCCACTGGGCATCGGGCAGATCGGAGGGGTAGCCAAGACGCGCAGCCGCCGCGCCACCTGCCGGCCCGGATCGCCGTTGTTATGCGGCTACGCGGCCCACAAGGACCCTTCCCAACCACGCTCTCATGGGATCTCACCAGTTACGTGCCCGGAACCTACCTGGTCGCGGTAGCTTGACCTCAGGCGCGCAGGACTGGTCGATCATGGCCGATATGGCGGTTCGTGGCGGCGACAGCTCTACGCCGTCTGGAAACAACTCGGAGAGGAGCTATTGAAAAGTGGCTCACAACAGGCTGCTTGAGCGGCTTCGTCCGGCGGCCCGCGCTCGCTGAGGCACAGCGCGATCGGTCCATCGCGCCGGCCCGCGAGGTGAAGACGGTCGAGGAAAAGGCCGCGGTTCTCGGTGGCCGCACGATCACCTTGCCGCTGGACGTGACCGATGCGGCGGCAGCCAAGGCAGCGGACGCAACGGCGGTCGAGACCTTCGGCGGGGTTGACGAGGCGGTCGACGACGACGACGCCCGGCTTCGTTCGGCCCGATCGCACACCTGATCGCTGAGCGAAGGCCGACTGCCGTCCGCTGCGATATCGACGCCTGGCGGAACACACGCCCGCCATCGAATTCGACCAGCCCTGAGCGCTGGCCGCGAACCCTGTCTGAACGTCAACCTCTGACTGGAGGGCGGCCATGATCGCAACCTTGAAGGGGTTCAGCCAGCAACTGGTGCCGGCGAATGGCATCAAGGTCAACGCCGTCACCGGAGGCTCAGGCCCGCCGATCCTTCTGCTTCACGGATGGCCGGAGACCTGGTGGGGATGGCACCGTGCGATGCCGCTGCTGGCCGAGCATTTCAGCGTGGTGGCCATCGATCTGCGCGGCGCGGGTTTTTCCGACTGCCCGCTCGACGGCTACGACAAGGCGACGATGGCACGCGACGCGCACGAAGTCATGGTTGCCCTTGGGCATAAGCGCTATGCCGTGTGCGGACATGACATCGGCGGGATGGTCGCTCTGCCGCAGGCCACCACCTATCGGGAGGCTGTCAGCCACCTGGCCGTCCTGGACGTTCCGCTTCCCGGCTGGACAGAGTGGGAGGCGTCGACCGCGAAGCTCTGGCACTTCAGCTTCCACATGAACCGGGATCTGCCCGAGCGCCTGATCCACGGCCGTGAGTATGAGTATATTTCGACCTTCATGGCTGAGCGGTTCTACGATCACAGCACCTTCAATCCGGCGGACATCGAAATCTACGCGAAGGCGATGGCGCTTCCTGGTCGCACCCGCGGCGGCATGGAGTGGTATCGAACCCTCGCCGCCGACCATGCGGCCGCGCTCGACTACAAGAAGCAACCGCTCGATATTCCGGTGCTGGGTCTCGGCGGGGACCAGCGCTTCGGCGCACAGATGGTGCCGATGCTCAAGGAGTTCGCCAGCAACGTGACGGGCGGCCCGATCGCGCGGTCCAGCCACTATCTCGCGGAGGAACGGCCGGATGAGGTCGCGGCCGCCCTGATCGAGTTCCTCACGGCCAAGTGAAGCTCTGCGACTGCGCCATCGCGGGCCGGGCGGATCGCGACACTACGGGCGAACTGCGTTCACACCCCGTGCCGGTCGATCGGTTGAACAAGAAAGGAATACGGTCATGACCCCACCTGTCATTCGCGGCGTCAATCATATCGGCATCACGGTGCCCGACATCGAAGCCGCGAAAACGTTCTTCGTGGAAGCGTTCGGCGCCCAGGTGATCTACCAGTCCTTCGGACCGGAGGATCCGCCCCGACAGGGACCCGAATTCGAGCGGGCCGTTGGCGCTCACCCCGGAACGGCCGTGCGCGCGCAGGCGATGGTCAAGATCGGAACCGGACCCGATTTCGAACTCTTCGAAATGCACGGCCCCGAACAAGCCCAGCCGGTCCGACCGAGTGACTTCGGCATCACGCACTTCGGCCTCTACACCGACGACATCGACGCCTCGGTCGAGCGCCTCAGAAGAGCCGGCGGCACTCCCCTCACGGAGCCTCGCGCTATTCCCTATACCACCGAACAAGGTCCCGGAAACAAGGTCTGCTACTGCCGCACGCCCTGGGGCACGACGATGGAATTCATCACCACGCCCGACCGCATGCCCTATCACGACCAGACGGATCTGCGCAGGTGGCAGGACGAAGACTGAGCAATGTCTCGTCACCCGGTGACGGCCCGCGGTTCGGGCCCCTCATCAGGATCGACGCAAAGGTGCCGCCCGTCGGTACCAGCATCACCCAGAGGTACCGGCATGCCCGACTCCGCGCACACCCAACGGCACCCGGAGCGGTCCGTTCGCCACCACCTCATGCGGTGGCGGACGGGCGTTCGCTGACCCTCTCGGCGATCGCCCGGCCCAGTTCCGCCGTCGTGCCGGTGCCGTGCAGGTCGGGGGTCAGTGGTGCCTGTCCGGGCCCGTACGCCAGGACGTCCTCGACCGCGCCGAGCAGGTGGGCGGCGGCCTCGGGGTGGCCGAGGTGCTCCAGCATCATCGAGCCGCACCAGATCTGGCCGATCGGGTTGGCGATGCCTTTGCCGGCGATGTCGGGTGCGGAGCCGTGCACGGGCTCGAACAGGCTCGGGTGCTCACGCTCAGGGTTGATGTTGGCGCTCGGGGCGATGCCGAGGGTGCCGGTACAGGCCGGGCCGAGGTCGGAGAGGATGTCGCCGAACAGGTTGCTGGCCACGACCACGTCGAACCACTCCGGGTGGAGCACGAACTGCGCCACGAGCGCGTCGATGTGGAACTTGTCGAGGCGAACGTCGGGGAACCGCTCGCCCATCGCGGCCACCCGCTCGTCCCAGTACGGCATGGAGATGGAGATGCCGTTGCTCTTGGTGGCGGACGTCAGGTGCCGCTTCGGGCGACGGTTGGCCTGCTCGAAGGCGAAGCGCAGGACACGGTCGACGCCGACGCGCGTCATGACCGTCTCCTGTAGGACGGTTTCCCGGTCGGTGCCCTCGAAGATCCGCCCGCCCACGCTGGAGTACTCGCCCTCGGTGTTCTCCCGGACGACGACGAAGTCGATGTCGCCCGGGTGCCGGCCGGCCAGGGGGCTGCGGACGCCGGGCATGAGCCGGCAGGGGCGCAGGTTCACGTACTGGTCGAAGACCCGCCGGAACTGCAGGAGGCTGCCCCAGAGCGAGACATGGTCGGGTACGACCTCCGGCCAGCCCACCGCGCCGAAGTAGATGGCGTCGTAGCCCCGCAGCGTCTGTTCCCAGTCGGGCGGCAGCATCGCGCCGTGCCGCTGCCAGTAGTCGGCGCTGGCGAAATCGAAGCTGTCGAAGGTGAGCGTCAGGCCGAAACGACGTGCGGTGGCGTGCAGCGCGTCGAGGCCGGCCGGGACGACCTCCTTGCCGATGCCGTCACCGGGAATGACGGCGATCCGGTGGGTGGTCACGGCGCCTCCCGAAGCGCCGCGAGGCCGCCCTGCGAGTCCTCGAGCGCGATGCGTTCCGCGGCGGCGGAGTCGCCCGCACGCAGCGCCCGGACCAGGGCCCGGTGGCTGCTGTATCGCTCCAGGCCGAACGTGTCGTCCTCCGCCACCCGTTGCAGAAGCAGCTCCCGACGCTGCGGGCGGGAGAACACGCGGCTCTGCTCGAGCATCCGGACCAGCACCGGGTTGTGCGCGCAGGCGCTGACCGTGTCGTTGAACTGCTGCATGGTGTCGAACAGCTCGGCGAGGTGCCGCTCGACCGGCCCGCCCTGGGCGGACCGCTCCTTGAGAAGGATCAGCAGGTCGTCAGCACGGTCGAGAATGCCGTCCAGCGCGTCGAGCTGCTCGGCGGTGGCGTGTCGGGCGGCGAAGCGGGCGACGAGGCCACGCAGGCCGACCTCCACCTCCGCGAGGTCGTCGATGGCGGCGTCGCGGATGGCGGCGACCAGCACGGTACGCGGCCCGATCCGCTCGATCAGCCCGTCGAGCTCCAGCCGGCGCAGGGCCTCACGCACCGGTGTCGGGCTGACCGCGAGCCGCTCGGCCATGCCGCGTTCGGTGACCTTCTCCCCCGGCGCGAGTTCGCCGGTGGCGATCGCGGTGCGAACTTGTCGGTACGCCTGGTCGGCGAGCGTGCCGGCTGTCGTCATGACCGCACTCTAGCGCATGACATAGCAAGTTCGTTTGCAACTGTTGACGAGTTTGCTACAGCAATTTAACGTGACCTGGGACACAAGGAGGTGGACGTGTGTCCAACCGGCGGATCACGTTCTTCATAGCCCTCGCACTCTTCGCTCAGGAATCAACCTGGAACTTCTATGACAATCAGGTGCCCGTGCTGCTGCGCGAGCACGTGACGAGCGCGGCGCTCGTGGGCGCGCTGATGGGGATGGACAACCTGCTGGGAATCTTCATCCAGCCCTGGATCGGCAACCGGTCCGACAACACCCGGACCCGGTGGGGACGGCGGATCCCGTACCTCGCGGTGGGCATGCCCCTGGCCGCGCTGGTCTTCGTCCTGCTGCCGTGGACCACGTCGCTGGCGACCCTGGTCGTGGTGATGTTCTGCTACGCCCTGATCGCCAACACCACACGACCGCTGGCGGAGTCGTTGGTGCCGGACTTCCTGCCCCCACAACGGCGAAGCCGGGCGAACGCCGTCGTGAAGATCGCGACCGCGCTGACCATCATCGTCGCGTCGCTGATCAGCCTGCTCGTGGTGGACGAGCATCCAAGGGCAGCCTTCGTCATCCCGTCGGTGATCATGCTGGCCGCCACGTTCGTGCTGCTGGCCAAGGTGCGCGACAGCCAGTCGGCGGCCTACCAGGCCGCGGTGGCCGAGGAGGCCTCCGCCGGCCCCGCCGCGGTCAGCCAACCGCTGCGGCAGATCGTCTCCGGCCTGTTCACCGACCAGGATCGCCGCCGGCTCCTGCTGCTGCTGACCGTCCTGCTCTTCGGCGGGGCATGGTTCGCCTCCCGGTCGCTGATCACCCCGTACGGCATGGAGGCGCTGGGTCTGAGCCGCGGCGACGCGGGCGGGCTCACCCTGCCCAGCGGCATCGTCTACGTGGCTGCCGCCTATCCGGCCGCACTGTTGGCCGAGCGCTTCGGCCGGCTGCGGATCATCGCCGTGGGCATCACCGTCTTCGCCGTCGCGCTGGCGGCGGGCGCCATCGTGCAGACCGCCACCGGTACGGTCGTCGCGTTCTGCGTGGCCTCGGCCGGCGCCGCCGCCTTCACGATCAACGCGGCGGTGGCGCTGTGGAACCTGGCGCCGTCCAGCCGGGTGTTCGGCGCCTACACCGGCCTGTACGCGGTCACCTGGTACCTGGGCGGCTTCGGCGGCCCCGCCCTGATCGGCGGCGTGATCGACCTGGTCGGCTGGGACGGGATGCTGCTCTACATCGCGGTGCTCGCCCTACTCGCCATGCTCGTCGTCGTACGTCTCGAACGCCTGCAGCGTGTGCACCGGGCCAACCGGGCCGGCACCCTCACGGGAAGCGAATGATGTCGACCATCCTCATCACCACTGACTACCTCGCCCCCGGTGACGAGGTGGACACCTACCTGACCGGGCTCGGCTTCACGACCCGGCACGACCCCATGCGGGGACCACGCCGGCCGGAGCAGCTGATCGCGGCCCTGGCCGGCGTCGAGGGGGCGCTGATCGCCAACGAGCCGATGACCGCGGAGGTGCTGCGCCAGGCATCGGACCTGCGCGCCGTCGTGCGTACCGGAGTCGGGTACGACTCCGTCGACGTGGCCGCCGCCGGCCGGCTCGGGATCAGCGTGAGCAATCTGCCCGGGATCAACGCCAACGCGGTGGCCGAGTACACCCTGGGGTTGCTGCTCGCCCAGGCCCGGTGCCTGGTGCCGATGGCCGCGGGGGTGGCCGCCGGCGGCTGGCCCCGCGCCGACGGCCACGAGCTGCGCGGCAAGACGCTCGGCCTGATCGGGCGGGGCGCGGTGGCCCAGCGGGTGGCGCCGCTGGCCGCCGTCTTCGGCATGACAGTGCTGTGCACCGGCAGCCTTCCCGCGCCGGTCACCCGGGTCACGCTCAACGAGTTGCTGCGCGCCGCCGACTTCGTGTCGGTCCACACCGCACTGACCCCGCTCACGCGCCACCTCATCGACAGCGCGGCGTTGGCCCGGATGAAGCCGGGCGCGCACCTGATCAACACCGCCCGCGGGCCACTCGTCGACGAGGTCGCCCTGGTCGAGGCGGTCCGGTCCGGCCGGCTGGCGGGCGCAGCCCTCGACGTGGTGGACGTGGAGCCGCTGCCCGCCGACAGCATCCTGCGCGGCGTGGCCGGCATCACTGTCTTCTCGCATATGGCCGGGCAGACTGCCGAGGCCCGGCTGGCCGCGGGGATGGAGGGCGCCAAGGAACTCGTCGCCGCCCTCGACGGCCGGCCGGCCCACTCGCTCACCGAACCGAAGGAGCCGGCATGACCACCACAACAGCGGACGCGGACGTGATGGTGATCGGCGCGGGCCTCGCCGGACTGGTGGCCACCGCCGAACTCGTCGCCGCTGGCCGATCCGTCCTGCTGCTGGACCAGGAGCCCGAGCAGAGCCTCGGCGGCCAGGCGTTCTGGTCGTTCGGCGGGCTGTTCCTGGTCGATTCGCCCGAGCAGCGCCGGATGGGCATCCGCGACTCGACCGAACTCGCCTGGCAGGACTGGCAGGGCAGCGCCGGTTTCGACCGCCCCGAGGACGCCTGGCCACGGCGCTGGGCCGAGGCGTACGTCGACTTCGCCGCCGGCGAGAAACGCGCGTGGCTGCGGGGCCTCGGCGTCAAGATGTTCCCCATCGTCGGCTGGGCCGAACGCGGGGGCTACGACGCCACCGGACACGGCAACTCGGTGCCCCGCTTCCACGTCACCTGGGGTACCGGACCGGGCCTGCTCGAACCCTTCATCGCGATCGTGCGGGAGGCGGCCGGCCGCGGCCTCGTCCGGTTCGCCTTCCGGCACCGGGTCGACGCGCTGACCGTCAGCGACGGCGCGGTGGTCGGTGCCACGGGCCGGGTCCTGGAGCCCAGCGAGGCCGTCCGCGGCAGCGCCAGCTCGCGGGAGGAGATCGGCGACTTCGCCTACACCGCGCAGGCCGTCATCGTCACCTCCGGTGGTATCGGCGGCAACCACGACCTGGTCCGCCGCAACTGGCCGGCACGGCTCGGTACGCCGCCCACCCACCTGATCAGCGGCGTGCCCGCCCACGTGGACGGCCGCATGCTGACCATCACGCAGGACGCTGGCGGCGCCGTGATCAACCCGGATCGGATGTGGCACTACGTCGAGGGCATCCAGAACTGGAACCCGATCTGGGACAAGCACGGCATCCGGATCCTGCCCGGGCCGTCCTCTGTCTGGCTCGATGCGCACGGACGACGGCTGCCGGTGCCGCTCTACCCCGGATTCGACACCCTCGGCACGCTCGCCCACCTGCGCACCACCGGCCACGACCACAGCTGGTTCATTCTCACCCAGAAGATCATCGAGAAGGAGTTCGCGCTCTCCGGCTCCGAACAGAACCCGGACCTGACCGGTCGCAGCGTCAAACAGGTACTCGGCCGCCTCCGTGCCGGCGCGCCGGCGCCGGTGGAGGCATTCAAGCAGCGGGGGGCCGACTTCGTCGTGGCCAACCGGCTGGACGAGCTGGTGAAGGGCATGAACGCGCTCACCGACGAGCCACTGCTGGACCCGCTCGACATCCAGCGCACGATCGAGGCGCGCGACCGGGAGCTGGCCAACAGCTTCACCAAGGACATGCAGATCGCCGCCATCCGTAACTTCCGAAACTACCGGGGCGACCGGCTCATGCGGACGGCGGCGCCGCACCGACTCCTCGACCCGAAGGCCGGGCCGCTGATCGCCGTACGCCTGCATGTGCTCACCCGCAAGACCCTGGGCGGCCTGCACACCGACCTCGATGGTCGGGTGCTGGACGGTGCCGGTCAGCCGGTACCCGGGCTCTACGCCGCCGGCGAGGCCAGTGGGTTTGGCGGCGGCGGCATGCACGGCTACCGCGCGCTGGAAGGCACCTTCCTGGGCGGCTGTCTCTTCTCCGGCCGCCAGGCCGGCCGCGCCGTGGCCGCCACCGTCGGATGACCGGCTCGTACCCGCGAAATGAGGAAAGCGTGACCCCCGACCGCGTACGCATTCTCGTGCCCTCCGGCATGCTCGGCTCGGGATTCCCGCCCGAGATCGTCGACCGTGGGCTGGAACTCGGTGCCGACGTCATCGCCGTGGATGGAGGGTCGACCGACTCCGGCCCGTACTATCTGGGCACCGGCACGGCCAAGACCACCGCGGCGGCCGTGGCCCGCGACCTGCGCCTGCTGCTCCGGGCGGCGGCGAAAGCGCGTATCCCGCTGATCGTCGGCTCGTGCGGTACCAGCGGCACCGACTCCGGCGTGGACTGGGTCGCCGGGATCGCCCGCGGCATCCTGGCCGAGGAAGGGCTGGACCTGCGGGTCGCCACCATCTACAGCGAGCAGCGGGCCACCGACCTCAAGGACCATCTTGACCGGGGCCGGATCCACCCGCTCCCGCCGGCCGGCGACCTCGATCCGGCGACGTTGGACAGCTGCCAGCACATCGTGGCGATGATGGGCCATGAGCCGATCGCTGAGGCGCTGTCGGGCGGGGCCGACGTGGTACTGGCCGGGCGCGCCACCGACACCGCCGTGGCCGCCGCCTTCCCGCTGATGGCCGGCATGCCGGCCGGCCCGACCTGGCACGCCGCCAAGATCATCGAGTGTGGCGCGCAGTGCACCACGAACCCGCGCTCCAGCGGGGTCTTCGCCACCATCGACGCCACCGGCTTCATCATCGAGCCGCTGGACCCGGCCGTCGCCTGCACGCCCACCTCGGTCGCCGCGCACATGCTCTACGAGACCGCCGACCCGTTCTCGATGCGGGAACCGGCCGGCACGCTGATGGTCGCCGACGCCGCCTACCGGGCCCTGGACGAGCGGCGGGTACGGGTGGAGGGCTCCCGGTTCGAGCCGGCCCCGTACACGAACAAGCTTGAGGGGGCCCGGATCACCGGCTACGAGACGATGTCGTTCACCGCCATCCGCGACCCGCACATCCTCCGCCAGATCACCACCTGGGCGCAGCTGCTGCGGCGGGTCACCACGGATCGGGTCGCCCAGACGCTCGGGCTCAGCGCCGACGACTACGCCTTCGACATCCGCCTGTACGGCTACGACGCCGTGCTGGAGGCGAAGGACCCGGACACCCGGACACCCCGCGAGGTCGGCGTGATGCTCCTGGTCCGCGCCGCGGATCAGCAGACGGCCACCGCCGTCGCGAAGATCGCCAATCCGCTCATGCTGCACCTGCCCACGCCCGACATGGACTACCTGCCCAGCCTCGCGTTCCCCTACTCCCCCGCCGAGACCGAGCGCGGGGCGGCGTACGAGTTCGTCCTCCACCACGTCGTCGACGTGGACTCGCCCACCAGCCTCTTCCGCATCCACCTCCCGGAGGACAGTGTTGTCCGATAACGCCCACCCCCGCACCGTCGCCGACCTCGCGCTGGAGGTCCGGTCGAAGAACGCCGGCCCGTTCTGGGTGACGATGGAACTGTTCATGCGCGACACTGCCGGGTACGCCCTGGTAGCCGACCCGGGCTTCCTGGACGCGCCGCTGGTCGCCCGCCTCTACGGCGTACCGGCCGACACCATCCGCATCTTCCGGATACCGGCGCTGAACGTCGTCAAGATTTCGTTCCCGCGCCCGGTGGCGCAGGGCAGCCTGCGCGACCGGGACATCCACGCCGGGCAGCACCACGTGCCCCTGGCCATGCTCCCGCTGCCCGACTCCCCCGCCACCGACGACACCTCGGCTGACCAGGCTGGGGCTCACCTGTTCGCGACCTGATAGGAGCCGGAGCGTACGTCCTCCGGGAGGGCGGGACCGCTGGTGCTCCAGCCGAACGTGGTGCGCGCTCTGTCGGAGGTGATGCGCGCCGAGGATCGGAGCAACGCGGCCATCGGCCCCATGGCGCTCTCCGCCTGTTCGGCGGTGATCGAGGTCGCGGTGGCTCCGGTCAGGTCCGCGATCGCCCCGGCAAGTTCGCGGAAGCTGAACTGTTGCGGTCCGGCCGCGTTGTAGATGCCCGCTACCGG
The DNA here is from genome assembly GCF_040675055.1 of Micromonospora sp. NPDC049662. Taxonomy (NCBI): domain Bacteria; kingdom Bacillati; phylum Actinomycetota; class Actinomycetes; order Micromonosporales; family Micromonosporaceae; genus Micromonospora; species Micromonospora sp. NPDC049662. The sequence goes on from NZ_JBFAOC010000036.1 coordinate 60,275, forward strand.
GCGCTCCAGGGCCGTCAGGTACAGGCGGGCGAGATCGTCCACGTGCACCGGGGTCCACTCGTTGTCGCCGGCGTCGATGTAGGTGGCCGCGCCCGAGCGGGTCGCGGCGTCGATCAGACTGGTCAACAGCAGGGAGCCGCCCCGACCGTAGACCAGACCCGCGCGGATGATGAGGCCGGTCAGGCCCGCCGCCTCGCGCACCAGTCGCTCGCCGACGAGCTTGAAGGGCTGCGGGCCCGGCTCCGGCAGTTCCGCGTCCTCGTCGCGGGAATGGTCGGGGTCGAGCCCGTAGACCAGGTTCGTGCTGGTGTAGAGGAACGGCTTGCCGGTGCCTGCCCTGCCCGCCCCACGGGTCAGCGCCGCCACGGCAGCGGCCTCTGCCCTGATCGCGTCCTCGCCACCGAAGTAGTCGACTGCGGTGTGCACCACCGCATCGGCTTCCGCGGAAGCCTGCTCAAGGAGCGCGGTGTCGGTCAGGTTGCCGAGCAGAGGAAACGCACCCGCCGCTGCCGCCTTGGCCGCTGATTCCGGGGACCGGGTCAGCGCTACCACGTCGTGGCCTGCCGCGACGAAGTGTTCGACGAGCACCGAGCCCAGGTAGCCGGTGCCGCCGGTGATGAGGATCCGCATGTTCTCTCCAGAGCCGAGCGATCGGTGAAACGGATGGACCATCCGTTTGCCAACCGTAGCACGAACCGGATGGGCCATCCGTTTCGCCGGCCTGAGCCGCCCATTGGGGGCCACGGCTCCAGGTGGGGGCAAGTGGAGCTGTTATCCGCTTATGCTGGAGGAGTGACCGCCTCGCCGCCCCGTAAGGACGCAGTACGCAACCGCCAGCGGATCATCGAGATTGGCCGGAAACTGGTCGCGGACGGCACCCCGATTCAGCTGAACGAGGTGGCTCGCGCGGCCGGCGTTGGCGTCGCCACGGTATACCGGCACTTCCCGACGCCTCAGGCACTGATCGAGGCGGTGTCGGTGGACGGACTTGAGACGTTGATCCAGGCCGCCGAACGGGCCGCGCAGCAGGACGACCCATGGACGGCCTTCCGTGATCTCCTGGTCAGGGTCGTGGACGCGCAACTACTCGACGCCGCCCTGTCCTCGGTCCTGTCCACGCCCACGACCACCCTGCCGGGCACCGCGGACCTGCTCGATCAGTTGTCCTCGCTGTTCAACACGCTGTTCGTACGGGTCAGGGCCGCAGGGCTGCTGGCGCCCGGCATCACGCTCGCCGACATGACGCCACTGATGTGTGGAGTCGCCTTCTCGGCCAGGATGCACCCAGCCACGGACACGCAACAGCAAGCCGCCGCCGGCCGCCACTACCTCGATGTCGTGCTGAACGGGATACGGGCCCGCTGAGCGCCGCAGGGACCACAACGCAAACCCGGTCGCGGCTACTCCGGCGGCCCCTGGTCGACGGAGAGACCGAGATGCGTCCCACCGGAGGCGTCGATCACCTGGCCGGTCACCCATCGCGCGGCTGGAGAAGCAAGGAAGGCGACCACGTCCGCGATATCCGCCGGCTCTCCGACCCGACGCAGGGCCGAGAGCCCGGTGACGACCTCGCGTAGCGCCGGTTGGGCGGCGAACCAGGCCACGTTGTTCTCGGTGGCGGTGGTCCCGGGCATCACCGCGTTCACCGTGATACCCCGAGGGCCCAGTTCCTGTGCCAGCGTGACGCTGAGCGTGTTGATCGCGCCCTTCGTCATGGCATACGCGAGAGTGCCGGGTATCGCGACCCGGGTGGCGACGGACGAGACATTGACGATCCGACCACCGTCGCGGAGCAGGTTCAGGCCCCGCTGGATCACGAAGAACGGCGCTTTCACGTTGATCGCGAACAACTCGTCGAAGTCACCCGGCCGTGCGGTGGAAAGCGTCGGCGTGGCCCCGCCGATCGCCGCGTTGTTCACCAGCACATCGATGCCGCGCGGCGTGCCGCGTTCGGCCAACCCGGCCTCCACGCCAGCCCAGAGCCGATCGGCATCACCCGCCACGCCGAGCTGCGCGCCGACCGCGAACGCGGCGCCACCCGCCTCGGTGATCTGCGCGACGGTCTCTTGCGCGGCCGACTCGCTCGTGCCGTAGTGCACCACCACCAGTGACCCAGCCGCGGCGAGCCGCTTGGCAATCGCGCGGCCGATGCCCCGGCTCGCGCCGGTGACGAGGCTTGTCGTGCCCTCCATCGTTTCCATGATCTCCCCTTCGTGTCGCGTATCGAAGCAGGTACCACGGTCCGACCCTCGTTGTAGGCCCGGCAACGGACTGAGGTATCGCGGCGTACGGTTGTTGCACTTCTTCATGCGGAGAAACGTCCGCGCGTACGCTCGTTTGATGCGCTGGGACGCCGAGGAGAAGCGACGCCGAATCCTGGCCGCGGCACGGCGCGCCTTCGCCGAGAAGGGCGAGGACGTCACGGTGGCTCGGATCGCTCGCAGCGCCGGTGTGTCCGTCGCCACCGTCTACCGGCGCTTTCCCACCCGGGACCGCCTCATCACCGACGCTTACGGCGATCAGTGGAACGATTGCGCGGCCATGCACGCCGAAGCCCTCAGCGACCCGGACCCGACGCGTGCGCTGCGGGAACTGATTCGCACGCTTTGCGCGTACCAGTTACAGGACAGAGGCTTCACCAGGGCCTACGTCGAGGCGGTGGTCACCGGACGCGGGCTCGACCACGAGCGGCAGGAGACCGAACGGGTCATCGCCCGACTGCTGCGGCAGGCACAGGCGATGGGCACCGTCCGCGCCGACCTGACCGTCGCCGATTTCCGGCTGCTGATCGCGGCCCACCACGGCGTCGTCCTGGCCGCTGGGCCCGACGCCGTGACGGCTTCCCAGCGCTATCTCGCACTGATGCTGCGCACGCTCCAACCCTGAAATTTCGCCGCCCGAAGCTCGAGGTCGACCAGGTGTTTCGTCGGCTGCGGCGGAAGCGGTCCCCGAGGCCGCCGCAGCGCACGAACCGGGCGCAGGCGTCCTTTCCGCCTACGCCCGGGAAGCGCTGATCGTCAAGCCTGTTCGATGTCCGAGAACAGGCCCTTGAACGGGACCTGCGTCCCCGCGAGGGTGCCGAAGACATCAGCGGCAACGGTTGTCGCGACCGCTGCGGAGGCGTCTTCGTAGCTGTCGAAGTAGAGGTCGAGCGTCCGGTACGCGGGGGTAGCGGTGCCATCCTCCTTCGGCCACACCTTCGCAGACTCGAGTCGCCGCAGCTTCGGGAACTTCGCTGCGGCAGCCTTCACGTCCGCGTAGGCCCGCTCGAAGTCGTCGGGGCTCGCCGGGTTGTCGATGATGATTGTGATCTTGGTCGGCACGGGGCTCTCCTCAAAGTGGAAAGAATGATTGTTCTATTTCGGACACAACTAACGCCGCAGACCCGAATTCAGCGGCCGTAGGTCTCCAACAGCCGCAGCCACACCTCACTGACGGTCGGGTAGGCCGGAACCGCGTGCCACAGTCGGTCCAACGGGACCTCGCCGACGATGGCGATGGTCGCGGCGTGGATCAGTTCCGCGACGTCCGGGCCGGCGAGGGTGAGGCCGACGATCACCTTGCGGTCCTCGTCGACGACCATCCGGGCGTGTCCCCGGTAGCCATCGGCGTGCAGGGAAGCTCCGGCGACGGCCCCAAGGTCGTAGTCCACGACCCGGGTCCGCAGCCCAGCTGCCTCGGCCGCAGCCGCGGTCAAGCCCACCGACGCGATCTCCGGATCGGTGAAGACCACCTGCGGCACCGCCCGCTCGTCAGCCGTCGCCACGTGCCGGCCCCACCGGCCGTCCTCGACCTTCGCACCCTTCGCCCGGGCCACGATCACGTCGCCCACCGCCCGCGCCTGGTACTTGCCCTGATGGGTCAGCAGCACCCGCCGGTTCACATCGCCCGCCGCATAGAGCCACTCGCCGCCGCCGACGACACGCAGGGTGTCGTCGACCGCCAGCCAGGCGCCCGGCGCCAGCCCGACCCGGTCGAGGCCGATGTCCTGGGTGTTCGGCGTACGACCGACCGCCACCAGCACCTCGTCAGCTTCGATCCGCTCGCCGGACGCGGTCTTGAGGTGGACGACTCCACTGTCGTCGCGGTTGACGGCGACGGCCTCCGCGCCGAGGTGTACGGACACGCCGGCCTCGCGCAACGACTCGGTGACCAGTTCACCGGCGAACGGCTCCGCCGACGGCAACACACCGTCGCGGGCCAGCACCGTCACCGCGGACCCCAGGGCGGCGAACGCGGTCGCCATTTCGGCGGCCACGACGCCACCACCGATGATGGCGAGCCGACGGGGAACCGAACTGGCCGAAGCGGCCTCGCGGCTGGACCACGGCGTCGCCTCGCGCAGCCCCGGGATATCCGGCAACAGGGCGCTGCTGCCCGTCGCGACGACCACGGCGTGCCGCGCGGTCAGCGTCGTCGTGACACCGTCGACGCCGGTCACCTCGACAACGCGGGCGGCACTGATCCGCCCCTGACCGCGGTGCAGCGCGATGCCCGCCGACGCCAGCCAGGACACCTGACCGTCGTCCTGCCAATGCGACGCGAAGGAGTCCCGCCGGCCCAGCACCGCAGCCGCGTCCAGGTCTCCCGTCACCGCCTCCCGCGCCCCCGGCAGTTGGCGAGCCGCGCGCAAGGCGGACGCGCTGCGCAGCAACGCCTTGGTCGGCATGCAGGCCCAGTACGAGCACTCACCACCGACCAACTCCCGCTCGACGATCGCGGCGGTCAGCCCGCCCCGGACGACCCGATCGGCCACGTTCTCCCCGACCGGACCGGCACCGATCACAATGACGTCGTACTCGATGGTGGTCATGTCAGTTGCCCTTCGCGGCGCGGCCGAGCCGGATGGCCGCGATGAGGAAGAAGATGGCGCCGGGAATGGCGTAGCCGGCGGCGTTGGTCAGCGCCGGGTTGTCCGCGGCGGCGCCGGCGATGAAGGACCCACCAGCCAGGACCGAGATGCCGCCACTGATGATCATCGGCCACTGGCCGCCCATCTTGCGACGGGTGACACCGACGATCAACTGGACCAGACCGGCGACGATCGCCCAGGCGCCCCACACCCGCAGAATCGCGGGGATACCGGACGCGCCAGCGACACCCAGACCGACGGCCGTGATCAGGCTTACCGCGATGTTCACGTACAGCAGGGTCGGCGAGCCGGTGGTCCGCGACGAACGGAGGTCGTAGATGGCGGCGCCCACGTCGAACAGCGGGTAGATCACGAAAAGCGTCACCGCGAGCGGACCGATCTCCTTGGCGGTGGCGATCGTCACGAGGGCCCACACGATGGCGAACGCGAAGCGGACGAAGTAGAGCCGCCGCAGCGCGGAGGCCGTCTGGGAAATACCGGGCGAAGCAGCAATGGTGGTCACGGGTGACCCTTTCAGCGGAGGGGCTAGGGAGACCGATCGTTCTGTCTTGTCGAGCATGACACGCTCCACCCACATCGTCAAGACCGAACGTTCTATCCACTCCTCCGACCCTGCGCTACCCACCGCTGGCTAGGGCTGTCGAGACCCTTAGACCGAACGTTCTATCCGCTACCATGGCGACATGACGCCCACCGCATCCGGTGCCCGGCCTTCCGAGGCGCGCCAACGGCTCCTTGCCACGGCAACCAGGATCTTCTACTCGGAGGGCATCCATTCCGTCGGCGTAGATCGGATCATCGCCGAGGCGAAGGTGACCCGGGCCACCTTCTACCGGCACTTCCCCAGCAAGGACGATCTCATCCTCGCCTACCTGCGTGAGATCCATGAGATGGATCGCGGCGGGGTCGACACGGTCATCACCGCCGACGCACGACCGGTCGCCCCACTCCTGGCCATCGCCAACTCGATCGCCGAGAGCATCCAGTCCCCGGGGTTCCGTGGATGCGCGTTTCTGAACGCCGCGGCGGAGTATCCAGACACGGAACATCCCGTACGTCAGGAGATCATCGCCCACCGGCAATGGTTCCTGGACACGCTCACCACGCTGATGGCGCAGGTCCAGGAGGAGACGGCAGAGTCCGCCGCGCGTCACTTCGTCATGCTCCGCGACGGTGCCATGGCAGCCGGATGCCTCTTCGACCCCGCGTTGGTGTCCGAGACCTTCCTCCGCGGCATCGAAGGACTCCTCCGGATCACCGCCGAGCGCCAGTCGACCGAATCCGCCGGCTAGGGCCTGTTTCATAAGGGCGGTCGAGCCGAGGCGGAGTCCGGGCGGCGATCCGGCAAGGCGCGGTTTCGTCCGGATACCGGTGTTGTATCCGGACGAAACC
>NZ_JBFAOC010000037.1:0-65958 GCF_040675055.1 Micromonospora sp. NPDC049662
CGACCGCAGCGAGTTCGGCACCGACCTGCTGGACGCCGCCGACCTGCTGGTCACCGACTCGCCGGCCCAGGCGGCGGCGCCGACGCTCAGTCGGCCAGCTCGCGGGAATCGCTCGTCTCGAAGACCACCAGCTCGGTGAGCTTCACCCGCAGCCGCTCACGCAGCTGGTCCGGCGCGGTCTCGTTGCCGCAGCAACGCGCGACCAGCGCCCGCACCTCCTGCTCGAGCCCGTACTCGCGCAGGCACGGCCCGCACTCGTCGAGGTGGTGCCGGATCAGCGCGCGCCGCTCGTCGGCGCACTCGAGATCCAGGTAGAGGTAGACCTCCGCGAGCACCTCGCGGCAGTCCGTCTCGTGCGGCTCTCCACAGCTCACGTCACACCTCCCGGCTGGCAGCGGCAGCGGTCGAGCCCTTCGCGGACCGGGCCGGGCTGAAGCCCCGCTCCGCGGCGTACTGCTCGAGCAGCTTGCGCAGATTACGACGGCCGCGGTGCAGACGCGACATCACGGTGCCGATCGGCGTGCCCATGATGTCGGCGACCTCCTTGTAGGAGAAGCCCTCGACGTCGGTCAGGTAGACAGCCAGGCGGAACTCCTCCGGCAACTGCTGGAGGGCTTCCTTCACGTCGCTGTCCGGCAGCCGGTCCAGAGCCTCGGTCTCGGCCGAACGCAGACCGCTGGAGGTGTGCGACTCGGCCTCGGCGAGCTGCCAGTCGGTGATCTCCTCGGTCGGCGCCTGGATCGGCTGGCGCTGCCGCTTGCGGTAGGAGTTGATGTAGGTGTTGGTCAGGATCCGGTAGAGCCAGGCCTTCAGGTTCGTGCCCTGCTCGAACTGGTGGAAGGCGGCGTACGCCTTCAGGTACGTCTCCTGGACCAGGTCCTCGGCATCCGCCGGGTTACGCGTCATGCGCAGCCCAGCAGCGTAGAGCTGATCGACGAATGGCATCGCGTCCCGTTCGAACCGGGCCCTGCGCTCGTCCGTCTTCTCGGTGGTCAACCGCACATCCCCTCGCGTCGGATGCTTTCCCGCCGAGGATACGCGCACGGACCTGCCCACAGATTCACTTCCGGCCGGTGTGCTCGTGCTCACCGCACCCACCCCGCCCGGTCCCGCTGTCACGGGCCAGTCCGGACCATCCAGCAGCCGCCGTAGCTGCCGGGCGTCCCGCTCGTCCCGTTCCAGGCTTCGTGTCTCGGTCGGCACCGGTCACCCCCCTCGCAGAAAAGTCGTCCGGGGTTAGTAACGCGAGATGACCACTGGGGCATTCCGTCCGGCTCTCCCGTTCCTGGTCCCGGCCCCGGAGACGCCGGCGCTGGGACCAGGAAGGGCCTGGGAGGACTGGTGACACCTGTCCGGTTCGGACGGGCGGCACCATCGGATGCAACGACCCGCGCCCAGCACCGGAAACGGTCCCTGAGGTCAGTCGGCTGTCCAGCCGTGGGAGCGCAGCCAGTCCCGGACGACCGCGCCCGTGCCGGCGGGGTCACGTCGCAGGTCGTGCGTCTCCCCCGGCCGGGTCACGACCCGCACGCCCGGCCCGGACCCGGGCACGCCGAACGGATCCCGGTCGCCGTTGACGACGAGCGTCGGCAGACCGGTGGCGAGTTCGGCGGCCCGGGACCGCTCCGGCTTGCCGGGCGGGTGCAGTGGAAAGGCCAGCGCGAGGACGCCGGCCGCGCCGACCGCGCCGGCCGTTCGGCAGGCGACCCGCGCGCCACTGGAACGACCACCGACCAGGAGCGTGGGTACGTCGGTGTGCCGCTCGCGCAGCACGGCCAGCACCGCCGTCCACGCCTCGTCGAGGTGCCCGGCGGGGGCCGGCGCGCGACGGCCGGCGACACGGTAGGGCTGCGTCACCCGGACCACCGTCAGGCCGGCCGTGACCGCCGCGTCCCGAACCGCGAGCAGGTCGGGGGCGTCCACGCTGCCGCCCGCCCCGTGCCCGAGCACCAACAGGGCGACCGGCGCGCGAGCCGTCGCGACGCCGGCCGCCCGGCCCGACGCAATGGTCGGACCGACCGGTGGGTCGGTGTCGATCCGCGCCGGACCGCGCGGGGTGTCGATCTCTTCGCTGGGCAGCACCGGCCCATTCTGCGCCGACCGGGCCCGTCACCGGGATCGGTTCGCCGCGCTGGTCGGCTCAGCGGCGCGCGATGGTCAGCTCAGCGGCACCAGCGTGAGCAGGCGGTCGCGGACCGGAGGGCCGGCGTCGTCGACCGCGTCCGGGTCGGGTTCGACCTCGCCGCGCCACGCGACGAGCATCGCCCGCCGCTCGCGGGGGGTGGTCGCCCCCCAGACGCCGTGACAGTCGCCGACCTCCAACGCCCATGCCAGGCAGGAGCCCTGCACGTCGCAACTGCGGCAGAGTGCGACAGCGGCGTCCGCCGGTTCGTTAGGTGCCGGAAAGAACGTCTCCGGATCGACGCTCTGGCACGTCCCTCTGGTGCGCCACGCTTCGTCCTGTCGACGTTCTCGCAGAGCCCGCAGCAGCCGCGGATCTCTGCGTGCCGCAGCCACCTCGTGCGGGCGGGGCATACGCGCCCGTGTCATTTCACCCACCTCCCCCGTGGGACCGGCAGGATCGGTGAAGTCGTCCGCCCCGTGCGAACCGACAGCCACTACCGGCGCTGTGTTGTATCGCACTTTCGGACACCGGGACAAGGGGCTTTCAAGAACATGGCTGAACGGCCAGGCGACGAATCGATCAGAACCTGGCAAATCGGCGCTCGACGATGCCTCTCATTCTCAGAACAGGGTCAACTCCGGTGGGGACGACATTGACGGAACGGACACGCGAGCGGTCAACTCCGGGCCGTCGTTGCGCACGTCGCCCACCGCCGGCCCGACCGGGCGGATCTCCAACCCGGCGAGAAGGTCGGACGACGCGGGGGCGAGCAGACGCTCCGGCTCGTCGCACGGCGTCAGCCACGACGACCACCGCTCGGGGGCCAGCAGTACCGGCATCCGGTCGTGCACCTCGGCCAGATCGCCGAGCGCCGCGGTGGTCAGCACGCTGAAGGTGAGCCGGCTGTCCGCCCCGGACTCCCAGAACGACCAGATCCCGGCCAGGGCGAGCACCGAGCCGTCGGCCGGGGTCATGAAGTACGCCTGCCGGCCGCCATCGGGCCGGCGGACCCACTCGTACCAGCCGTCCGCCGGGACAAGGCACCGGCGGCGGGCGAACGCCCCGGCGTACGCCCGGCTGGTCGCCACCGTCTCGGCCCGTGCGTTGATCATGCGGGCGGCGCCGGCGGCGGACCGCGACCAGTGCGGCAGCAGACCCCAGCGGGCGACGCAGAGGCTGCGGTGCCCCTCGGGGCTGAGCCGGACCAGCGGGACGCGATCGGTGGGCGCGACGTTGTGATCCGGCCGGAGCACCCCGTCGGTGTCGTCGGACGACTCGAACAGGGCGCTCAGCTCACCGGCGCCCCGGGTCGTCGCGTACCTGCCGCACATGCGCTCACGCTAACCCGCCGAGGGCCCCGCCTGCTGTCCCGCCAACCGGGAGTACGCAAGCCGGCCGACGTCACCCACCCGCAGACAGGGCAGAATGTGACCGTGGGGAATCTAACCGCGACCCGGCCGCCACAGCCGTGGGCCGCACCGACCGCGTCCGACCCGGTGGCGGCGACGCTGCGCCTACCCGGCTCCAAGTCGATGACCGCACGTGCCCTGGTGCTCAGCGCCCTGGCCGCCGGGCCGTCGACCCTGGCCGAGCCGCTGCGCGCCCGCGACACCGAGCTGATGTCCGCCGGTCTGCGCGCGATGGGCGCGCACGTCTCGATCAGTGACGACGAGCGCTGGCTGGTCCGGCCGCACCCGCTGGTCGGCCCCGCCCACGTGGACGTGGGGCTGGCCGGCACCGTGATGCGGTTCCTGCCGCCGGTGGCCGGCCTGACCGACGGGCAGGTCACCTTCGACGGTGACCCGTACGTCCGCACCCGGCCGCTCGGCCGGCTGGTCGACGCGCTGCGCTCGCTGGGCGTCCGGATCGACGTCGCCGGCACCGGCAGCCTGCCGCTGACCGTGCTCGGCACCGGCGGGGTCACCGGCGGCGAGGTGACGATCGACGCCTCCGTGTCCAGCCAGTTCGTCTCCGCGTTGTTGCTGGCCGCCCCGCGCTTCGACCGGGGCGTGGTGGTACGCCATGTCGGCCCGCCGGTGCCCTCCGCGCCGCACCTGCGGATGACCGTGCAGATGCTGCGGGCCGCTGGCGCCGCCGTCGACGACAGCACCCCCGACGTGTGGACCGTCGAGCCCGGCCCCCTCACCGGGCGCGGCTGGGACATCGAGCCGGACCTCTCCGGCGCGATGCCGTTCTTCGCCGCCGCCCTGGTCACCGGCGGTGAGGTGACGCTTCAGGGCTGGCCGCACCGCAGCGCGCAGCCGGTCGAGCAACTCCGCTCCCTGCTGCAGCGGATGGGCGGCGAGGTCACCCTCTCCACCGACGGGCTGACCGTCCGGGGCACCGGGGTGGTGCACGGCCTGACCGCCGACCTCTCCGAGGTCAGCGAGCTGACCCCGGTGCTGACCGCGCTGGCCATGCTCGCCGACTCACCCTCGGTCTTCACCGGCGTCGAGCACATCCGCGGCCACGAGACCGACCGGCTCGCCGCCCTCGCGCAGGAGTTCACCGCGCTCGGGGCCGACGTCACCGAGACGCCGGACGGCCTCGCGATCCGGCCCCGGCCGCTGCGCGGCGGGATCTTCCGCACCTACCACGACCACCGCATGGCGCACGCCGCGGCGGTGGCCGGGCTCGCCGTGCCGGGCATCGAGGTGGACGACGTCGGCTGTACCTCCAAGACCATGCCCGAGTTCCCGGCGCTATGGTCAGCGATGGTGACCGGCAAGTGAGCGTCCCGGACGCGCACTGAGAGCTGACGCGGAAAAGAGGACGGGTCCTGGCGACCAAGCGGCGGGAGTACGACGAGGACGACGTACGGGTGCGGCCCGGGAAGTCGTCGCGTCCGCGTACGCGCACCCGACCTCAGCACTCCGACGCGGTGGACGGCTTCGTCATCGCCGTCGACCGGGGGCGCTACCAGTGTGTGCTGTCCGGCGCCGAACGGGGAGCGGTCGGCGCCGAGCTGCCGACGGTGACCGCGATGCGGGCCCGGGAGCTGGGCCGCAAGTCGGTGGTCGTGGGTGACCGGGTCAGCCTCGTCGGCGACACCTCCGGCGCGCAGGGCGCTCTCGCCCGCATCGTCCGGATCGCCGAGCGCCGCTCGGTGCTGCGCCGCACGGCCGACGACGACGAGACCACCGCCGAGGGCCGGTTGGAACGTGTCGTCGTGGCAAACGCCGACCAGTTGGTGATCGTCAGCGCGTTGGCCGACCCGCCGCCGCGCACCGGGTTCATCGACCGCTGCCTGGTGGCCGCGTACGACGCGGACGTCGAGCCGCTGCTCTGCCTCACCAAGGCCGACCTGGCCGGCCCGGAGGAGGTGCTGGGCTACTACACGGAGCTGGAGCTGCCGTACGTGCTCAACCGTCCCGACGCCGACCTGGGCGCGCTGCGCGCGCTGCTCAGCGGCCGGGTGTCGGTGCTGGTCGGGCACTCCGGGGTGGGCAAGTCGACGTTGGTGAACCGCCTCGTCCCGGACGCCGCGCGCGCGGTCGGGGTGGTCAGCGCCATCGGTCGCGGCCGGCACACCTCCACCAGCGCGGTGGCGCTGCGGCTGCCACCGGTCCCCGGTGTCGACACCGACCCCGGCTGGATCATCGACACCCCGGGCATCCGTAGTTTCGGGCTGGCGCACGTCTCCGCCGACAGCCTGCTGCACGGGTTCCCCGACCTGGTGGAGGGCACCGTCGACTGCCCGCCGAACTGCCCGCACACGGCCGACGAGGCCGACTGCGGGCTGGACGCCTGGGTGGCCGCCGGGAAGGCGGACCCGCGCCGGCTGGCGTCGTACCGCCGGTTGCTGGCCTCCCGGGCCGGCGACGGCGACGCGCGCGGTGAGGGCGACCAGCGCGGGCCCGGCGAGGGCGACCGGCGCGGGCCCGACGAGTGACCCGGTGGACGTCGGCTAGGTTGCCGGCATGACCGGGTACGCCGACGACCTCGCCCTCGCCCATCTGCTCGCGGACCGCGCCGACGCCATCGCCACGGCCCGGTTCCGGGCGCTCGACCTGCGGGTGGACACGAAGCCGGACCTGACACCGGTCTCCGACGCGGACACCGCCGTGGAGCGGGAGATCCGGGCGCTGCTGACCGAGCACCGGCCCGCCGACGGGCTGCTCGGTGAGGAGTACGGCGCGCGGCCGGCCACCGAGCCGGGTGGCCGCCGGTGGATCGTCGACCCGATCGACGGCACCAAGAACTTCGTCCGGGGGGTGCCGGTGTGGGCCAGCCTCATCGCGCTGTACGACGGTGACCGGCCGGCGGTCGGCGTGGTCTCCGCCCCCGCGCTGGGACGGCGCTGGTGGGCGAGCGCGGGCGCGGGCGCGTACGCCGGTCCCGGTCCCGACGCGGGCGAGCGGATCGGCGTCTCCGCGGTACGCGACGTCGGCGACGCGAGCGTCTGCTACTCGTCGCTGACCGGCTGGGAGGACGCCGGGCGGCTCGACGCGCTGCTCGACCTGCTGCGGGCCGGCTGGCGCAGCCGGGCGTACGGCGACTTCTACGGCTACATGCTGTTAGCCGAGGGCGCGTTGGAGGTGATGGTCGAACCGGAACTGTCCCTGTGGGACGTGGCGGCGCTGGTGCCGATCGTCACCGAGGCGGGCGGCACGATCACCGATCTGACCGGTCGACCCGCGCCGACGGGTGAGCCCGGCACCGAGAGCAGCGTGGTGGCCACCAACGGTGTGCTGCACGCCGACATCCTCGCCCGTCTGGATCGACCAGCCGAGCGCTGACTGCCGACAACCTCTATCCTCGCCAGGTGGTCTCCTCCGGCTGGTGCTTCCTCGCGGCGATGATCGTCGCGTACGGCTTCGCCAACCTGCTCCAGTCGGTGGCCGCGGCGCGCACCACCGTGCACCACACCTTCGATCCGGGTCTGCTGCTGAGACTGGCCGGGCACCGGACGTACCTGATCGGGCTGACCTGCCAGATCGGCGGTTTCGTGCTCGCCTTCCTGGCCCGGCGCGATCTGCCCCTGTTCCTGGTGCAGGCGAGCGTGGCGGCCGGGCTCGGGGTGACCGCGATCATCGGTGTGCTGGTGTTGAAGTGGCGGATGCCGATGGCGGAGGTGGCCCTGCTGGCCCTGCTCTTCGCCGGGATCACCGCGCTGGTGCTGGCCGCGCGGCCGGCGCCGTCGAAGCAGCTCGGCACCGCCGGCTCGATAGCCCTGCTGGTGGCGCTCGGGGTCATCGCGGTGCTCGGCTTCTTCGCCGTCCGGCTGCACGGCGCCCCCGGTTCGGTGGCGCTGGGCTCGCTGGCCGGTCTGGCGTTCTCCTCGGCCGCCGTCGCGGCCCGGCCGCTGGCCTCCGCGCCGTCGGCCGAGGCGTTCCTCGCCGACCCGCTGTTCTATCTGCTGATCGGCCACTCGATCGTCGGCCAACTGCTGCTCGGCCTGGCCATGCAGCGCGGTTCGACGACCGCCGCGGTCGCCGCCATGGACGCCGCCGGAGCGGTGCCCGCGGCGATCGTCGGCCTGCTGCTGCTCAACGACAAGATCTGGCCGGGGCGCGAGTGGCTGGCCGCCGCCGGTTTCCTGGTCACCCTGGCCGCCGTGATCGGCCTGACCCGGTACGCCCAGCCGCAGCAGCACCGCGCGGCGGCCCGCCGCAGTAACCGGGACATGGTCGGCGCCGGCCGAGCCGCCTGACGCGAAAGCCCACGCCGCCGCCTGAGACGAGAGCCCACGCCGCGTCACGCGGACGCGGCGTGGGCTCTGCCGTCCTTCAGGCCTCGACGGGCTTGCGGCGACTCGCCACCCGCTCGTAGAGACGTTCCAGCGCGGCCGCGGTCCGTTCCCAGGTGTAGCTGCTACGGACCCGGTCCACGGCGGCGTGACCGTAGGCGAACCGGCCGGCGTTGTCGGCGAGCAGCCGGCGCAGGGACAGCCCCAGCGTCCGGACGTCACCGGGTGGCACGAGGCGGCCGGTGACCTCGTCGACGACGGCGTCCGCCAGGCCGCCCATCGCGTAGCCGACAACCGGTACCCCGCACGCCATCGCCTCCAGGGAGACGCGGCCGGCCGAGGAGTAGTGCGGAGTGCAGGCCACCACGTCGGCCGAGCGGTACCAGGTCGCCATCTGGTCGTGCGGTACGGCTCCGACGAGGCGTACCTGCTCGGCGACCCCGGCGCGTTCGGCCAGTTCGCGCAGGCGGCGTGCCTCGGTGTGGTGGGACAGTTGGTCGGCCGGTGGGCCACCGGCGATCACCAACTCGGCGTCGCCGACCAGCCGCATCGCCCGGATCAGGTCGTCCTGGCCGTGCCCCGGGGACAGCCCGCCGACGGAGAGGATCCGGGACCGCTGTTCGCGCGGAGCCGCCTCGCCGTCCGGGTGGAACTGCGCGGTGTCCACCCCGGCCGGCACCATCGCCACGGATGTCCGTTGCAGGCCCATCCGGGTCAACTCGTCGACCTCGTCGTTGGACTGGGCCACGGCGATGTCCACCGCCCGGGTCAGCGCCCGTTCCAGCGGGATGCGCTCCCCCGGGCCGTCGTACCCGCCGCCGAGGTGGCGCAGCTGCTCCACACCGAGCGAGTGGAAGGTCTGTACGACCGGGATGTCGGTCTCCCGGACGGCGTGCGCGGCAGCCAGCCCACCGATCCAGTAGTGCCCGTGCACCACCTCGGGACGCCAGGCGCCGCCCCACTCGTCGGTCAGCCAGCGCCCGAACTCGGTGACGTGCGGGACGAGTCCGGCGGTGGGCAGGGCGGTCGGCGGACCGACTGGCACCCGGTGCACCCGGTAGCCGTCGACGTCCAGCGTCGCCGGCAGTTCCGGGTCGTCCCGGCGCTCGTAGATCCGGACATCATGGCCTCTGCCCGCCAACTCGGCGGCGACCCGCGCGATGTGTTGTCGAGTGCCGACCGGCGGGCCGTCGGCGTGCCGGTACGAACTGCTGTGCGCGCAGACGAGGCCGACGCGCATGGGTCACCTCCCTGCGATCTTTTCCTCGGCGGTCCCGGTCAGAGCGTCCCATTAACCTGCGCGCGCCGAGTCGAAACCTGGCAGATCGGGAACAGTCACCGCGAGTGCCACCGACACTTGCGCCACGGCAATCACAGCGGCCCCGAATCGGAACCTCACCGGCCGGTGGTATGACCGGCCCCGACCCGGGGTACCGCTGGGAGATGCCGCTGACCCGGAGCCTCGACGATTCGACCGTGGTGATCACCGGCGCGTCCAGCGGGATCGGCACGGCCACCGCGTACGCGTTGGCGCGGCGTGGTGCCGCCGTGGTCCTCGCCGCCCGCAGCGAGCAGGCGCTACAGCAGGTCGCGCAGCGCTGCCGGCAACTGGGGGGCCGCGCGCTGGCCGTACCCACCGACGTGACCGACCTCGACTCCGTGCAGCGCCTGGCCGAGCGGGCGGTGGTCGAATTCGGCCGCGTCGACGCGTGGGTGAACAACGCCGCGGTGAGCGCGGTGGGTCTGTTCGACGAGATCCCGGTCGCCGAGTTCCGGCGGGTGCTGGAGGTCAACCTGCTGGGCACGGTGCACGGCATCAAGGCCGCGCTGCCGCACCTGGAAGCGGCCGGCGGGGGCGTGCTGGTCAACAACGCCTCGGTGCTGGCCGAGGTGGCGATGCCGTACCAGTCGGCGTACAACGCCGCCAAACACGGCATCCGCGGCCTGGCCGACACCGTCCGGCAGGAACTGCGGGTCACCGGTCGGGGGCAGATATCCGTCTGCACCGTGTTGCCGGCAACCATCGACACCCCGTTCTTCCGGCACGCGGCCAACCACAGCGGTCGGGAGCTGGTGCCACCCCCGCCGATCTACCCGCCGGAGGTGGTCGCCCAGACGATCGTGCGGTTGCTGCGCCGGCCACGCCGGGAGGCGTACGCCGGTGGGGCCGCCCGGCTGCTCGGCCTCCAGTGGCGGCTGGCGCCGGCGTTGGTCGAGCGGACCCTCGGCTGGTACGCCCACCGCACCCAGTTCGGTCCGGGCGTCCGGCTGGACAGCACTGGCAACGTGTTCCACGCCGACGGGCAGGCCAGCCGCGACGGCGGTTGGCACGGCCGACGGCGTCAGTTGGTGCGGATGACGGCGGCGTTCGGTCTCGCCGCGGCGGGCACCGCCGTCGGCACGATGGCGGCGATCAACCGCCGCTCCCGGTCGATCCGCTGATGACGGGCCCTGCCCCGGTTACGGCGGGAGGGCAGCGGGTAGTGATCAGACATGCGCGACAACGAGTTCCCGACCCCCGTGTCCGACACCGAGGCGGAGGGTCTGCCCGACACCGCCGACGACGACTCGACCGCCTACGACGACGTCCTGACCGGGCGTGAGGCGGACGGTCCGGAGCCGGCCCAGATCCCCGGCGACCGTACGCCGGTGGCGGTGGACCGCTTCGGGACGACCGCCGAGGAGCAGCTGGACGGGGAGTCGTTGGACTACAAGCTCGACCGGGAGGTCTACGAGCGCCCGGTGGACGACCCGCTCGCCGGCCCGGTCGACCCGAAGATCGCCTTCGAGGCGGAGAACGAGGCCGCTGCGGCGGAGGCCCAGCTCGACGCCGACGTGATGGACCCGGGGCCCACCTCGGACCCCAACTCGCCGGTCTCCCTCTACGACCACGGTCAGCTCGGCACGGTCGCCGACGCCACCGTGGGCCGGCTGGTGGAACCGGACGAGGGGGCGCACACCGACCAGGAGACCGATTCGGTCGCGTACGACGCGGGCGCGGCCGGTGGCGGGGCGACCGCCGAGGAGCTGGCCATCCACGAGACCGAACCGCCGCGCTCGGTCTGAGGTCCGGTCAGTCGTCCAGCCCACGCTCGATGGCGTAGCGGGTCAACTCGACGCGGTTGTGCAGGTGCAGCTTGCCCAGCGTGTTCTGCACGTGGTTCTGCACCGTACGGTGGGAAAGGCCGAGCCGCTCGGCGATCTGCTTGTACGACATCCCCTTCGCCACCAGACGCAGCACCTCCGTCTCCCGGGCGGTGAGCCGGGGCGTCCCCGGCTCACCGTCGTCGGCCGTGCCGGCCTCCGGCCCGGCGGCCAACCGGCGGTACTCCCCCAGCACCAGCCCGGCCAGGCCGGGCGTGAAGACCGGGTCGCCGTTGGCGGTGCGACGTACCGCGTCGAGGAACTCGCCGGGCGCCGTCGACTTCACCAGGTAGCCGGTGGCGCCCGCCTTGACCGCGTCGAGCACGCTCTGCTCCTCGCCACTGGCACTGAGCATGAGCACCCGCACGGCGGGCAGGGCGGCGCGCAGCCCGACGACGACCTCGACCCCGGAGATGTCCGGTAGTTGCAGGTCGAGCACGACCACGTCGGGTCGGGCGGCGGCGCCGATCCGGATGGCCTGCCGCCCCTCGCCGCTGGTCGCCACCACCAGGAAGCCGGCCTCCGCCAGGTCCCGGGCCACGCCCTCACGCCACATCGGATGGTCGTCGACCACCATCACCCGCACGGCGTTCACGGCCGCGTCCTCGGCACGGTCAGCTCGATCTCGGTGCCGGCGTCGGGGCTCGACATGATCCGGACCGTCCCGCCCAGGTCGGTCACCCGGCCGCGGATCGACTGGGTGACACCGAGCCGCCCCTGCGCGGCGGCCTCGGCCAGTCGGCCCTCTTCGATGCCCGGCCCCTCGTCACGGATCGACACGGTCACGGTCTCCCCCTCGTCCTCGACCAGCACCCAGGCCCGTCCCCCGGCGTGGCGGCCGACATTGTCCAGGGCCGCGCCGGTGGCGGCCGCCAACTCGCCGGCCACCTGCCGGGGCAGGGTCACCGGGGTGGCGGGCGCCGAGAGCGACACCGCCGTCGAGGCGTACCGGCCGAGCAGGTCCCGCAGGTCCACCGCGTCCGTCCCGGTGATTCCGGCGGGCGTGGTGCCGGCGATCAGAGCGCGCAGCGCGGCCTCCTGCTCACCGGCGAGCCGGGCCAACTCCCCGGCCTCACCGGGCAGGTGCGCGCCGCGCCGCTGCACCAACGCCAGCACCTGCAGGACCGAGTCGTGGATGCCGCGGGCCAACCGCTCCCGCTCCCGGGTGGCCGCCTCCAGCTCCACCGCGTGCTGCAGGCGTTCCTCGGCGCGCACGGCGAGCCGGGCGACGTGCCCGACCACCACCCCGGCGAGCAGCAGCAGGATCACCCCGGTGAAGGAGGACTGGCCGATCCGCTCCCGGGTGGCCAGGTCCGCGCCGGCCACCAGCAGCGCGGCCACCGTGCCGCGCCGCCGGCCGCCGGAGACGGCCCAGGCCAGCACCGGGCCGGCCATCCAGGCCACCCCGAGAGTGGGTACGCCGTGCCCGAGCGCCTGCCGCCCCACCACCCACGGGCTGGACAGCACGATGGCGATCACCACGCCGAGGTCGACCAGCAGCAGTGGCCAGCGACGCCAGGCCGGTCGGGCGTACGCGACGGCGGCCAGCCCGGTCCAGATGACCATCACCAGCACCAGGGCGCCGACGATGATCGGGTGGGCGTACCGGTCGGCGTCGCGTACGGCGAGCACGCCGACGTACCCGAGGGAGGCCAGCCGGAAGACGGTGAGCGCCCGCCAGAGCGGCACCTCGAAACCACCCGGCGGCGACGGCATGGCGGTCAGGATGCCACAGCCGGGTCGGTGACGCGGGGGCCACGTGGTGCGGTCCAGGAAACCCTGACGTACGGTTGAAAAGCCGCGAAATATTCCGAGATCCGCCGCCGGGACAGGGCCATGACGAATGCAGATCCGCACGCACCGCGTACGGTTGTGCCCATCGAACCCGCCCTCCTGATCGCCGAGGCCTTCGACCAGGCCCAGGTGACCGAGATTCGACACTCGGTCACCTCCTGCGCGCACGCCTGCGGCCTCGACGGCCAACGGCTGGACGACTTCGTGCTCGCCGTCAACGAACTGATCACCAACGCGGTGCGGCACGGCGGCGGGCGCGGGTGGCTCCGGCTCTGGCAGGAGCCCGGCGAGCTGCTCTGCGAGGTGGCGGACCACGGGCACGGCATCACCCCGCAGCGCCTCGGCGACCGGAGTCGTCCCGCCGCGGAGACCGCCGGCGGATGGGGCCTCTGGCTGGCCCGCGAGCTGACCGACGCGATGGAGATCGCCACCAGCTCCGCCGGCACCACCGTCCGAATCACCACCACCCTCCCCACCCCCTAACCCCACCCCACCCCACCCCGCCCCCACCCCACCCCACCCCACCCCGCCCCCGCCGCGCCCCGCCGCGCCCCGCCCCGCCGCGCCGATCTTGCACTTTCGGTGGCGACGAAGCGGTCCCAAGGCGACATTTGGGCAGCACAAAGTGCAAGATCGGCGAGCCGAAGCGGGGCGAGGCGAGGGGGCGGGCGGGGCGAGGGGGCGGGCGGGGCGAGGGCGGGGGGCGGGGAGGGCCGGGGCGGGGCGGTCAGCCGAAGAGGGCGGAGACTGACTCGCCGTTGTGGATTCGGCGCATCGCCTCGGCCAGAGCCGGGGCGACCGAGAGGACCTGAAGCTTCGCCACCCGCTTCTCGGCCGGGATGGGGACCGTGTTGGTGCAGACGATCTCCAACACGCCGTCCTGGTCGCTGAGCCGGCGCAGCGCGTCGCCGGAGAACAGGCCGTGCGTACAGGCCAGCCGGATCGAGCGGACCTTCAGGTCGCGCAGGTGCTCCATCAACTCGATCACGGTGCTGCCCTTGGCGATCTCGTCGTCCAACACGATGACGTCCCGGTCGGCCACCTCACCGATCACCGCGCTGATCTTGACGAGGTCGTCGCTGAACCGCTGCTTCGCGCCGGCCGCGACGGGCGTGCCGAGCAGCCGGGCGAAGGCGGCTGCCTCCTTGGCGTTGCCCAGGTCGGGCGAGACCACCACGGTGTTGCTCAGGTCGTACCGCCGGAAGTGCGTGGCCAACTCCCGCAGCGCGTGCAGGTGGTCGACGGGGACGCTGAAGAAGCCGTGCACCTGCGGCGAGTGCAGGGTCAGCGCCAGCACCCGGTCCGCTCCCGCCGAGGTCAGCAGGTCGGCGACGAGCCGGGCGCCGATCGAGATCCGTGGCGCGTCCTTCTTGTCCGAGCGGGCGTACGCGTAGTGCGGAAGCACCACGGTGATCCGGCCGGCGGACGCGCCCCGCGCCGCGTCGATCATCAGCAGCAGCTCGACCAGATTTTCCTGCACGGGCGGCACCAGCGGCTGGATCAGGAAGACGTCCCGCTCCCGGCAGTTGGCCTGCAACTGCACCTCGAGACAGTCGTTGGCGAACCGGGAGACCCGTACCGGATGCAGCGGCACCCCCAGGTGGGCGCAGATCTCGGCGGCGAGGTCGGGATGGGCAGTTCCACTGAAAACGGCGATGTCGCGCACGTTCGCACATCGTAGGCGACGCGGGGCCGACGTGACGCGTGTCGCACCACGCCGCCACTGCGGGTACGGTGCTGCCGTGACCCCCCAGTACGTCGCCGCCATCGACCAGGGCACCACCTCCTCGCGGTGCATCGTGTTCGACGCCGCCGGGGAGATCGTCGCCGCGGCCCAGCGCGAGCACCGGCAGATCTTTCCCCGCCCCGGGTGGGTGGAGCACGACGCCGAGGAGATCTGGGACAACGTCCAGCGGGTGGTCGCCGAGGCGCTGCGGTCCGCCGGCGTCGATCCGTCGGGGCTCGCCGCCGTGGGCATCACCAACCAGCGGGAGACCACCGTCGTCTGGGACCGGGCCACCGGCCGGCCGATAGCCAACGCCGTGGTCTGGCAGGACACCCGCACCGGCCCGCTGCTGCGCGAGCTCGCCTCGGCGTACGGCGAGGACTGGTTCCGGGCCCGCACGGGTCTTCCACTGGCCACCTACTTCGCCGGCCCGAAACTGCGATGGCTGCTCGACGAGGTCGACGGCCTACGCGAGCGCGCGGAGCGCGGCGAGGTGCTGTTCGGCACGATGGACAGTTGGCTGATCTGGAAGCTCACCGGTGAGCACGTCACCGACGTGACCAACGCCAGCCGGACCCTGCTGATGGACCTCACCACCCTCGACTGGGCTCCGGAGCTGCTCGACGCGCTGGGCGTGCCCGCCGCGATGCTGCCCGAGATCCGCTGCTCGGCCGAGGTGTACGGGACGGCCACCGGCGTGCTTGCCGGGGTGCCGGTGGCCAGCGCGCTCGGCGACCAGCAGGCCGCCCTGTTCGGGCAGACCTGCTTCCAGCCCGGCGAGGCCAAGTGCACCTACGGCACCGGCAGCTTCCTCCTGCTCAACACGGGCGCCACCCCGGTGCCGTCCACGCACGGCCTGCTCACCACGGTCGCCTACCGGATCAAGGACCAACCACCGGCGTACGCCCTGGAGGGCGCCATCGCGGTCACCGGATCGCTGGTGCAGTGGCTGCGG
Source organism: Micromonospora sp. NPDC049662 (assembly GCF_040675055.1). NCBI lineage: Bacteria > Bacillati > Actinomycetota > Actinomycetes > Micromonosporales > Micromonosporaceae > Micromonospora > Micromonospora sp. NPDC049662. The sequence goes on from NZ_JBFAOC010000037.1 coordinate 15,434, forward strand.
GACAACCTCGGGTTGATCTCCTCCGCGGCCGAGGTGGAGGACCTGGCCCGCACCGTTGACGACAACGGCGGCTGCTACGTCGTGCCGGCGTTCTCGGGCCTGTTCGCCCCGCATTGGCGCAGCGACGCGCGGGGGGTGATCGCCGGCCTGACCGGCTACATCACGAAGGGGCACCTGGCCCGGGCGGCGCTGGAGGCGTCGGCGTGGCAGACCCGCGAGGTGGTCGACGCGATGGACGCCGACTCCGACGTGGCGCTGCGCCGACTCCGGGTGGACGGCGGGATGACCGCCAACACGCTGCTCATGCAGTTCCTCGCCGACGTGCTCGACGTCCCGGTGGTCCGCTCCCGGATCACCGAGACCACCTGCCTGGGCGCCGCGTACGCCGCTGGCCTGGCGGTGGGCTTCTGGCCCGACCTCGCCACCCTGCGCGCGCAGTGGCGCTCCGACGCGCGGTGGGAATCGACGATGGCCGCCGAGCTGCGTGAGCGGGAGTTGCGTCAGTGGCGCAAGGCCGTCCAGCGCACGCTCGACTGGGAGGAGTGAGTCATGCCGCAGGTGGTCCTGGCGATCCTGGCGGGCCTCGGCCTGGCCGGAAGCGCGTACGCCCTCGTCCGGTTCCGGCGCGACCTCGGTCTGCTGCGCCGGGGCGTACGAACGCCGGGTGAGGTGGTGGAACTGCGTCCGGTGACCCGGGGGAACGGTCCCCGCACCTACTACCCGGTGGTGCGGTACCGACTGGTCGACGGGACCGAGGTGACCGCGACGCCGGGGCGCTTCCGGCAGACCCCGCTCTCGGCCGCGCCCGGGCCGGTCACCGTGGTGTACGAACCCGAGCGTCCGAACCGGATCCTCGTCGAGTCGCCGAGCATCGTCGGAAGGTCCTCGGTGCTGGTCCCGTTCGTCTCGCTGCTCACCGTCAGCGTGACCGTGCTGCTGGTCGGCGTCGGGATCTTTGTGAGCCTGGGCTGATTCGCGCTCCACAGTGGTCCGATCCCCCATGGGTGGACCGTGGTGGGTACCGTCGGCCGGTCACATCGACGACAGCGGGAGGGACACGATGAGCGGGCCGATCGGCGGCACACCGAATCCGGACGTGATGGCGCAACTGTCGGCGCGGATGCGCGAGCAGTTGAGCCGCGGCGAGGAGCTGCGCGAACGGTTGACCGGGTTGACCGGTCACGCCGAGAGCGAGAACGGGTTGGTGCGCGTCACCTGCACCGCCGACGACCCGGCGCGGGAACTACACCTCGACCCACGGGCCCTGAGACTGCCCGCCGCCGAATTGTCGGAGCTGGTCGCCGGCCTCCTGCGCGAGGCGCGGGCCGACCTGGCGCGGGCGACCAACGAGGTGATGCGTGAGTTGGGTGGCCCGGCCGGCCCTGCGGCGGTGCTCCACGACCCGGCGGCAGCGCAGGCGAAGCTGGCGCAGCTCAACGACATGGTCAGCGGGCCGCTCCGGGAGAGCACGGAGATGCTGGAACGGCTGCGGCGTCAACTGGGGGTCTGAGGGCGCCAGCCCAGGAGCGGGTCAGCGGCCGCGCCGCACCCGCTGCACGCCCGCCCGCAGGAAGACGACGGCGAGCGCCACCGTCACCGCCAACAGGACCGCGCCCACCATCAGCGGGGCGATGAGCCAGGCCATCAGGCTGGCGGTGGCCCGGTCGCCGTTGGCCCAGCCGTCGACCCGGTCGCCGGTGTGAAACGAGCCGCCGCCCACCGGGCCGCTGACCACCCTTCCGTCGGACATGTTCCAGGTGCCCCGGCACCGCTGGGTCCCCTTGGGACCACCGTTGTCACAGGACTCGACCTGGATGCTCACCCGCTCGGCGCCGATCAGGTTGCGGCCGAGGCCGATGGGCAGCACCAGCAGGACCAGGAGCATGAGGATCGGCACCATAACCCGCTGCCAGCGCGGTCGGCGGGCCATCCGGGTCAGGTAGTCCTCGGGGGGCGTCGACGCGGAACGTCCGGCTGCCATGGTTCGCAGGCTACCAGCGACGGGCACTCACGCCCATCCATGATCCTGTTAGGCTGTCCGCGCTCCGGCACCATGAACATCGATCACGTACACGGGGAGAGTCGATGATCGAGGTTGACCCGCCGGCGATCCGCGCGCTCGGCGACACGATCGAGCGTCAGGTCGGGCCGCCCCTCGACGCCTGCGCCGAACTGCTGGAGTCCGCCCGCGCCATCGAACACAGCAACTTCACCTCGGTGGTGCCGCAGCTCGCGGTCGCCTACGTCGGCGCGATCGAGTTCGTCGAGGAGCAGTTGCGCACCAAGCGCGAGCACCTCGCTGAGGTCCGGTCCCGGCTGGGCCGTACGGCGGACAACTGGGAGGCCGCCGAGACCGCCAGCACCATCGCTCCCCGCTGAGGACGCCGGAGACCGACATGGCAGACCCCACCTACCCCGCAGCCGCCGCGAAACTCGCGATGACGGAGATCAGCCTGGCCGCCGCGGTCATCCCCGCCGCCTGGCCGATCGCCCAGATCGTCTACTTCAACCAGTGCGACCCCGAGACGATCATGCGCAAGGGCGGCGACTGGTTGGCCATGTACGACCAACTCGGCACCGCCCACGGCAACCTCGACGACGCCCTCGCGACCCTGACCGCGGCCCAGTGGAGCGGCAAGGACCGCGAAGCGTTCGGGGTGCACATCAACGCGTACGGAACGCAGATCGTCGGCACCCAGGTCCTCACGGTCACCGTGGGCGTCACCATGCTCTGCGTCGGAGCCGCCCTACTCTGCCTCGTCGTGGCGTACGCGGTGGTGTCCACCATCCTGGCGGTCTTCGCCGCCTTCATCGCGGCGGCCGGGGCAACCGTCGTCGGCGCACCGGCTGCGGCGTCCGCCCTGGCGACGGCGAACTCGTTCGCCGCCTCGGCGCTCAGCTTCCTCAAGGGGATCGAGACGATGGCCGAGGCGATCGCCACCGGCGGGGCGGCGGCCATCGCGGGTGCCGCCTCGTTCGACGTCGGCACCCACCTGGGCAGCGGCGACGTCGGGGTGCTCAAGGATCTGGTCCAGGCCACCGTCGACGGGCTCGACAATGTCGCCGCCGGGTTCCTGTCCAAGTGGGAGCGCGACTTCGTGGGGTACGGCATCCACAGCGGCGCCCGACACGCGGTCGGTTCCCCGACCGGCCCCGGCTACCTGGTGTACGGAGGCGGCACCCAGGTCGCGCCGGCCGGCACGGACGGCGACGGAGACACCGTCTACGGCACCTCGGGCGTGGTCGACAACCTGTGGTCGAGGTTGTTCGGGAACGACGCCTGGAACCACTGAGGGTCCCAGGCCGGCGCGGTCACTCCCAGCGGTTGCCGGTGAGCTTCTCGTACACCTCGACGTAGCGGGCCCGGGTCGCCTCGACGACCTCGGCGGGTACGTCCGGCGCGGGCGGCAGCTTGTTCCAGCCGCTACCGGTGGCCCAGTCCCGCACGTACTGCTTGTCGTAGGAGAACTGCACACGGCCCGGCTGGTACGACTCGGCGGGCCAGAACCGCGACGAGTCAGAGGTCAGCAGTTCGTCGGCGAGCACCAGGGTGCCGTCCGACGCCCAACCCAGTTCAATCTTGGTGTCGGCGATCAGGATGCCCCGGTCGGCGGCCAGTTCGGCCCCGCGCCGGTAGATGTCGAGGGTGATCTGCCGCAGCCGCTCGGCGGTCTCCTGGCCCACCTTGGCCACCACGTCGTCGTACGTGATCGGCTCGTCGTGCTCGCCGGCCGGCGCCTTGCTCGACGGGGTGAAGATCGGCTCGGGCAGGATCGACGCCTCGCCGAGCCCTCGGGGCAGCGGTACGCCGGAGACCGTTCCGGTGCGCTCGTACTCGCGCAGGCCGCCGCCGGTCAGGTAGCCGCGGGCGACACACTCGACGGGGACCATGTCGAGCCGCTGGCAGCGGATCGCCCGGCCGGCGAACTCGGCCGGCACGTCGGTGGCCGAGATGACGTGGTTCGGCACCAGGTCGGCGAGCTGTTCGAACCACCACAACGAGAGCGCGGTGAGCAGTCGACCCTTGTCCGGGATCGGTGTCGGCAACGGCACGTCGTAGATCGAGATGCGATCCGACGCGACCAGGATCAGGTCGTCGCCGTCGGCGTACACGTCCCGGACCTTGCCCGAGTGCAGAAGTTCCACGTGCCCTAGTACACCACGTGACGCCGCCGGGTCCGTCCGGCCACCCCTGGGCCCACGGGCCGACCGGGGTGACCGGACGGACGTTGACACCCTCCTGCGCCGCCTGCGTGAATGGTCCGACCCCCGTCCGTCGGTGCCAGGAGACCCCGTGTCCGCTGTTCGTCCCCCGATCAACCGGTTTGCCGCCGACCCGGGCCGACGCCGGGTGCTCACCGCGCTGTTCGGCGCTCCCCTGCTGGCCACCGGCGGCCTGGCCGGGTGCAGCGACGGCGCCGACACCTCGACCGGGAACGGCCCGGTCGAGCTGTCGGTCTTCTGGTGGGGCGGGGCGAAGCGGGCCGAGCTGACGGAGAAGGTCCTCCGGCTGTACTCCGAGCGCAACCCGGGGGTCACCTTCCGGGTGACCTGGCAGGGCGTCGACGGCTACTACGAGCGGCTCGCCACCCAGGCGGCCGGCGGGAACGTCCCGGACCTGATCCAGCTCGACGACTCGATGCTGGCCGAGTACACCCAACGCCAGATCACGCTCGACCTGAGCCAGCCGATCGCCGATCACCGACTGGACCTGCGTGGCCTGCCGGAGGGTCTGGTCCGGTACGGCACGGTGGACGGGCGGACGACGGGGGTCGCGGCCGGGCAGACACTCGCCGCCGTGGTCTTCAACCGGGACCTGCTGCGCGAGCTACAGGTGCCCGAACCGCGTGGCGGAATGTCCTGGGCGGACTACATCGCCTGGGCGCAGCTGGTCACCGAGGCCAGCGACGACCAGGTGGCCGGCACGATGGACGCGTCCGGCGACTACCGCGCCCTCTGGCTCTGGCTCCGGTCCCAGGGCGGCGAATTCTACCGGGGTCGGGAGCTGGGCTTCGGCGCCGACGAGCTGATCGCCTGGTTCGAGCTGTGGCAGCGGGCCCGCGCCGGCCGGGCGACGCCGGGCGCGGCCCTCGTCGAGCAGGCCGACAGCGGGGAGCCGTCCCGGCAGCCGGTGGTCACCGGGTTGACGGCCGCGTCCTTCGCCTGGTCCCACCAACTGCCGGAGCTGCAACGACTCACCGACTCCGAGCTGGGCGTGGTGGGCTTCCCGGGGCCGCCGGGCGCCCAGTGGGCACGCGCGTCGATGTACTGGGCCGGCTTCCGGGGCACCCGCCACCCGGACACCGTGGCCGACGTGATCAACTTTTTGACCACCAACGGCGAGGCCGGCACGGTCCTCGGCCACGAGCGGGGCCTCAACCCCAGTCTCGCCGTTCGCCGGTACACCCAGGGCAGCATCACCGACCCGGCCCAGCAGCGCGCCGCCGCTCTCGGGGACAGCCTGGCCGATCAGCTCGGGCCGGCGCCGTCACCGCCACCGAAGGGCCACGCCAAGGTACGCACCCTGCTGGTCACCGCCGCCGAGCGGGTCCGGGTCCGACGGGACGGTACCCGAGAGGCCACCGCCCGCTTCCTGTCCCAGGCCATCGGCGCCCTGGCGGGCTGAGCCCGGGTCGTCAGCGCGACGGGTCGGGCTCAGCCCACGAGCGCGACGGATCAGCGCGGCGGGCCGCCGCGACGGTTACGCGTGAGGCGCAGCACCAGGAACACGATGATCGCGACCACCACGAGGCAGCAGAGCAGACCGAGGAAGCCGAAGCCGCCACCACGGGAGCGCCGCCGCGCGGCCTCCACCACCACCTCGCCGGCCCCCGTGGACGCCCAGGCCGCGACCGGCACGAAGACCGCCAGGACCACCGCACCGAGGACCGCGCTGAGCCGGCCCCACCACTTGCCGAAGGAAGACATGCGCCCATCCTCGCCGAAGGGCGCAACCTCGGCACGGCGGTAGACGCCAAATTCACGGGACCGGGCACGGCGGGCCGCGCAATGCGCCCGCAACCACACGGTAAAAGAGATGATCTTTACATCGATCCATCCAGATGATCGGATTCGGCAACTGGTCATCTCAGGAGGCACTGTGCGGCTCTCTCTCACCCGAAGATCTGCGGCAGCAGCGGTGGGCGTCACCCTCGTCACCGCTCTCGTCACCCCAACGACGGCCCACGGCGCTCCGGCGTCCCCACCCCCGACGGCGCCGCCGGGCCGGGCGGCTGACGCCGCGGCCGCACCCGTGACGGTCACGCTCGTCACCGGCGACCGTGTCACGGTGACCCCCGGGCGCAACGGCACGACGCCCACCGTGGACGTCGTCCGCGCCCCGGGCGCCACCGGCGCCGTACGCATCGCCACCGAGGGCCGCGACACCTACGTGTATCCGGACGAGGCGTTGCCGTACCTGGCCACCGGTCGCCTCGACAAGCAACTCTTCGACGTCACCCAGCTCGTCGCCCAGGGCTTCGACGACGCGCGGGCCGACGCGCTCCCCCTGGTCGTCACCCGCACCGCGGGCTCGGCGGCGCTGCGGAGCCGCACCGACCTGCCGGGCGCGGAGACCACGCTGGACCTGCCGTCGGTCCGTGGCCAGGCGATCCGCGCCCACCGCCCACGGGCCGCCGAATTCTGGTCGGCCCTCACCGGCGGCCGCCAGCCCGGCGGGACGGCGTCGACGGCCCGCGCCGCCGACACCGCGACGCCCTCCTTCACGGCCGGCATCGACAAGGTGTGGCTCGATGGCAGGGCGAAGGCCGCCCTCGCCGACACCACCGCTCAGATCGGCGCGCCGGCGGCCTGGGCCGCCGGTGGGACGGGCAGCGGCGTACGGGTGGCCGTGCTGGACACCGGAGTGGACACGACCCACCCGGACCTGGTGAACCGGATCGTGGCGTCCCGAAGCTTCATCCCCGGCCAGGACGTCATCGACCGCAACGGGCACGGCACCCACACGGCCTCCACGGTCGCCGGGACGGGCGCCGCGTCGGACGGTCGGGAGCGGGGTGTCGCCCCCGACGCCGACCTGGTGATCGGCAAGGTCCTCGACGACTTCGGAAGCGGCTCGATCTCCGGGATCATCGCCGGCATGGAGTGGGCGGCACGGACCGAACACGCCAAGGTGATCAACATGAGCCTGGGCGTCAGCGCCTGGCACAGCCAGGACGATCCACTGAGCCAGTCCGTCAACCAACTGACCGCCGAGACCGGCGCGCTCTTCGTCGTCTCGGCCGGCAACAGCGGTCCCGACCCGTACACCCTGGGCGCGCCCGGGACCGCGGACGCCGCGCTCACCATCGGCGCGGTGGACGCCACCGACCACCTGGCCGACTTCTCCAGCGCCGGGCCCCGGATGATCGACGACGGCCTCAAGCCCGACCTGACCGCCCCCGGCGTCGACGTGCTGGCGGCGCGCTCGCAGCACATCGAGTGGGGCGAGGGGTTCTACCGTCTGGACAGCGGCACCTCGATGGCGGCGCCGCACGTCGCCGGAGCCGCCGCCCTGCTGGCGCAGAAGCACCCCACCTGGAGCGCCAGCCAGATCAAGGACGCCCTCATGGGCACCAGCGTGCCCACGCCCGACTACAGCGCCTACCGGGCCGGTAGTGGTCGGGTGAACGTGGCCGCCGCCTACCACCAGGACCAGATCATCGCGACCGGATCGGTCGACGCCGGACTCGTCCCGTGGTCGCCCGGCGCGCAGCCGAAGCCGATCACTCGGAAGATCACCTACACCAACACCACGGGCAGCGCCATCACCTTGGCGCTCGCTGTCGAGGGCGCCGACGCCCCCGCCACGACGTTCGCGGTCGGTGCCAGCCAGGTGACAGTACCGGCGGGGGGCACCTCGACAGTCGACGTCGTGGTGGACCCGAAGGCGCTGACCCCCGGCCGGTACTCCGCCCGGATCACCGCCCGCCACGCGGCCGGTGCCGTGCACACGGCCGTCGGGATCGCGGTGGAGTCCAGGAAGTACGACCTCACGATCCACCTGAGGGACCGCAGCGGCCGGCCGATGAGCGGTGAGGTCGAGATCGTCAGCGCCGACGGCGTCTCCACCTTCATGTGGGTACGGGATGGAAAACTCGTCAGCCGATGGGCCCCCGGCTCCTACACCGTGGTCGGCGCGGTCGACGTCGAGGGCCTGCACGGCGACGGCTCCCTCGGCCTCGCGATGCTGACCGTGCCCGAGGTCGAGCTGACGACCAACCGGGTCGTCGTACTCGACGCCTCGGCGGCCCGTCAGGTGAAGGTGGCGACAGCGCAGCCGACCGCCGTCACCAACAGCCGCATCGACGTCTACCGCTCGTTCACCTCGCGCGAGCCGACGCCCAGCGACGCGAGCGCCCTGCGCGAGACGTTCTGGCCCGGCGCCACCTACGACAGTCTGTGGGCGCTCCCCACCAGGGGCACGGTGCGGGAGGGCAGCTTCGTCTTCACCACCCGGATCCGGGCGGAGCAGACGCCACTGGAGATCAGTCACGATGGCCGTCGTACCGGTGACCCACTCGCACAGCCGGGCGCCCGCCCGCTGACCGACGGCACCACGCGCCTGGACGCCGTCTTCGCCGGCACCGGCGCGACGGCGGACTACGCCGGGGTCTCGGCCCGCGGCAAGGCGGTCGTCGTCCGACGCGACGACGCCGTGTCCCCGTCGGACCGGGTCAAGGCGGCGACCGCCGCCGGCGCGGCGCTGCTCCTGGTCGTCAACGACGGCGAGGGCCGCGCCAGCGAGTGGTATGGAGAATCCGACGGTACGACGAACGGGCCGCTCCCGGTCGCGTCACTGATCGCGGGCGACGGCGAGAGCCTGATCGGCAAGATCACCGCCGCCGGCCGCAAGGGGGTACGCCTCACCGTCACCGCCCACCCCTCGTCGCGGTACCTGTACGACCTGGTCGACTACCATCGTGGCGGCGTACCCGTCGACCCGTCGCCCAGGACCGACCCGAAGCACCTCGCCCGGATCGACCTGGTGTTCGCCCCACCACCCGGCCAGCAGGCCGCCGAGACCCGGACGGACTTCCCGCCGTACGAGTGGGCGGCCGCTCGCGGGTTCCGCTTCCAGCCGGTGGCCCCGGGACCACGTACCGACTGGGTCTCCGCCGGCGACGGCGTCCGGTGGAAGCAGTTCGCCGACGTCCTCAACTGGGGGCGGTCGTACACGGATGAGATCGCCTACCGGCCGGGCAGCGTCCAGAAGGACCGTTGGTTCGGGCCCATCACGCGGCCACGCCTGCTGACGTACGACATCCCGTTCCGGGGCGAGTTCGGGATCAGCGCCTACATCCAGGGGTTCGGCGACGGGGGATCCGCGCACAGCGGCGGGGCCGCGATGCTGCAACGAATCTCGTTCTACCAGGGCGACCGGCAACTGGTGCAGTTCGAGAACTGGCCGGAGCTGTTCGCCGGTGAACTGCCGGCGCAGCGGTCACCGTACCGGCTGGTCGTCGAGACGGAGACCAAGCCGGAGTTCAGCCCGTACTCGTCGAGCACGCGTACCGACTGGACCTTCTTCTCCGCCGCTGTCGCTGGCACGGACGTGCAGGCGATGCCGCTGGTCCAGTTGGACTACGGCACGGACGTGGACCTGGCGGGCCGCGCGCCGCGCCGGAACGACCTCACCATCACCCCGGTGGTGGTGGGCAGCACGGCCGCGAAGGACGGCGTCTCCTCGCTCGGCCTCGAGGTGTCGTACGACGACGGACGCACCTGGCAACGGCAGAGCCTCAAGGAGCGCGGGGGCACCTGGACGGCGGCCCTGAACGCGCCGGGCCGGGCCGGGTACGTGTCGATCCGGGTCACCGCCAAGCAGCGTAACGGCGGTGGCGTCACCCAGACCGTCATGCGGGCCTTCGGCCTGCGGTGACATGTGCGCGGGGGCCGGTTCGCGCCGGCCCCCGCCCGCGACGGCGGCGACGTCGACCGGAACGACAGAACCCGGTCCCTGTGCGGGAACCGGGTTCTTGTCGTACCTCGTGGTAGCGGGGACAGGATTTGAACCTGCGACCTCTGGGTTATGAGCCCAGCGAGCTACCGAGCTGCTCCACCCCGCGTCGGCTGTTAAAGCTTAACCCACTCGTCCCGGCGATGATCAGCGGGGGGTCGCCCCACCGGGCAACCGCGCGAGCGGACGCGCCAATGACGAAAGCCCGCCTCCGGAAGATCGGAGACGGGCTTTCTCTCGTAGCGGGGACAGGATTTGAACCTGCGACCTCTGGGTTATGAGCCCAGCGAGCTACCGAGCTGCTCCACCCCGCGTCGGCTCGCTAACCGTAGCGCACCGACCCGGGGCACCGCAAAGCGACTCCGATACCGCCGTCAGCCCAGCCAGTTCTCGATCGCCGCCACCGCACGCCGGCTGTCGGCGTCCACCTGCGCGCGCTCGGCGGCGGTGTACTCCCAGCCCTGCTCCCAGAGCACCGTCACCACGTCGTCGACCCGGACCGCCCGGACCAGCCGCACCTCGTACGCGCCCGGGTCGCCCATGCCCGCCGGGTACGGGGCCCGCAGCTCGAACAGCACCGACTCGTCGCCGTACGCACCCGGGTCCAGGAGTCGCTGCCGCCAGACCCTGGTGTCGTCGGGCATCTTCTGCTCGGGGCAGGCGCGCACGGCCTGCCGCAGCTCCCGCAGCGCGTCGTCGGCGCGGCCCGGACGGTAGATGGTGATGCTGTGCCGGTAACTGCCGTCCGGCACATTCCCGGCCGGGGTCTCCGGCCGCTTGTAGGCGATCGACCGGGCACGGCGCTGCACCACCGCCGACTCGCTGGCGTACCGGGCGCCGCACAGCGTCGGCAGGACCGGCCCCGCGGCGGTCGACTCCAGACCGGTCCGGTTGGCGGCCGCCAGGACGAAGAAGGCCCGGTCCGGGATCGAGGTGGGCGCGTGGGCGGTGGCCTGGCCGGTGGGCGCGCCCGACCGCGTACCCCCTGCGGTGGTGTGCGACGGCGTCGGGGACGACGATTGCGGCGTGGGCGGCGCGGACGCCGACGGGGTGGGCGTGGAACTGCCCGCGACCGACGGCGGGGCCGGCGTGTCAGCCGGTGGCGGCAGCGGCACGGACCCGTCCACGGGGAACGCCAGGCGTCCGCCGACGGCGACCCCACCGAGCAGCACCGCCACCGCCAGCGCGCTACCCGCCGCTCGGACCAGGGCCCGCCGGTCGGCGTGCCGCCGGACCACCTCGGGAGGTGCCACCGTCACGTCGTCCACGGCGACGGTGAGCGATCGGTACAGGTCGGAGAGTTCAGCGGACATCGTTCGCCTCCAGTTCGTCGATGTGGACGTCGGGCAGCAGTACGGCCAGCCGGCACCGGCCGCGGGACAACCAGGACTTGACGGTGCCGACCGGCACGTCGGCCTCCCGGGCGATCTCCTCGACCGACATGTCGAAGAGGTAGTGCAGAGCCAGCGCCTGTCGCTGCGCGGCCGGCAGTTGACGGAGCGCGCTCACGAGCAGCACCCCGTCCTCACCCGGTGGGGGCGCGGTCGGCGGCGGACCGCTGCGGCTCAGCAGGACCCGCCGACGGTGCAGGTGCCGCCAACGGTCGTTCGCCAACCGGGAGACCACCAGTCGCAGCCATGCCTCGGGCGCCGGGTGCTCGGCGAGCCGCCCCCACTGCCGCCAGGCCCGCGCGAACGCCTCCTGCACGACGTCCTGCGCCTCGGTGTGGTCACCGGTCACCGCGTAGCCGTACCGGATCATCCGCCGGACGGTGCCCCGGTAGAAATCGTCGAAGCTCTGTGCGTCCCTCACGACTGCCCCCTTGTCCGCCCCCGATGCATCAAGGACGGCAGGGGGCCGGCCGGGGTTGCGGCTCGGCTGGACAAAGCGTGTCGGAGAGGCGACAGGCCGGCATACCGTACGGATGCGACGGAGCCCCCGACGTCCGGACCCGGGGGTCCGACGTCGAGGGCTCCGGTGTGCCTGACGAGCGGCTGGTCAGCCGCCCGGCGTGGCGCTCGGGGTGCCGGACGGCGGGGGCGCGCCGCCGCTCGCCTGCTGCGCCTGCTGGAACGCGGTCAACGCCTCGTCCAGCGCCTTCAGCGCGCGGCCGTACCGTTCGAAGTCCCCGGAGGTCTGCGCGGCGCGAACCTCCGTGATGGCGGACTGCACCCGGTCCGCGGCGACGGCCAGATCGCCGGCCGGCGGGGCGGTGCCGCCCGGCGTCGGGGTCGCGCTCGGCGTCGCGCTCGGGGTCGCGCTCGGCGTCGCGCCCGGCGACGGGCTGGTCGGGTTGCCACCCGTGGTGGGCGGCGGCGAGGTGCCCTGCCCGGCCTTCTTACCCTGATCGACCAACTGCTTGATGCCGTCGTTGATGTTGTCGGCGAGCGCCACGAACGAGCCGCCGTCACCGTAGGAGAGCAGCACCTTCTGCAACAGCGGGTACGCGTCCTGCTGGTTGCTCTTCACGTAGACCGGCTCGACGTAGAGCATCCCGTCGGCGAAGGGCAGTGACAGCAGGTTGCCGTACTGCACCTGCGCCTGGTTGCTGGAGAGCAGGTTGAGCTGCTGACGGATGTTCGCGTTGTTGGTCATCTGCTGGTGCACCTGCACCGGCCCGGAGATCCGGGTCTGGTCCGGCAACTCCAGCACCTCCAGCCGGGGCTTGCCGTCGACGTACGACCCGGAGATCAGCGCGGCCAGGTTCTGCCGGCCGTTCGGGGTGACCGCCGAGGTGAGCTGGAACCGAGGGCTCTCCTGCCCGGGGAACTGGGTGAACAGGTAGTACGGCGGCTGCTTCTGCCCGCTGTCCGGCGCGTCCGGCACGTTCGGCACCTGCCAGAAGTCCTGCGCGGAGTAGAAGTCACCCGGGTTGGTCACGTGGAACTTGGTGAGCAGGTTCCGCTGCACCTTGAACATGTCCGCCGGGTAGCGGAAGTGCTCGTTCAACTCGACCGGGATGTCCGCCTTCGGCTTGATCAGGTCACCGCCGAACGCCTTGTTCCACGCCTTGAGCACCGGGTCGGTGTCGTCGTACTCGTAGAGCGTCACGGTGCCGTCGTACGCGTCGACGGTGGCCTTCACCGAGTTGCGCATGTAGTTGACGTTCTCCCGGGCCAGTTGGAAGGTGCCCCGGTTGGTCAGCTCGTCGGTCGTCTCGACCTGGAGGTTGACGCGCTCGGCGTACGGGAAGGTGGCGGCCGTCGTGTAGCCGTCGACGATCCACTGCACCCGACCGTCGACCACCGCCGGGTACGGGTCACCGTCCAGCGTGAGGAAGGGCGCGACCTTCTCGACCCGGTCCCGCGGGTTGCGCACGTACAGCAGCTTGGAGTCCTTGTTGACCGCCTCGGAGAGCAGGAAGTTCGACTCCTGCTCCTTGATGGCGTAGAGGAGCCGTCGCGAGAAGGAATCGAGCTTGACGCCGCCCTCGCCGGTGTAGGTGTAGGACTCGCCGCCGCCCTCACCGACGGGCCTGTCGAACTCGGCCTTCTTGTTCGGGTCGGACTGCCCGACGATCGCGTAGTCGTCGGCGGCCATCCGCTCGCCGTAGTAGATGCGCGGCTGCTTGGCGGGGATCTGCTCGGTCTGCGAGGAGCACGCCTCCTGGGTCCGCTCGCCGAGGAAGCCGGAGACGAAGAACGGCTGCCCGCCGCACACCACCTGGTTCGCCGGGGCGGCCACCAGGCCGTACCCGTGGGTGTAGACGGTGTGCCGGTTGATCCAGGTGTTCTGCTGGTCGGTCAACTCGCCGTAGTTGATCTCGCGAACACCGACGACGTAGTCGGACGTCTTGCCGTTCACCCCGTACCGGTCGATGTCCAGCTTGGGGCCGAAGTCGTAGAAGCCCCGGACCTGCTGGAGCTGGGTGTACGTCTCGCTGACCAACTGCGGGTCGAGCAGGCGCACGTTGGACACGACGGACGTGTCGGTGGCCAGGTTCGCCGGTGGGGTGAGGTTGCTCGCCGCGTACGGGGTGGTCTCGGTGTTGCCCAACCCGAACGCCGCCCGCGTCGCGTCGATGCTGCGCTGGATGTACGGCGCCTCCTTGTCCTTGGCACTCGGCTTCACCTCGAAGGTCTGCACCGCCCAGGGGTAGATGCCGCCGATCGCCACCGCGGAGACGCCCAGCAGGGCGAGCGAGATGCCCGGCCACACCAGGTTCCGCATCCAGGCGTTGGAGAACACGACGATCGCGATGGCCACGACGACCGAGATGTACGCCAGGATCTCCTTCGCCGTCAGCAGCGCGTTGACGTCCGCGTAGCCGGCGCCGTACAGCTTGGCGCCCTCGTTGTACTCGAGCAGCATCGCCCGCCGGTCCAGCACGTACGCGAGGGCCTTGAGCAGGACGAAAACCGCGACGAGACTGCTCAGGTGCGCGCGCGCTGCGTTGCTCATCCGGTCCCCGACGCCCTGGAGGCGGACCCCGCCGAAGAGGTAGTGCACCGCCAGCGCGCCGATCAGCGCCAGCACCACGGCGGTGAAGCCGACCCCGAGCAGGTAGCGCCAGAACGGGAGCTGGAAGACGTAGAAGCCGATGTCCACCCCGAACTCCGGATCGACGGCACCGAAGTCACCGCCGTTGCGGAACAGCAGCCACTGGTCCCACCGACTCTGGGCGGACAGCCCGGCGAAGAGGCCGATCACGGCGGCGATCAACGCGATCCAGGTGCCGAGACGCGGGCTGAGCGCCATCCGGTAGCGCTCCAGCGTGGCCTGCTCCGCCGAGTGCGGTCGCAGTCGCGGCCGCAGCCGGTACGCCAGCCACAGGTTGCCGCCGATGACCACCGCCATGCCGAGGCCGATGACTGCGAAGAGCAGCAGTCGGGTGACGAGCACACCGGTGAAGACCTCGGTGTAGCGCACCTCGTCGAACCAGAGCCAGTCGGTCCAGGCCTGGACACCCCAACCGAGCAGGGTGAAGAGCACGAACACCCCGACCAGGACGGCGATGGTGACCCGGCCGCGCCGGCTCATCCTCGGCAGAGGGCTGCTGCTACGCATTACCACTGTTGGCTCCGCACGCTCGATGTGATCGGCTCCGATCAGGCACCCAGAGTACGGGTTGTTCCTGAGCGTGTCGGGGCACGGTCACACGGGTCAGCAGCGGGTCGGCTGACCACCGGCGCGCAGCGTCTCCAACGCGGTCAGCGCCTCGTCCAGCGAACCCACCTTCAGCAACGGCAGGTCGGGCTGCGGGTTACGGACCGCCTCGGCACAGTTGTCGGCCGGCACCAGGAAGACCTTGGCCCCGGCCCGCTTCGCGCCGACCAGCTTCTGGGCGATTCCGCCGATCGGACCGACGGTGCCCTCGTCGTCGATGGTGCCGGTGCCCGCGATGACCTTTCCGCCGGTGAGGTCGGCCGGGGTCAGCTTGTCCACGATGCCCAGGGCGAACATCAGACCGGCGCTCGGCCCGCCGATGTCCTCCAGGTCGATGCCGAGCGTGAACGGGTGCGGCTGCTGCTGGTCGATCTCGACGCCGATGCGCGGTCGACCGTCCTGCTCCCGGCTGGTCACCGTCGCGGTGGCCGGCGTGCCGTCGCGCGTGTAACCGATGGTCAACGCCGTACCCGCCGGCTTGGCCCGGATCAACTCGGTGACCTTGGCAGCCACCGGCACCGGCTGACCGTCGACCGAGGTGACCACGTCGCCGACCTTGAGCGTCCCGGCGGACGGGCCGTCCGCCGCGACCGTCTTGATCACCACCTGCACCGGGAAGCCCAGTTCCCGCAGCGCGGCGGTCTCGGCGCTGGTCTGCGACACCTTGAAGTCCTCGGCGTTGCGCTGCTCGACCTGCTCGGTCGACTCCCCCGGCGGGTAGACCAGTTCGCGCGGCACCACCGCCTCGTCGTCGGAGAACCAGCCGGCGATCGCCGAGCGGAGCCGAACCGTCGGCTGCACCCCCACCGTCGTCAGCCGCAGCTGGCCCGCCGACGTGGAGGTCTCCCGGCCGGTGACCTGGATGACCTCCTTACCGTCGGTCGTCCCGAGCGTGTTGACCGTCGGGCCCGGGCCGAGCACCACGTACGGAATCGGCACCCGGAGCACCCCGATACTCAGCAGGGCGGTGAACAGGGCACCGAGCAGGACCGTCAGGCCACGACGTCTCATGCGCCAGAGCGTACCGATCGCCACCGGCCGGTCCGACGGATGCGTCACACGACTTCGCCCTCAGCGCAACGCCAGCGGCGACTACCTGGGGCGCGGCGCGCGTACCGTAGAGGTCGTGCCTGATATTCCGTTCGGTTTCGCGCTCCCGGGTGGGCAACCACCAGACCCCAACGATCCCGCGCAGATGCAGCAGTTCATGTCGCAGTTGCAGCACCTGCTCTCGGCGCCGGGCAGCGGGCCGGTCAACTGGGACCTGGCCCGGCAGGTAGCGGCCAGCCAGCTCGCCGCCGCCGGTGATCCGGCCGTGTCACCGTACGAGCGCAACGCCGTCGAGGAGGCGTTGCGCCTGGCCGACCTGTGGTTGGAGCCGGCCACGTCGTGGCCGTCCGGCATCCAGTCCCCGGTCGCCTGGAACCGCAACGAGTGGATCTTCAAGACGCTCGACGTGTGGCGCAAGCTCTGCGACCCGGTGGCCAGCCGGATGGTCGGCGCGATGGGTGACCTGGTGCCGCCGGAGGCGCGCGCCCAGCTCGGCCCGATGCAGTCGATGGTGGCCACCCTCGGCGGCGCGCTCTTCGGCGGCCAGCTCGGGCAGGCCCTCGGCTCGCTCGCCGCGGAGGTGCTCTCCGCCGGTGACATCGGGCTGCCGCTCGGCCCGGCCGGCACGGCCGCGCTGATTCCGGCCAACATCCGCGCGTACGGCGAGGGCCTGGAACTTCCCGAGGACGAGGTACGCCTCTACGTGGCGCTGCGCGAGGCCGCCCACCAGCGGCTTTTCCAGCACGTTCCGTGGCTGCGCGGGCACGTGTTCAGCGCCGTGGAGATGTACGCCGCTGGCATCCGGGTCAACCGTGAGGCGATCGAGGAGGCGATGGGCCGGGTCGACCCGACCGACCCGGAGTCGATGCAGGCGATCGCCCTGGAAGGCATCTTCACCCCCGAGGACACTCCGGCGCAAAAGGCCTCGCTGGCCCGCCTGGAGACCGCGTTGGCCCTGGTGGAGGGCTGGGTGTGCCACGTGGTGGACAGCGCCGCCGGCGACCGGCTGCCCAACGTCGTACGGCTGGGCGAGGCGTTCCGCCGCCGCCGGGCCGCCGGTGGCCCCGCCGAGCAGACCTTCGCGGCGCTCGTCGGCCTGGAGCTGCGCCCGCGCCGGCTGCGCGAGGCGGCGGCCCTGTGGGCGGCGCTCACCCAGCACCGCGGCATCGAGGGCCGGGACGCCGTCTGGGGCCACCCGGATCTGCTCCCCTCGGACGACGACTTCGCCGACCCGGTGGCGTTCGCGATGAACGACATGGACCTGAGCGAGCTGGACAGCTTCGACTTCACCGCCCCGGGCGGCGCGCACGAGAAGGCGCCGGGCGAGTCCGACGACGAGGGCGACAACGACGACAGCGACAGCGGCACGGACGGCGGCACCAAGAGCTGACGCGGCCAGGCCGGGCGCCCGCGAGTCGGGCGTCCGGCACACGCCCGGCGCAGCTCGGGCGTCCGACACACGCCCGGCGCAGCTCGGGCGTCCGACACACGCCCGGCGCGCCTCGGGCGTCCGACACACGCCCGGCGCGGCTTGATGATCCACTCGGCTTCCTGGAAAGCGGGTTGTCCGCGCGGCCTGGACGCCGCGCTTTCCGGGAATCCGCTTGGATCACGCCCGCGACAACCCCGCGCGGGGCGGCCGACGCCTCGACGGCGCGGCGGCCAGGCGGGGCAACCGGGCACGGCGACGGCGGGCCGATCAGGCGGGCCGATCAGGCGGGGCGGCTTGAGCCCGACAGCAGCGAGCGGGTGGCCTCCCAGCCTTCGAAGGCCGGGTCCAGCGCGGCGAGGTCGGCCGGGCCACGCTGGCGTCGCCAGCCGGCCGTGACGGCGACGTCCCCTGGCTGGGGGGCGCCGACCCGGGCGTCGGCCGGCATTGCGGTGTCAAAGTCGAGCGGGGGCAACCACTGCGGCACGGGCAGCCGTACGGCCACTCCGAGCAGACCCGGGCCGCCGCCCTCGGCCGGGGCGACGGCGACCGACCGGGTGGTGAGCGGGCGCAACAGCTTGCCGACGGTCAGCGCGGGCAGGTCGGGCACGTCACCCGCGAGCACTGCCGCCTGGTCGTAGCCGTCCAGCGTGGCAAACACCGCGTTCGGCGTCGGCTCGGGTACCTCGTGGACCGCGGTGCCGGGCCAGACCAGCGCGTCCGCCAGCGGACGGTCTGCCGGGGTCACGGCGACGGCCACGTCCACCTCATTGAGGGTCGCGACCAGGTCGATGACATCCTCGGCGAGCGCCGCCCGCCACTCCGCCAGGTCGATCCCCGGCGGCGACCACCGCACCGGCCCGAACATGACCACCACCACCCGCCGCGCCATGACCCGACCCTAACGCCCCGACCCACCGCCTCACTCACCCCACCGACGCCCACCCCGCCGAGCCCAACGCGCGCCGAGCCCCACCCCGCCGAGCCCAACGCGCGCTGAGCCCGCCTCGTCGAGCCCAACGACTCGGCCCGCCGCATTGCGCCAGCCCAGACGGGCCTAGTCGGCCGATGGGCCCGGTGATCGACTCCACACCGGTGAAGTCGGGGCATCCCGACGCCAGGACACCCCAACATCGGCGAACCGGAGTCGATCAAGCCGGACAGGCACGCAAGCCGGACAGGCACGCAGGCCGGGCAGGCACGCAGGCCGGGCAGGCACGCAAGCCGGACAGGGCCCTAGGCGCGTCAGGCCGGGCAAGGTCACCGGCTGGGCTGAGCCCAGGGGCGGGTCAGGTGGGGACGGGGGCGCAGGATGCGGCGGCGACGCCCTCCAGGTAGCCGCGCGCACGCTCCGACTTGGGGTACCGGCCGACGAGCCCCCAGAAACGGGCGTTGTGGCTGGGCACGATGAGGTGGGTCAACTCGTGCAGCAGCACGTAGTCGATCACCCAGTCGGGCATGTCCTGGACGCGATGCGAGATGCGAATGCTGCGGTCGGCGGGGGTGCAGGAGCCCCAGCGGCCGTTCTGGTTGGTGACCCATCGGACGCTGGCCGGCACGGCCTTCTCGCCGTAACCGCCCAGGTAGAGGTCGATCAGCCGGTTGGCCCGGGCGACGAGTTCGTCGTCGGAGCGGGCCAGTCGACCCTCGCGGGCGGCGAGCCGTGCCAACATGCGGTCGACCCACTCGCTCTCCTCGGCCCGGGAGAACTGGTCCGGGATGAGGACGACCACCCGCTCACCGTCACGGTACGCAGACACCGTGCGTCGCCGACGCTGGCTGCGCCGTACCTCGACGACCGGCTTACGCGTCCCCGCCATCACTGGGCCGCGCAGCCTCGGCTACGTGTCACGAGGGAAAGCTAATGCGTACTGACCAGGGGTCCGCAAGAGTCAACCGCGCGACACGCGCCCAAAAAATGGTGATTGGTCGCCCGGCGTCCCGAAAATTTCTTGACCGGACCACCGCCGAGGTGCCATCACGCCGTCTCGTCACCCACCGTGTACGCCGGCGGCGGCATCGCGCGGTCCGCCCCTCCACCGTAGGTGATCACCGCGCTCGACGCCGCCGCGGGGGCACCCGCAGGGGTGGCTGTGAGGGTTTGGTCGGCGTGTCCCCGCCAAACTGACTTATCCGACCTAATTCGCCATGCACACTCTCGACGTCGACTTGCTCACAGTGACGATGCACAGCTGACATGGAACTGCCCAGACCTGGGTAGGGTCCGCGAACCAGCGGTCACGAAGGTGGCCGTGGAGTAAGCCCCAGCGCCGGCGCCCCGTGAGGTCCGCCGCCGGGCATTCCGCCGGAACCGTATTGACCGGCGGACGAGACGAGGAGGGCACCGTGGCCGACCAGGCCCAGACCTACAACGGTTACTGCGTGAAGTGCAAGGAGAAGCGGGACTTCGAGGGGCACGTGGAGGTCTCGAAGACCGGCATGAACATGGCCAAGGGCAAGTGTCCGGTATGCGGCACAACAGTGAACCGGATTCTCGGCAAGGCGAAGGTCTGACCCGTACGGATCTGCGGGGGCGGGACGGCGGAGTGGCCGTCCCGCCCCCGTTGCCGTTCCGCCCGTAGGTGACTCTGTCGGGTGGCCGACAGCACGCGCAGTGGCCTGTGGATAACCCCGCAGATCCTGTGGACAAGGCTGGATACGGCCTTGGACGCCTGTGGACAACGATCGACCGAGCGCACGGATGCGGTCACGATTCGTCACCATGAGTCGTACGCCGCTGCCTCGCCCCACCCTGCTGCCCGGCCTGAGCCGGCTCTGGCGGGATCGGCACACCCTGCAGATCGGCCTTGGCCCCGGGCTCGCCGTACTGGTGGAGCTGACCAATCCGCGCACCGCTCACCTGCTCGATCTGCTGGACGGCACCCGCAGCGAGCGGGACGTACTGACCGAGGCCGGCGCCGCCCAGGTTGCCGCCGACGACGCTCGTACGCTGCTGGACGCCCTGCGCGCGGCGGGCCTGCTGGTGCCGGCGCACACCCTGCTCCCCCGCGACCTGGCCGGGCCGGTCCGGGCCCGGCTCGCCGCCGAGGCCGGAGCGTTGGCGCTGGCGGCAGCCCGGTTACCCGGCACCCCGGCGCAGGTCCTGCGCCGTCGGCGGGCGGCCCGGGTGCTGCTCACCGGCGGCGGGGCCCTCGGCGGACCGCTGGCGCTGGCGCTGGCCCAGGCCGGCGTCGGCCAGGTGATCCCGCACCTCAGCGGCCCGGTACGACCGATCGACCTGATCGGGACGGGCATTCCCGCTGCCGAGTTGGGCCGGCCACTGGCCCCGGCGATCCGGGCGGCGGTCGACCGTGTCGCGCCGGGCACCGGCACCCACCCGGTCCGGGCCGCCCGGACGGATCTGGTGATCCAGTTCGGCGCGGACCGTCCGCCCGCGCTGCTCGCCGCCGGTCTCGCCCAGCGCCGCCAGCCGCACCTCATGGTGACCGTCCGCGAGGGCGTACCGGTGATCGGGCCGCTGGTCCGTCCGCCCGCCGGGCCGTGTCTGCGCTGCGTCGAGCTGCACCGGGCCGACCGCGACCCGGCCTGGCCAGGGCTCGCCGCTCAACTGGCCGCGGCGCGGCCGGTGACCGCCGGCGCGACCGGCACACTGTTCGCGGCGATCGGATACGCGGTGGCGGAGGCCCTGGCCCACCTCGACGGCGGGCAGCCCGAGACGCTGGGGGGCGCCGTGGAGATTTCCGGCGCGGGCCGGTTCCGGCGGCGGGGCTGGCCGCCGCACCCGGCGTGCGAGTGTTCGCGGCGCCGGGCGTACGCACCAGCCCGGCCGCACGGCAGCATCGGACCCCTGAAGTCGGTAACAATGGCGAAGTGACCGACATCCCGCGCCGGGCCGTGTCCCGGACCGCCAAGCTCGCCGCTCTGCCGCTCGGCTTCGCCGGTCGGACCGTCCTCGGCATGGGTAAGCGCGTCACCGGGCTCGCCTCCGACGTCATCTCGGCGGAGATCCAGCAGCGCACCGCCGAGCAGTTGTTCAGCGTGTTGGGGCAGCTCAAGGGCGGGGCGATGAAGTTCGGCCAGGCGTTGTCGGTCTTCGAGGCGGCCCTGCCGGAGGAGATCGCCGCCCCCTACCGACAGGCGCTGACCAAGCTTCAGGAGGCCGCGCCGCCGTTGCCCGCCGCGAGCGTGCACAAGGTGCTGGCCGAGCAGCTCGGTCCGGACTGGCGCGACCGGTTCGTCGAGTTCAACGACACCCCGGCCGCCGCGGCGAGCATCGGGCAGGTGCACCGGGCACGGTGGCGGGAGCCGGGGTACGGCCCGTCCGGCGAGCCGAACAGCCGCGACGTGGCGGTCAAGATCCAGTATCCGGGTGCCGGCGACGCGCTGCTCGGCGACCTCAAGCAGCTCTCCCGCCTCGGCGGAATGTTCCGGGCGATTCAGCCCGGCCTCGACGTCAAGCCGCTCCTCGTCGAGCTGCGCGAGCGGATCACCGAGGAGTTGGACTACGAACTGGAGGCCGAGTCGCAGCGGGCCTTCGCCGCCGCGTACGCCGACGACGAGGAGATCTACATCCCGGGCGTCGTCTCCGCGTCGCCCCGGGTGCTGGTCACCGAGTGGGTGACGGGCACACCGCTCGCCGACATCATCCGGGACGGCAGCGAGGAGCAGCGGGACGAGGCCGGCCGACTGATGGCCACGCTGCACCTGTCCGCACCCCAGCGGGCTGGTCTGCTGCACGCCGACCCGCACCCCGGCAACTTCCGGCTCCTGCCCGACGGACGGCTCGGGGTGATCGACTTCGGCGCGGTGGCCCGAATGCCGGAGGGCACACCGGAGCCGATCGGCTTCATCGCCGGTCGGGCGTTGCGCGGGGACGCGGACGGCGTGGTGGCGGGGCTGCGGGACGAGGGGTTCATCGGGGCCACCGACGAGATCGACGCCGAGGGGGTCCTCGACTTCCTCCGCCCGATGCTGGAGCCCATCGCCGCCGACGGGTTCCGGTTCACCCGGGCCTGGCTACGCGCCGAGGCGGCCCGGCTGGCCAGCCCCCGATCCCCCACGTACCAGTTGAGCCGGAAGCTCAACCTGCCACCGTCGTACCTGCTCATCCACCGGGTGACGCTCGGGTCGATCGGGGTGCTCTGCCAGTTGGAGGCCAAGGCCCCGTACCGGAGCATCCTGGAACGCTGGCTGCCCGGCTTCGCGCCGGTCGCCTGAGGACGTAAGGGAAGGGCGGGTGCCGGTCGGCACCCGCCCTTCTGCGTGGGGTGGTACTAGAGAACGCCCAGGTCGCGCGCCGACTGGCGACGGCTGTTCATGGCGACGGTACGGGCGGATCGGGTTGCCTCAGTGCTCGTGGTGGTACGACCGGCCTGAGGCCGGCGCATTCGAGCCCTGGTCAGCGCTTCGTGGAGTAGTTGCATCTCGTAGGCGCCACTCGGAACGTTCAACATCGTCTTCTCACTCACTGCCGGTGTGACACCGGCGTCGTTGGAACGGGTCGGGAACATGTCAGGCTGCCAGCCGGACCGCGCCTCGCACCTCGGACAGCCCACTGGCCGCCAGGCGAGCCTCGGCCTCGACCCGGAGCGCGGCGTCACGAGCGACGTCCTCCTTGCGCGGACGGCCACGGGGCCGCTTGCGCGGGACGACCGCGCCACGCTCGAAGATCTCGCCGCCCCACACGCCCCACGGCTCCGCTCGCTCCACCGCCCCGGCCAGGCACTCGACGCGCAGCGGGCAGTCCCCGCAGAGCGACTTGGCCAGCTCGAGCTCGGCAGGCGAGTCGGAGAACCACAGGTCGGGGTCGAACTTCCGGCAGGGCAGGTTCGCCTCCAACTCGACGCTCACGTCGATGGGGGCCAACGCCAGACTCATCTCCCGGTCACCTCTCTCTCACTTCGATCTCGTGGATCGCATTCCGACGTACTTACGGCGGGGCAAAAAACTGAGGCCGCGGATCCCGGTAATCGGGTTCCGCGGCCTCGAGGTGAGCCGGTGTCTGAGATTCAGACCGGTCTACCTCGAGGTGGAACGCCGCGGACATCCGTACGCTTCTTGGCGCCATCGATGCCCATGCCCGTGAAGCCACTGGTCCCCTGGACTCCGGCATTCGGCGCAACGGTCAGATTCAGCTCGGTCTGAACCTGGTGCACCTGCGAAGCCCACGGTCGGGTAGCCACAAGAGCCACCCGGACAGTCGACAGCGGAGCGCAGACAGACGGCATCGCCGTCAGACGCTCATAGGTGAAGATCTTCACGGGTGCCACCTCCCTCACGTTCCTCGGATCGACTGGACCAACCCCCGTGAGCAGCCGGAATGGCGCCGCTCGCGTGGTGTGTCCTGAGGTTATTCCTCGCCTGGGCGCGAGGGCAAACGAATTTACGACGAGATTTCGAAAGTTTTCTCCGGGCAGACGTCGTCCACCCCCGCGCCCCCCACGAGCGCCAGCACCGACTCACCGTAGAGGCCGAGTTTGCGGGGGCCGATGCCGGCGATCGCGATCAACTCCTCCGGCCGGCCGGGTCGCCGCTCCGCCAACGCGGTCAACGTGGCGTCGGTGAACACCACGTACGCCGGGACCTTCTGCGCGCCGGCCACCCGCTGCCGCCACTCGCGCAGGCGTTCGTGCAGCTCGTCGTCGATGTCGGACGGGCAGGTGGGGCAGCGGCCGAGTTTGCGGTCCGGGCCGGCGAGCAGGGTGGCGCCGCAGATCCGGCAGGAGACGATCTGCGTCCGACGCCGCTCGGGTCGCCGGGCCCCGCCCGTCGAGGCGCCGGCCCGCTCGGTGCCGCCGGAGCGGTCCAACTGGGGCAGGAACCGCGAGGGCCGCCGGGCCCGTCCGCCCGGCGACCGAGCGGCGGCGTACGACAGCCAGAGCCACTGCCGGGCCCGGGTGATCCCGACGTACAGCAGCCGGCGTTCCTCCTCCACCTGCTCGACGGTCTTGGCGTACGTGGTGGGCAGCGTGCCCTCGGCGAGGCCGACCAGGAACACCGCGTCCCACTCCAGCCCCTTGGCCGAGTGCAGGGACGCCAGCGTGACCCCGTCCACCGTCGGCACGTGCTGCTGGGCGGCCCGACGGGCCAACTCCTCGGTGAAGTCGGTGAGGGTGACCGGACGCTCCACCGACGCGGCCTCGCCGATCGGCACCAGCTCGGGCGTGGCCGCGTACTCCTCGGCGAGCTGGACCAGCGCGGCCAGCGCCTCCCAACGTTCTCGTGCCGCGCCGCCGGCCGGGGGCGCGTCCGGCGCCCAGCCCACGGCGGTGAGCGCCTCGACGACGGCGGTCGGCAGCGGGGTCTCCCCCGGGATGGACCGGGTGGCCGAGCGCAGGGCGACCATCGCCTGACGGACCTCGACGCGCTCGAAGAAGCGCTCGGCACCCTGCACCACGTACGGCACGGCGGCCTCGGTCAGCGCCTTCTCGTACGCCTCGGACTGCGCGTTGGTCCGGAACAGGATGGCGATCTCCTTCGCCGGGGTGCCGGCGTCGATCAGCGCCCGACAGCGCGCGGCCACCGCGTTCGCCTCGGCCGGCTCGTCGGTGAAGATCCGCAGGTCGGGTTCCGGGCCCGGAGGGCGCTGTCCGCTCAACTCCAGTCGCAGCCGCGCCTCGGTCCCGCGAGCCTGGGAGATCACGGCGTTGGCGAGCCCGACGACCTGCGGGGTGGAGCGGTAGTCCCGGACCAGCCGGACCACCGTGGCGTTGCGGTGCCGGCGGGGAAAATCGACCAGGTACGCCGAGGTCGCCCCGGTGAACGAGTAGATCGTCTGGCTGGCGTCGCCGACCACGGTCAGGTCGTTGCGGCCGGCCAACCAGGCGTCCAACAACCGCTGCTGGAGTGGGTTGACGTCCTGGTACTCGTCGACCACGAAGTGCCGGTACTGGCTGCGGATCTGCTCGCCGACGTCCGGATGCTCCTCGATGCCCCACACCGCAGCCCGCAGCATGTCCTCGAAGTCGATCACGCCGTTGGAGCGCTTGAGCTGCTCGTACGCGGTGAACACATCGGCGACCTTCGCCGGCTCGTGCGGCGTGTCCCGCAGCGCGCGGGCCGCCGCGACGACGTACTCCCCCGGCTCGACCAGCGACGTCTTGGCCCACTCGATCTCGCCGGCCAGGTCCCGCGCAGCGGCTCGGTCGGCACGCAGACCGACCCGCGCGGCGGCGAGGGTGACCAGCCGCACCTTGCTGTCCAGCAGCTCGGGCATGGCGCGGCCGGCCAGCAGGCGGGGCGCGAAATAGCGCACCTGACGCAGCGCGGCCGCGTGGAATGTCCGTGCCTGGACGCCCTGGGCCCCGAGCAGCGTGAGACGGTGACGCATCTCGGCGGCCGCACGGGCGGTGAACGTGACGGCGAGCACGTGCCGGGGGGAGATCTCGCCGGAGAGCGCCCGGTGGGCGATCCGGGAGGTGATCGCACGGGTCTTGCCGGTGCCGGCTCCGGCCAGGATGCACACCGGGCCCGCCGGCGCGGTCACCGCGGAGCGCTGCTCCGGGTCCAGCCCGGCGAGTACGCCTTCCGACGCTGAGTGAACCCCCACAACCAGGAATCATCTCAGCTCCCCCGGGTGTTGTAGCGGACAGCCTCGGCTTGATCGGCAAGCCGGCGGCCAGAGCGGTTGGAGGATCCGATCATGCTGACGATGTATTCCACTCCCTGGTGCGGCTACTGCCACCGGCTGAAGTCGCAGCTCGACCGGGAAGGCATCGGGTATGAGGTGGTCGACATCGAGCAGGACCCGAAGGCCGCGGACTTCGTGATGAGCGTCAACGGCGGCAACCAGACGGTGCCGACGCTGCGTTTCGATGACGGCAGCGCCCTGACCAACCCGTCGATCGCGCAGGTCAAGCAGCACCTGGCGACGTTGGGCGCCTGACTGCAGGCGTAACGACCTCGACGAACGGCCACCCCCGCGGGTGGCCGTTCGTCGTGTCCGGCCTCCCGTCAACGCCGGAACGGCCGCCGGGTGGACACGGTCACCGAGCTGTCGATGCCGGCGTCG
The DNA here is from genome assembly GCF_040675055.1 of Micromonospora sp. NPDC049662. Lineage (NCBI taxonomy): Bacteria > Bacillati > Actinomycetota > Actinomycetes > Micromonosporales > Micromonosporaceae > Micromonospora > Micromonospora sp. NPDC049662. Next base: position 41,948 of record NZ_JBFAOC010000037.1, read on the forward strand.
AGTGGGCGGCGTGGCCCCGGAAGGGTCGGCGGCGTGGTCTTCGCGCCGCCGGACGGCGCGCTGAGGTGTCGGCCCCGCCACAGGTAGCCGCCGGCAGCCAGCGTCGCCACCCCGACCAGCACGAACAGGGCACGGTAGTCCAGGACGCCGACCAGCAGGGCGCCCGCGCCGATGGAGAGCGCCTGCGGCCCGCTGACCAGCGCCTGGGTGGCCGCTGCCACCCGTCCGACCAGGGCGGGCGGCGTGCGCCGCTGGATCAGCGTTTGCAGACCCACCATCGTCAGCGGCAGCGAGACGCCGGCCAGCAGCACCGCCCCGAACCCGAGCGGCAGGTCGGGGTACGCGAGCGCGAGCGCCGCCGGAGCGAAGAACGCCACCCCGGCGGCCAGGGTGGCGACCTCGCCGAGTCGCCGGACCAGGACCGGTGAGCAGATCCCGCCGCACAGTCCGCCGACGCCCTGCACCATCACCAGCACGCCCACGAACGCGGCGTCCCGGCCCAACCCCTGGTCGACGTACGCGAAGATCAGCGACTCGCTGAAGCCCATCACCAGCGACCCGAGCCCGTAGCCGACGAGGGCCCGGCGCAGCGCCGGCTCACCGGTCAGGTGTCGCAGGCCGGCGCCCAGCTCGGCGGGCCACCGCAGCCGTACGGTGGGCGGCGGCTGTGCCGGGCTCGGCACCGCGGTCACCACCACGGCGGCGGTCATGAAGCCGACCATCCCGATGCCGGCCAGCGCCCACCCGCCGAGCGCCGCGTAGAGCGCCGCGCCGGCCAGGGGGCCGACCAACCGCAACCCCTGGCGTACGGTCTGCAGCACGCCGTTCGCCTCGGCCAGCAGTTCCACGGGCACCAGTTGCCGGATCAGCCCGCTGAGCGCCGCGCCGAGCGTGATGGAGGACAGGCCGTACAGGGCGGCGACCAGGTAGACGCGCCACACGTCGCCCGCGTCGCGGACGGTGAACAGCGGTACGAGCAGCACCGCGGTGACCGCGTTCGCGGCCACGAAGAAGGGTCGGCGTGGGTACCTGTCGACGAACCACCCGACCAGCGGTGCCATCGTCATCGGGGCGACAACGGCGAAGATGATGCCGCCGGCCAGCCCGTCGGAGCCCGTCAGGTCCTTGACCCAGATGGCGAGCGCGAGTAGCAGGATCGACTCGGCGGTCATGCTGGCCAGTAGGCCGCCGAACAGGAGGCGGAAGTCGGGTCGGCGCAGGACGGTGCGCATGGGTCCCTCCGGCAAGGTGGCGTGCCCGGCTGGGCGCGGTCGACGAGGCTGGGACCGCGGGTCCGTCATCGTCCGGCGTACCCGTGGTCCATTTTTGGCAAGACACGCCCCCGCCGGAACCTCCGACACCGGTCGCGCCGTCCATACTGACCGTGGGGGGCGAATTTCATACAGTTACCGTCGCGTCTGCGGCGGACGACGGGAAAGAGGACACTGTGCCTCCTGCCGCACCCAGCCCAATCATGCGCCGCCGGCGGTTGGGCATCGAACTGCGCAGTCTGCGTGAGATCGCAGGCCTCACCGGCGACCAGGTCATCGAGCGGATCGGCTGGGCGTCCGCGTCCAAACTGTCCCGCCTGGAGAACGGCCGCAGTAGACCGGACCCGCAGGACGTCAGCGTCCTGCTGGACCTGTACGGCGCCGACGCCGCCGCGCGCGAGGAGTTGCTCGGGATCGCCGGCGAGGCCGGCGACATGCGCGGCTGGTTGAAGAACTTCCCGGTGATGACGCAGCAACAGCGGAGCTGGGCCGAGTTGGAGGCCGGCTGCGCGGAGATCTCCGAGTACAACCCGGTGCTGGTGCCGGGCCTGCTGCAGACCGCCGGATACGCGCGGGTCCGACTCCAGTCGGCCCGTCGGGTGAGCGAGCGGGCCGGCGAGCCGGAGCCGGCCGACGAGTTGGAGACCGAGGTCAAGGCGCGGCTGGCCCGTCAGACGCTGCTGACGCGCGAGCCGCACGCGCCGACCTACACGGCCGTGCTGGAGGAGGCCGCCCTCGGCCGTCGGTCCGGGCCGCCCGAGGTGCTGCAGGAGCAGTTGCACCAACTCTGCGAACTTGCTCTGCTACCGAACGTGACGCTGCACGTGCTTCCGCGGGACACTCAGGTGGGCGATTGGTACCTTCCGCCGACCGCCTTCTCCCTCTATCGGTTCGCCGATCCGCTCGATCCGGAGACATTGGCCATCGAAGGGGGGTTCGTCGACGTCATGTCGACCGAGTCAATCACGCTAAATCGCTATAAAGTAGTGTTCGAGTGGCTATGCACGGCGGCACTAGACGCTTCGGACACCCTCTCCTGGCTGATCGAGGCGACGGGACGGCCGACCGGGGCGGCACCCGTATCCACAGTGGCGTTCGGGCCGGCAACGGCGCCGACCCAACGTCGCCGTGATTCGGGACGACTGACGGACCGGTGATCCACGGGGGACCCTCCGTCGGGGCGTGCGGCACCACTCGTCCCATCGGAGCGGTTCACATCAGGAGCAGAACCATGAACGACATCCACCACACGCCGTCCGTCTCCGCCAGCTCCCTGGCGGACGCCCCGTGGCGTACCAGCACACGTAGCCAGACCTCCAACTGCGTGGAGGTCGCGCCGCTGGGCACCGGCCCGTCGGCGGTCGCGCTGCGCGACAGCAAGGACCGGGGCGGCCCGGTGCTGCTGTTCAACCGGGCCGGTTGGCTCGGCTTCATCGCTGGAGCGAAGACGGGCCAGTTCGATCTGAACTGATCCTCCAATGTGGGGCGGGGCCGTCGGCACAGTGCCGGCGGCCCCGTCGTCGTATCCGCCGACGCCCCCGCTGACCAGGCATCCGCCGATCGGACGAGGCTCAAAACCAATAGGCGCGTTTCACTTGCTGGGATGAACACGGGGCGTAACATGACCCACGAGAAACGTGGAACTTCCACACACCGGCTCATCCGTCGCGGTTCATCCGGAGACCCACATGCGGTTCCTGATCGTTCGCACCGACATCCGCACCGTCGCCGACGGTGACATCGCCGCCGCCTGGGCGGACGGCCACCGCCTCCGTGACGAGACCACCACGCCCGAGCCGCGCCGGCAGACCGTGCACGCCGAGGACCGGGACGCCGCGCTGGTGCTGGCCCGGGCCCTGTCCACCGTCGGCGCGGTACGGGCCGGCAAGCAACGGGTCAAGGTCCTGCCGCTCAACGAGCCGCAGCCCGCCTTCCGGCGCAGACCCGGCCGCACCGGCACCTGACCCACCAGACGTCCGCCGTGGTCGGCTCGGCTCCCCCGCCGCGTCATACCGCTCCCACCGACCACGGCGGCCCGTGTTCCCGGCCCGTGACCGTCGCGGCAACGGCGGCCACGGGCCGGGACCGTGCTCACCGGACGGCGTCCACCCACCCGTCCAACCAGCGGTGAATCAGGAACAACGCGATCGACGACGGCGGCGGCAGGATCAGCTGGGCCCCGTCCCCCACGTCCACGGCCCGCCCCGCGCACGCCGCCCCGATCTCCTCCCGGGAGAACCACCGGGCGTACGCGATCTCGGACGGGTCGACCCGCACCGGGTCGGACGGGTCGGCGGTGGCCAGGAAGCCCAACATCAGCGAGCCCGGGAACGGCCAGGCCTGGCTGCCGACGTACCCGATCCGCTCGACCGCGACGCCCACCTCCTCGCGGACCTCGCGCAGTACCGCGGCCTCCGCCGACTCCCCCGGCTCGACGTAACCGGCCAGGCAGGAGTAGCGCCGCCCGCCCGGGGTGCCCGGCCAGCCGGCGTTGTTGCCGAGCAGGCAGCGGCCTTCGGGGCCGTCGACGCCGTCGTGCACCAGCACGATCATCGCCGGATCGGTACGCGGCCAGATCCGCCCGCCGTTGCGATCCACCCGCGACCAACCGGCCTCGTCCATGACGGTGGGCGCGCCGGTCGCCGACGAGTAGCCGTGCCGGGTGTGCCAGTTCAGCAGCGCGAGCGCGGTCGTGAAGAGGCCGGCCTCCCGGTCACCCAGCAGGTGGCCCACCTCGCGCAGATTGACCGCGCGGGTGCCCGGCAGCGCCGGCAACGGGGCGTCGACCGCGAACACCGGTACCCCGTCCGGTTCGACACCGAGGAACATCGCCGTCGACTCCGCGCCGGCCGGCGCGTCGGCCGCGCCGAACAGCACCAGCGTCGGAGGCGACACGTCGGTACGCGCGAGCGTCCGCCCGTCGTTGGTCGAATCGAGCAGCAGCACCCTGCCGCGCAGCCACGCCTCGGTCAACCACTGCGCGTCACCCCGGCGGTGCGCGGCCCGATCCAGCGTCGAGCGCGCCAGCGGTGGCGCGCCCTCGCCGCTCACGGCTGCACCGGCTCGGTGTGCACGGGCGTCAGCGCGGTCAGCCCCGGGGTGATCCGCTCGGCGTCGCCGAGCACGACGACCACCGCCCGGGCGGGCGCGAGGTAGTGGGCGGCGACCCGGGCGACGTCGTCGACGGTCGCCTTCGCGAGGCGGGACGCGTACTCGGCCAGGAAGTCCAGGCGCAGGCCATTGCCGGCGTACGCGCTGGTCAGCGCCGCCAGACCGGCCTGGGTGGACATTCCGAGCTGGAGCGTGCCCAGGGCGTACTGGCGGGCCTGCTCCAATTCCTCGGGCTTCGGCGGCAGCGAGGCCAGCCGACCCAGCTCGTACGTGGTCTCCAGCAGCGCCGGGCCGGTGACCTCGGTGGCCACCTCAGCGCCCGCGACCAGCACCGATCCGGCCACCGAGTGCTCGATCACCGAGTGCGGGCCGTACGTGTAGCCCTTGTCCTCGCGGATGTTCTCCACCCAGCGGGACGAGAAGTAGCCACCGAAGATCAGGTTGGCCAGTTGCAGCGGGGCGTGGTCAGGGTCGGTACGCGGCACGGCCGGCAGCGCGACACGCAGCGAGGACTGCACCGAGCCGGGCCGGTCGACCAGCAGCAGCGGCCCCGGCGTCAGCGGCGGGGTGGCCGGCAGGGTGGCCGTACGCCCGGCCCCGGCCCAACTGGACAGCGCCCGCTCGGCCGCGTCCAGGGCCTTCTCCGGCTGCACGTCGCCGACCACCACCAGCTGCGCCCCGGCGGGGTGCACCCGCTCGGTGTGCAGGCTGCGCAGCGCCGCCGGTCGTACGGCACGGAGCTGGCCCGGCTCCGGGGTCTGCGTGGCGTACGGATGCCGCCCGTAGATCCGCTTCAGGAGCGCCTCGCGGGCCAGGTGCGACGGCTGGCTCTGCGCGACCTGGATCCGGTCGATGAGCCGGTCCCGCTCGGCGGCCACCTCGTCGTTCGGGTAGCTGGCGCCGGTCAGCACCTCGGCCAGCAACTCCAGCATCCGGTCCAGGCCGGTGACCAGCCCCGCGCCGGAGATCATCAGCCGGTCGGGGTCGACTCCCGCGGATAGGCCGCCGCCCACCTTCTGCAGCTCGGCGGCGAGCTGCACGCTGGTCATCGACTCGGTGCCGGAGAGCATGGTCTGGGAGAGCATCGCCCCGCGCGCGAGGTGGGCGCGGCCGAACGGCACCCAGAGCCGGAGTTCGACCAGGGGCACGGCGGGCCGGCGTACCGCGATGACGGTGAGCCCGTTGCCCAGCGTCCGCTCGGCCGCCTTGGGCACCTTCAGCTTGCGGGTGGGCCCGAGCGGGGGGAGCGTACGCGGCCCGACGGTGGCGGTGGTCGTGGTCGTCATCGGGTGCCTCCGGGGATGACCTCGACCGTCGCGCGGCGTTCCGGGCGCAGGGTGGCCGCGGCGGCCCGGACCTGTTCCTCGGTGACGTCGCCGACCAGTCGGGGCAGGTCGTTGAGCAGGCCCGGCTCGCCGCGTTGCTGCTCCAGGACGGCCATCCGCAGCGCCCGGCCGAGCACCGCGTCGGTGTCGCGCAGCAGGTGGGTGGCCATCCGCGCCTGGGTGCGGGCCAGCTCGCCGTCGGTCAGCCCGTCGGTGGCCAGCCGGTCCAGCTCCTCGTCGATGGTGCGCAGCACCTTGTCCACGTCGCCGCCGGGCGGCAGGTGCGCCTGCAACAGCAGCGCCGTCGGGTCGCGCACGTCGAACGGGTCGCCCATGAAGCCGAGGTAGCCACCCAGGCTGGTCACCGTGCGGTCGCGCTGCACCAGGCGTTCGACCAGGCGGGACGCTTCGCCGTCGGTGAGCACCTCGGCCAGCACCACGTACGGCAGGTAGGCGGCGAAGTCGCCGACCGGGTCGGGCACCCGCCACGCGCCGGCCACCGCCGGCAACGGCGCCAAAGCGTCGGTGTACGAGCTGCGCCGCTCGGCGGTCAGGTCGGGCTCGGTGAAGTCGGGTCGTCGTGGCGCGGGACGGGCCGGCACGTCCCCGAAGTGCCGGGTCACCAGCTCGGTCGCCTCGGCCACGTCGATGTCACCGCTGACGGCCAGGACCGCGTTGCCGCTGGCGTAGTAGCGACGGAAGAAGTCGGCGGCGTCGGCGACGGTGGCCGACTCCAGGTCGTCGAAGGAGCCGTAGCCGTCGTGCGCGTTCGCAAAGGTGTCGAACATGACCGGCGGCAGGGTCAGCCAGGGAAAACCACCGTACGGCCGGCTGAGCACGTTGACCCGGATCTCCTCCTTTACGACGTCGACCTGGTTGCGCAGGTTCTCCTCGGTCAGTCGGGGCGCCCGCATCCGGTCCGCTTCGAGGAACAGGGCGCGTTCCAGGGCGTTGCTGGGCAGCGTCTCGAAGTAGTCGGTGTAGTCCAGGTGGGTGGAGCCGTTGAACGTGCCGCCGGCGCCCTGCACGTGCCGGAAGTGAGCCAGCTTCTCCAGGTTCTCCGAGCCCTGGAACATCAGATGCTCGAAGAGGTGGGCGAAGCCGGTACGCCCCTGGGGCTCGGAGCGGATGCCGACGTCGTAGACCACCGCCACCCCGGTCACCGGGGCGCTGCGATCGGGGGTCAGGACCACCCGCAGGCCGTTGTCGAGGGTGAACCGCTCGACCGGATACTTCGTCGCTGGAATTCTGGATCTCCGCGCCGCCACGGGATCGACCCTAGCGCGTCGGCACCCCCGCCACCGGCGACCTTCGCGCAGCCGCTGCCACCGGCTTGAGAGGTCGACCACCTACCACAGCAAGACAGTAGGAAATGCCGACATAACTGAGACGCCCCTTCCCGGCATGTGGATGCCTCTTGACGCTGCTCGCAGCCTGACCCAGTCTTCCTACCAACTAAGTAGGAATACTGCGGATTGGATGGACGATGAGACGCCTCCCCCTGCGCCGGTTGGTCACCCTGGCCACCCTCACCGCTCTCGGCGCGGCGACCCTGGGCAGCACCGCCGCGTGCGGCGACGACAGCGAGGGCGCGGGGGGCGGCTCCGGCCCGGTGACCCTGCGGCTCGGCTACTTCCCCAACATCACCCACGCGCCGGCCGTCGTCGGCGTGGAGAAGGGCATCTTCGCCGAGAAGCTCGGCGCCGACGTCAAGCTGGAGCCGAAGACCTTCAACGCCGGCCCGGCCGCCATCGAGGCCGTCTTCTCCGGTGCGCTGGACGCGACCTACATCGGCCCGAACCCCACCGTCAACGCGTTCTCCAAGTCCAAGGGTGAGGCGGTTCGGGTCGTCTCGGGCGCGGCCTCCGGAGGCGTGGCGCTGGTGGTCAAGCCCGGCATCAACGGCCCGCAGGACCTCAAGGGCAAGAAGGTCGCCACCCCGCAGCTCGGCAACACCCAGGACGTGGCCGTCCGCTACTGGCTCAAGCAGCAGGGGCTGACCACCACCAAGGAGGGCGGCGGCGACGTGAAGATCGTGCCGCAGGAGAACGCCCAGACGGTGGAGACGTTCACCAGCGGCGCGATCGACGCCGCCTGGGTGCCCGAGCCGTTCGTGTCCCGGCTGGTCAACGCCGGCGGCAAGGTGCTCGTCGACGAGCGGGACCTGTGGCCGGACAAGAAGTTCGTCATCACCAACCTGCTGGTCAGCACGAAGTTCCTCAAGGCGCACCCGGACGTCGTGCAGAAGCTGGTCGACGGCCAGGTCGCCGCTAACGAGTTCGTCAACAGCAAGCCGGACGAGGCCCAGCAGGCCATCTCCGACGCGATCGGCAAGATCACCGGCAAGCCGCTGGACCTCAAGCTGATCAAGCAGGCATGGCCGACGTTGGAGTTCACCAACGACCCGATCGCCACCTCGCTCAAGGCCGGGCTCGACCACGCCGTCGAGGTCAAGCTCACCGAGCCGGTCGACCTCAAGGGCCTGTACGACCTGACGTACCTCAACAAGTCGCTCAAGGCCGCCGGCAAGCCCGAGGTCACCCAGCCATGACGTCGACCACGACGACGCCGCAGAGCGCGACCACCGCGGTCGCGCTCTCCGGGGTAACCAAGGTGTACGGGCGCGGGGCGAACGCCGTACTGGCCCTGGACGGGGTCTCCCTCGACGTCGCGCCGGGCGAGTTCGTCTGCCTGGTCGGCGCGTCCGGCTGCGGCAAGAGCACCCTGCTCAACCTGGTCGCCGGCCTGGACCGGCCGAGCGGCGGCACGATCGGCATCGCCGGAGACGCCAGCCCGGGGCTGATGTTCCAGGAGCCGGCGCTGTTCCCGTGGCTGACCGTCGAGGCCAACGTGGAGGTGCCGCTGAAGCTGCGGGGCCTCTCCCGTGCCGAACGCCGCGACCGGGTCGCCGAGCTGCTGCGCACGGTGCACCTGGCCGAGTTCGGCCGCAAACGCCCGCACGAACTGTCCGGCGGGATGCGCCAGCGGGTCGCGCTGGCCCGCACCCTGGCCCTGGACACGCCGGTGCTGCTGATGGACGAGCCGTTCGGCGCGCTGGACGCCATGACCCGCGACATCCTGCACGACGAGTTGGAACGCATCTGGTCCGAGCGCCGACTCTCGGTCCTGTTCGTCACGCACAACGTGCGCGAGGCCGCCCGGCTGGCCGACCGCATCATCCTGCTCTCCAGCCGCCCCGGCCGGATCATCTACTCCACCGAGGTGGACATCCCACGGCCACGACGGATCGACTCCCCCGAGGTCGCCGCCATCGCCGCCGAGGTCACCGAACGACTCCGTACGGAGGTGGGCCGCCATGGCCAGTGACACCCTCACCAGCTCGGCGCGTAGCGACGCGGAGATCACCGGACTGGACGCGCTGGAGATCGCCGGCCGGGAGAAGGAGGTCTCCCGGGGCACCCGGCTCTGGGCGGCCACCTGGCCCAAGCTCGCCGCGCTGGCGATCGCCATCCTGGCCTGGCAGGTGGTGGTCTGGTCGGGCTGGAAGCCGCCGTACTCCCTGCCCGGCCCGTTGGTCGTGGGCCGTGAGCTGATCACCCAGGCCCAGGGCCCGCAGCTCTGGGAGGGCCTGCTCACGACGCTGCGCCGAGCGGCCGTCGGGTACGTCTTCTCGGTCGCGGTCGGCCTGCTCCTGGGCCTCGCGGTGGCCCGGTCCACGGTGCTGCGCGCCGCCATCGGCTCGATGATCACCGCGTTGCAGACCATGCCGTCGATCGCCTGGTTCCCGCTGGCCATCCTGCTGTTCGAGCTGAGCGAGAAGGCCATCTTCTTCGTGGTGGTACTCGGCGCGGCGCCGTCCATCGCCAACGGCGTGATCTCCGGAGTGGACTACGTCCCACCGCTGCTCCTGCGCGCCGGACGCAACCTGGGGGCCCGTGGGCTCAACCTCTACCGGTACGTGATCGCGCCGGCCGCGCTGCCGGCGATCGTCGCGGGCCTCAAGCAGGGCTGGGCGTTCTCCTGGCGGAGTCTGATGGCCGGTGAGCTGATCGTGGTCGGCATCTCGCAGACTTCGCTCGGCGCGCAGCTCACCTACTCCCGGGAGCTGTCCGACGCGCCGTGGCTGCTCTCCACGATGATCGTCATTCTGGTGCTCGGCCTGGTCGTGGACGCCGCGTTCGGCGCGGCGGACAAGGCGATCCGACGTCGCTGGGGCGTGCTCGACCAGGCGGGCAACTGAGCGGTGTACGTCTCCGCGCGCAGCGACTACGCGCTCCGGGCGATGCTCGCCGTCGCCGCCGCCGCACCGGGCGGCGACGGTGTCGGCGAGCTGGTGAAGGCGGGCAGCCTGGCCGAGGTGCAGGAGATCCCGCTCAGCTTCCTCCAGGGCATCCTGCTCGACCTGCGCCGCGCCGGCCTGCTGCACAGCCATCGCGGCGCCGATGGTGGGTACGCGCTGACCAGGTCGGCCACCGCGATCACGGTCGGGGACGTGCTGCGCGCGGTGGGTGGGTCGCTGACCACAGTGCGCGGCCTACCGGCCGATCGGGCCGGCTACCACGGGGTGGCCGCCGGGCTCACCGACGTCTGGCTGGCGGTGCACGGGGCGATCGCCACCGTCGTCGACAGCACCACCCTGGCCGACCTGCTGCTGGCCCACAACCAAACCCCAACCGCCCCCTGACCCCTGCCCCGCCCGCCCTGCCCCGCCCGCCCTGCCCCGCGATCTTGCACTTTCTGCGGCAACAAAGGGGGCGTATCACGGCAGATCGACGACCGAAACTGCAAGATCGACGCGCTGGCGGACCCGTGCACGTAGGCGGTGTGGTCGGGCCGGTGCCCCGCCGGCCCGACCACACCTCGTACCGATCCTGACCGGGCCTGCCCCTCCGCCGGCGCCGGTCGGCCGGTCGCTGCTCAGCCCCGGTGCTCGACCGTCGGGCCGGGGCCCGGGTCGCCGGGACTGCGCAGCTCCACCAGACCGGCGGGAGCGTTGCCCGCCGTGGTGGCATGCCAGGGGCCGAAGGCCGCGACCATGGCGAGGAGCAACCCGGCGAGCCCGACCGCGACCACCAGGATCAGTTCACGCAGCGCTCCCGAGCCGGCTGCACCCACCATTGCCGCTCCTCCCCCGTGCCGGGCCCCCGCCCAGTTCCCCCGCTGGTCAGCTTCGACCACCCGGGAGCAGGGCACAGTCGGCCAGCCGACCCAACGGAGGCTGATTACCGATTCAACCGAACGGTCAGATGGCGGGCAGCGGCACGGAACGAACCGACCCGCCCAGCCGAAGCGGGACGGGTCGGTGTCGTGCGGAAAGGATCAGACCGTACGCGGGCGGCGCGGGCGGCGGGACCGGCCCGACGCGCGGTGCGCGGAGCGGGGCGCGCCGTCCGTGGCTGCCGAGCCACCTGCGGCCCGTCCGCGGTTGGCCGCCACCGGCGGCGCGGCGATGGTGACCGGCACACCGGAGGGCTCACGCGCCCCGGTGACCCGGGCCAGCGCCTCGTCACCCGAGCGCACCTGGACCGACTGCGGCCGGATGCCGGCAGTGGCCATCAGCCGGGACACGTCGCGGCGCTGCTCCGGCAGGACCAGCGTCACCACCGAGCCGGACTCGCCGGCGCGCGCCGTCCGCCCGCCCCGGTGCAGGTAGTCCTTCGCCTCGGTCGGCGGGTCCACGTTGACGACCATGTCGAGGCCGTCCACGTGGATGCCGCGCGCCGCCACATCCGTGGCGACCAGGGCGGTCACCTGGCCGTTGCGGAACTGCTCCAGGATGCGGGTGCGCTGCGGCTGGGACTTGCCGCCGTGCAGCGCGGCGGCGCGTACACCCTTGGAGAGCAACTGGCGCGCGAGCCGGTCGGCGCGGTGCTTGGTGCCCATGAACAGGATGGTGCGGCCCTCGCGAGCGGCGATCCGGGTCAACGCGTCGGGCTTGTCGAGCGCGTCGACGTGCAGCACGTGGTGGGTCATCGCGGTGACCGTGGCGGTACCCGGGTCGACCGAGTGGGTGACCGGACTGCTGAGGAAGCGGCGGACCAGCCGGTCCACGCCGCCGTCCAGGGTGGCGGAGAAGAGCATCCGCTGACCCTGCGGGGCGACCTGCTCCAGGAGCTTGGTCACCTGCGGCAGGAAGCCCATGTCGGCCATCTGGTCGGCCTCGTCCAGCACGGTGATCTCGACCTGGTCGAGCCGGGCGTCGCCGCGGTTGATCAGGTCGTGCAGCCGACCGGGGGTCGCCACGACCACCTCGGCGCCGGCGCGCAGCGCGTCGGCCTGGCGCTGCAACGACAGTCCGCCGACGACGGTGGCGCAGCGCAGACCGACGGCGCGGGCGTACGGGGCCAGCGCGGTGGTCACCTGCTGGGCCAGCTCACGGGTCGGCACCAGCACCAGGGCCAGCGGGCGACCCGGCCGGGCCTTACGGCCGGCGGTACGCGAGAGCAGGGGAAGCCCGAAGGCGAGCGTCTTACCGGAGCCGGTACGACCCCGGCCGAGCACGTCCCGACCGGCGAGCGAGTCGGGCAGCGTTGCCGACTGGATCGGGAACGGCTCGGTGATGCCCTGCGCGGTCAGGGCGCTCAACAGCGCCGGCGCCAGACCGGTATGGGCAAAAGACGGAATAACTGTGGTCACGCAGAAGCCTTCCTCGACGCGGCACGTGTCGAGGGAGGGCGCCGAACTCGGCGCTGTCACCGGCGTAACAAGGCCGCCAGGACTCACAAGCACGAACCGATTAGGGTACGGGCCGGCCCGCCGCCGAGCCGCCGCCCGCGTTACGCGGGTCGACGGCGGGGCGGGCCGGTCCCGTCACCGTCACACCCGGAGGGCGCGACGGGTACTACGAACCGATCCGAAGATCAGAGCGGACGGATGTTCTCCGCCTGCGGGCCCTTCTGGCCCTGGGTCACCTCGAACTCGACCCGCTGGTTCTCGTCCAGGCTCCGGTAGCCGGAGGACTGGATCGCCGAGAAGTGGGCGAAGACGTCAGCGCCGCCGCCGTCCGGGGTGATGAAGCCGAAGCCCTTGTCAGCGTTGAACCACTTCACGGTGCCAATAGCCATGTGTTTCGTCTCCTTGACGGAACGTCGGACGCGCACTTGTTGCGCGCCCGAAGAGGAGCGCTCCGCGCGGGGATGCGCGAATCGCCTGTCGCTTCTGGTCGCCCCGCCCGGAGAACTCCGGACACAACAAAGAGCGCCTGGGGCCACAATCCCGCCAGGCGCACACAGAGTCTCTGGTAACCAAAACTGCAACCCGGTCAACCTACCACGGATTTCCCCGTCGTGGTCAAACTTGGCCGGAATCCACGGGCAAGTGAGCGATCATGGCGGTGAGCCCGGTCACGTCCAGCAAGTCGGTCGGACGGACGGTCGCCCCGTCCCGCACATAGTGGAACGCCGCGCCCACCCGCTCGACGTCGACACCGGCCAGCTCGGCCCAGGCCAGCCGGTACACGGCCAACTGGACCGCCGCCACATCCGCCGCCGGGCCGGTGGGCCGCGCGCCGGTCTTCCAGTCGACCACGTCGAACCGCCCGCCCGGGCGGGCAAAGACCGCGTCCATCCGCCCCCGGACCACCACACCCGCGATCACCGTGGCGAACGGCACCTCCACCTCGACCGGCACCCGGTCAGCCCACTCGCTGGCCAGGAAGCGCTCCTGAAGCTCGACCAGGGCCTCATCCGGGGCGGCGTCCGCATCCGCCGCGCCGGGCAGCTCGTCCACGTCGAGCAACCGGTCGGCGCCGAAACGCTGCTCCAGCCACGCGTGGAAGGCGGTGCCCCGGCGGGCGTACGGACTCGGTTCGGTGGGCACCGGGCGGCGCAGCGTACGGGCCAGCGCCGCCGGGTCACGCCGCAACGCCACCAACTGGGTGACGCTGAGCTGCCCCGGCAGGGCCACCTCGACCGCGCCGGAGAGCCGGGTCAGCTCGGCCCGCTCGGCCAGCAGCAGGTCCGCCTCCTGCCGCCAGCGCGCCACCTCCGGGTCTGCTGTCTCGGCCGTCTCGGCGTTCGACCCGGTCGACGGCAGCGCACCGGCGAGCGCCGGCCCGACCGGCCCCGGCAGCGCCGACGCCGGACCGTCGGTCATCAGCCGGCGGACCAGTCCGGCCGCCTCGGCCAACGCCGGCCGGCGGCCACCCAGCGGGTCGGCCGGCCACTCCGCGCGGAGCACCACCTCGGCCGTCGGGTTCGTGGCGTCCGGGGTGGGCTCCGGCGTCCACGTGTCGACCAGGTGCCCGGTGCCGCCGTCCAGGCAGGCGTCGTACACCTCGCGCAGGAAGATCGACGGACCTCGCGGTCGCTTCGTGCCCTCGCCCCACCAGTACCCGGAGCACAGCAGCAGCCGGCGCGGCCGGGTGACCGCGACGTACGTCAGCCGGCGCTCCTCCCGCTCGTCGTGGGCCCGCCACGCGTCGGTGAAGTCGGCCACCGCCCGGGCCACGGCACGCTGGTCGGCCGCCTCGTCGAGCGCCAGCTCGGGCAGCCCGTCGGCGTCGCCACGCAGCGGGAACGGCAGCACGCCCAGGCCGCCCAGCCAGTGGTCGGAGTTGCGGACCGGACCGGGCCACGAGCCACGGCACAGACCGGCCACCGCCACCACGTCCCACTCCAGGCCCTTGGCGGCGTGTGCGGTGACCACCTGCACCGCGCCCTCCACGACCTCGACCTCGCCCGGGGCGAGGCCGCGCTCCTCGTCCTCGGCGGCGGCCAGGTAGGACAGGAAGCCGGAGAGCGTCGCGCCGGGCGTCTCACCGCTGAAGCGGGCCGCCACGTCGGCCAGGGCGTCCAGATGGCCCCGCGCCAGGCCGGCGTCGCCCGCGCCGTCGCGGCCGGCCCGCACCGCGACCTCCACGTCCAGGCCGATGGTCCGCTCGATGTCCGCGATCAGATCCGGCAGCGCCTGGTCCAGGCGGTAACGCAGCAACGCCAGCTCGGTGCCGTACGCCCGCAGCCGCGCGAACCCCTCCGCCGAGTACGCCTGCGCCGGCCCGAGATCGGCCAACGCCTCCACCAGGGTCGCCTCGTCCAGCAGGTCGGGGCTGATGTCCGAGTCCTCGTCGGCGGCCACCTGCCGGCGGGCGTTCGCGATGCCCCGCGCCCGTCGGTGCAGCGCCACCAGGTCCCGCGGCCCGATCCGCCACCGGGCGCCGGTGAGCAACCGCAGCAGGGCGGCACCGTCGGTCGGGTCGGCCAGCACCCGCAGCGTGCACACCACGTCCCGGACCTCGGGAGTGTCCAGCAGGCCACCCAGCCCGACCACCTCGACCGGGAGGCCACGCTCGCGCAACGCCGACTCGATCGCCGGGATCTGGCTGCGGACGCGGACCAGCACGGCCGTCGTCGGACGCTGCGCCACCGGGATGTGCTCCGGTGCCGCACCGGGCATCCGGGCGGCGCCACGCCACGCGGCGAGCACACTGTCGGCGATCCACGCGGCCTCGTCGGCATACGTGTGCAGCAGCGCGCAGTGCACCGTGCCACCGGCCGCCCCACCGGGGCTGCGGTGCGGAATCGGGTCCCGGACGGTCAGCGCGGAACGCAGCTCCGGAACCCGCGCGCCGGCCGCACGCAACGGCGTGGACAGCGCGTTCGCCACCCGCAGGATCTCCGGGCGGTTGCGCCAACTGGTGGTCAGCCCCAACGCCCGCGCCGGCTCGCCGTCGGACCGCGCGAACTCGGCCGGAAACCGGTCGAGGGTGCCGGCGCTGGCTCCCCGCCAGCCGTAGATGGACTGGCACGGATCGCCCACCGCGGTCACCGGGTGACCGCCACCGAACAGCGCGTTGAGCAGCACCACCTGCGCGTGGCTGGTGTCCTGGTACTCGTCGAGCAGCACCACCCGGAAGCGGTCCCGCTCGATCTCGCCGACCGCCGGGTGATCCCG
Organism: Micromonospora sp. NPDC049662; assembly: GCF_040675055.1. Taxonomy (NCBI): domain Bacteria; kingdom Bacillati; phylum Actinomycetota; class Actinomycetes; order Micromonosporales; family Micromonosporaceae; genus Micromonospora; species Micromonospora sp. NPDC049662. The sequence continues at coordinate 57,507 of NZ_JBFAOC010000037.1, forward strand.
CGCCACCCGGGCCGCCCGGGCGAGCTGGTCGGCGAAGTCCATCGCCTCGAAGTCCAGCTTGCGCCGGGCGTACGCCCGCACCAGCGGCAGCAGGCGCAGCCGGGTCTGTTGCAGGGTGAGCGCCTTGCGTACGTCGGCGTAGACCCGGCCCGGTCGCGACTGCACCTCGGCGAAGAACCGGCCGGTCCAGGCGGCCAGCTCGTCCGGGGCGACCAGGTGCTCGTCCAACTCCCCGGCGAGCGCCAGCACCGCGTCGGTGATGGTGCTCGGCATCCGGTCCACCTCGGACATGTCGCCGTCGTAGTTGCGCACCAGCAGGTCGACCAACTGCCAGCGGGACGCCTCGGTGAGCAGCCGGGTCGACGGCTCGTAGCCGGCCCGCAGACCGTGCTCGGTGACGATCCGCCCGGCGTACGAGTGGTACGTGGAGACGGTGGGCTCACCGGCGAGCGGATCGTCGAGCGGGTCGCGCTCCTGCCGGCCGACCCGCCGGATCAGTTGGTCGAGCCGGGTACGGACCCGGTGCGCCAGCTCACCGGCCGCCTTGCGGGTGAAGGTCAGTCCCAGGATCTGCTCCGGGCGCACGTACGAGTTGGCCACCAGCCAGACCACCCGCGCGGCCATCGTCTCGGTCTTGCCGGACCCGGCGCCCGCGACCACCAGCAGCGGCTCCACCGGGGCGGCGATGATCGCGGCCTGTTCCCGGGTGGGCGCCGGCAGCCGCAGCAACTTGGCCAGCTCCACCGGCGTGTACCGGGGGCCGGAGTCCGCGAGCCGGGGCGTCGGCGCGGGACCCGCGCCGAACAGGGTGGGCTGGCTCATGAATTCTCCGGGGGACGGACGGTCGGCGGCTCGACCACCTGCCGTCCCTGCCCGGAGACCGGACAGCTGGTCCGCACCGGGCAGACCCGGCACTTCGAGTTGGCCACCGCGGCGAACGTGGCGGCTGCCATCGTATCGGCGGTCCGCCGGACCAGCGCCGTCGCCCAGCCGGCCGCCGGTCCCTCCCCCGCGGCGGGCTGGTTCTGCTCCCGGGCGTCCTTGGCGGAGGTGCCGAGCTGCACCAGCGCCGCGCCACCGGACTCGTCGCCGAACTCGGCGAACGCCCCCGCCTCCACCGCAGCCTGGTACGCGCCGAGCTGCGGGTGCTCGGCCAGTTCGCTGCCGGTGACCGCGGTCGACTTGCCGGTCTTGAGGTCGATCACCACCAGCCGGCCGGCCTCGTCGACCTCCAGCCGGTCGACCCGCCCGGTCAGGTCGACCGGGCGCTGCGGATCGTCCAGCCGGACCGCGAACTCGTGTTCGATGGCGAGCAGCCGACGCGGATTGGTGGCCAGCCAACGCAGCAGCTTGTCGACCATCGCCTCGGCGCGCTCCCGCTCGGGGCCGGCCATCCACCGCGCGGCCAGCTCGATCGCGTCGAACCGGGCGGCCACGTAGTCGAGCAGGGCGCCCCGGTCGGCGCTCGCGTCCTCGGCGAGCATCGCGGCGGCGTGCACCAGGTTGCCGACGCCCTGCGCGGTGCTGGTCGGGCCGCTGCCGCCGTGCCGTTCGAGCAGCCAGCGCAGGCTGCACCGCAGCGCGCTCTCCATCGCCGAGGGCGTGACCCGCACCGGGTCCCCGTCGTCGACCAACGGCCGGTCGTCGGAGAGCGCCCGCAGCCCCCACCAGTCGTCGGGGTGCGCGCCGGGCACTCCGGCGGCGGCGAGCCGCGCCAACTCGGTCGCCGCGGCGCGCCGCCGGGCCGCCGACGCGGCCGGGTCGATGACGGCGGTACGCAGCTCGGCGACCAGCGCCGGCAGGGTGAGCGCCCGTGGCGGCCGGGTGACCGGCAGCGCACCGGGCTGGTCCGGCTCGTCGTCTTCGTCGCTCACGGCAGCGCCGTCGCCGGCCGGGCCGGTTCGCGGGCCGGGCGGGCTCGGCGGCACGGTCGGCGGGTCGGGCGGGCCCGGCCTGTCCGGTGGCGCGCTCGGCGGACTCGGCGGTGCGATCGGGCCCAGCTCGTGCAGGAACCGGCTGGGCTGCTCCTCGTGGTCGTCGCCACCGACCGCCGCCGACGCCACCGCGCTGACCAGCAGGCGGTGTCGGGCCCGGCTGATGGCGACGTGGAACAGCCGGCGCTCCTCGTCGAGCAGCGCCGAGGTCTGACCCACGACGTTGGCGGCGCGGGCGCCGCCGACGGACCGGCCGGCCAGGACGTCGACCAGCCGTTCCGACCCGAGCAGGCTGCCACGCAGGCGCAGGTCCGGCCAGATGCCCTCCTGCACGCCGGCGATCGCCACCAGGTCCCACTCCAGGCCCTTCGCGGCGTGCGCGGTGAGCAGTCGTACCGCCGCGCCCCGGTCGGCGGTCGGCGCGATGGTGTCCGCCGGCAGGTCCTGGGCGAGCACGTGGTCGAGGAAGACCTCGGTGCGCGCGCCCGGTAGCCGGTCGGTGAAGCGGGCCGCCGCGTCGAAGAGCACGAGCACGGCGTCCAGGTCGCGGTCGGCCGCCTCGGCCCGCCGACGCCGGGCCAGGTCGCCCTCGCCGGCCACCGGCCGCCCCTGGGCGATCGCGCCGGCCCAGCGTTCGGCCAGGCCGCTGGCGTCCCACACCTCCCAGAGGACGGTCTCGGCGGTGGCGCCCGGTTGGGCGGCGGCGTCCCGGGCGGTGGCGAGCAGCCCGGCCACCGCCTGGGCCGGCTCCGCCCACCGCCGGTCGATGGTGGCCAGCTCCGTCGGGTCACGCAACGCCTCGACGATCAGCTCGCCGGACGGGCGGCGGTCACCCCCGGCCAACGCCAGGGCACGCAGCCCCTGCCGCAGCCGTCGTTCGGCCAGCGGGTCAGCGCCGCCCAGCGGCGAGTGCAGCAGCGCGACCGCGGCCTCCTCGTCGAGCCGGTCCGGTTCGAGGGCGCACCGCAGCAGCAGCAACAGCGGCGCCACCGCGGGTTGCAGGTGCAGCGGAAGGTCCTCGCCGTGCACCACGGTCGGGACGCCGGCGGCGTGCAGCGCCCGTCGCAGGGTCGGCAGTTGCAGCGCGGTGGACCGCACCAGCACCGCCATCCGCGACCACGGCACGCCGTCCAGCAGGTGGGCCGAGCGCAGCATGTGGGCCAGCCAGGCGGCCTCGCTGGTCGCCGACCGGAAGGTGTGCACCTCGACCACGCCGGCCGGGGCGTCCGGCAGCGGACGCAGCCGGCGGTGCGCCGTCGGACCACGGAGACGGCGGCCCAGCCGGGCCACCGCGTCGAGCAGAACCGGCCCGGCCCGGTACGACGTGCTCAGCAGCACCTGCGCGGCCGGCGCTCCGGAGGCAGTCCGGAAACGGTGCCGGAAGGTGGACACTCCGGCCGGGTCGGCGCCCCGGAAGGCGTACGTGGAGGAGTCGGGGTCGGCGAAGGCCACGAGCGGCTTGCCACCGCCGGCGATGACCGAGAGCAGTTCGAGTTGGGCGGGATCGGTGTCGGCCAGCTCGTCGACGTACACGTGGGCGAGGCGGTGACGCTCGGCGGCCAGCAACTCCTCGTCGTCGCGCAGCAGACCGGTGGCGGCCCGGACCAGTTCGGCGGGGTCGTACGCGATCGAACCCCGGTTGCTGACGTCGCGCAGCGCGAGCACCTCGACGTACTCCCGCAGGAAGCGCGCGGCGGCCGGCCAGTCGGCGCGGCCGAGCTTCTCGCCCAGCCGGGCCAGGTCGCCCGGACCCACACCGCGTTCGGCGGCGCGCATGAGCAGGTCACGCAGTTGACCGGCGAAGGCCCGGGTGCGCAGTGCCGGCCGCAGGTCGGTGGGCCAGCCGACCGGGTCGTCCTCGGGCGCCTCGCCCACCACGTCGAGCAGCTCACGGATGATCAGATCCTGCTCGGGGCCGGTCAGCAGGCGGGGTGACGGCTCGCCGCGCTCGGCGGCGGCGCGACGCAGCAGCCCGAAGGCGTACGCCGGGAAGGTACGCACCAGCGGCTCCCGCAGCACCCGGTAGCCGTCCTGCGCGACCCGGGCCTCGATGCGCTGGCGCAGTGCGGTGGCGCCGCGGCGGCCGAAGGTCAGCACGAGGATCCGTTCGGGGTCGACGCCCTCGGCGATCCGGGCGGCGACCGCCTCGACGAGGGTGCTGGTCTTGCCGGTGCCGGGGCCACCGACGACAAGCATCGGCCCGTCGGTGTGCCCGACGATCTCGGCCTGGACGGGATCGGCGTGCCAGCGCGGGCCCGCCGACCGGGTCGGGTCGGCCGCGACGGCGAGGACGCCACCGTCACCCGGCGCGTCCCCGTCCCCCAGCGCCGGCCCCCCGGGCCGCCGCACCAACCGGTACGACTGCATCACCAAATCCCATCACCCCCCTACGACAGCAACCCCATCCCACGCCGCCACGCCGATCGTGAAGGTGAAGGCACGACACGCCGACGGCCCTGCCGCCACCCTCACGACCGACGAGGTGGCCCGGAGTCAGGGTAGGTGGGACTCCAGCGCCTTCAGGGCCTCGGGGACCGTGGTGACCACGGTCAGCAGGTCGAGGCCGGCCGGTTTGAGGAAGTGCTGGTCGGTGATGGTGTGCAGCCAGTCCAGCAGGGGGCGGTAGAAGCCGTCCGCGTCGATCAGCACCATCGGCTTGGCGTGCAGCGCCAGGGTGGCGGTGGTCCAGACCTCGAACAGCTCGTCCAGCGTGCCGAGGCCGCCGGGCAGGGCGAGGAACGCGTCCGACCTGTCGATCATCAGGGTCTTGCGATCGGCCATCGAGTCGGTGACCAGCAGTTCGTCCGAGGCCAGGTCGGCGACCTCCAGGTCGACGAGCGCCTGCGGGATGACACCCACCGTGCGTCCACCGGCGGACCGGGCGCCGTCGACCACCGCGCCCATCATGCCGACGCAGCCACCGCCGCTGACCAGGGTGTGCCCGCGCCGGGCCAGCTCCGCACCGGTCTCGGTGGCGAGGTCGAGCCAGCGTTGGTCGAGGGTACGGGAGGAGGCGCAGAAGACACAGACGGCCGCCATCAGTTCTCCCGGGGCCGGTCGGCGGCCTGCTCGGCGGCGGCCTGCTGGTCGGCGCCGGTACGCGCCACGGCCTCGTCGCGGACCGCGTCCTGCTCGACCGAGAGCGCCGCCTCGGCCTCGACGATGTGGCGGACGGCGGCGTTGACGTCGTCGGTGAGGCAGATCAGGTCCAGGTCCACCGGGCCGATCTTGCCGCTGGCGGCCATCGTGTCGCGCAGCCAGTCGAGCAGCCCCTGCCAGTAGGCCACCCCCATCAGCACGACCGGGAACCGGGTGACCTTGCCGGTCTGCACCAGGGTCAGCGCCTCGAAGAGCTCGTCCATGGTGCCGAACCCACCGGGCAGCACCACGAACGCCTGGGCGTACTTGACGAACATGGTCTTGCGGGCGAAGAAGTAGCGGAAGTCGATGGCCAGGTCGACCCAGTCGTTGATGCCCTGCTCGAACGGAAGCTCGATGCCGAGCCCGACGGAGAGCCCGCCGGCCTCGGTGGCGCCCCGGTTGGCGGCCTCCATCACGCCCGGCCCGCCGCCGGTGATCACCGCGTAGCCCGCGCGGGCCAGCGCGCCGCCCACCTCCTCGGCCAGCCGGCACTCGGCGGTGTCCGGACCGCTGCGCGCCGAGCCGAACACGCTGACGGCCGGCGGCAGGTCGGCGAGGGTGTCGAAGCCCTCGACGAACTCGGAGAGGATCCGCAGCGCCCGCCAGGCGTCCCTGGTCTTCCAGTCCTCGCGCCCGCGCGAGTCCAGCAGCCGCTGGTCGGCGGTGCTGCTCGGGATCGCCCCCCGGCGCAGCGTGACGGCGCCCCGGTGCCGCTCCCGCCCCGGGCTGCGGCCGGCCTCCCGCCCGTTGTTCTGGCTCATGCAGCAACCGTAGTGGAGCCGCACACCTCGGGGGCGCGGGCTACCGACGCCGGGAAATAGTTCGCGATCAAGGGCAACTATTTGGCTTCCCCGTACGTCTTACTATTCACATACCGGGTATGCCCCGGCGCGCGCCTTCGGGGGAGGAGACAGCGTGATCAGCAACAGCGAGATGATCCGGATCCGTCGACAGATGCAGCGACGGATCCACGATGTGGTGGCCGAGCGCCGCCGCACCCGCGATCTCGACCCCGCCCTGTCGCCCGCCGCCGCCACCACCACGGGATCCGGAGCCGATCAAGAGGTTCGCGCCGCCGACAACGGGCCAGGCTGACGCGAACCTCTTGATCGCCGGAAACGGGGCCGACCGGCCCGACCTGAGCGATTCCGACCGGGTCAGGCCGGCGCGAGCCAGCGGTGCAGCGTCGCCGCGCCGTCCCGGATCTTGCTGATCTCGACGTGCTCGTCCGGGTGGTGGGCGAGGTTCGGATCGCCCGGGCCGAAGTTCAGCGCGGGAATCCCCATGGCCGCGAACCGGGCCACGTCCGTCCAACCCAGCTTGCCGATCGGGGCGGCGCCGACCGCCGCCAGGAACTCCTTCGCCGGGGCGGCGCTGAGCCCGGGCGGGGCGCCCGCGATCGAGTCGGTGACCCGCACCTCGAAACCGGCGAACACCTCACGCAGGTGTGCCTCCGCCTCGGCCGGGGTCCGGTCGGGGGCGAAGCGGTAGTTGACCTCGACCTCGCACAGGTCCGGGATGACGTTGCCGGCCACCCCACCGTTGATGCGTACCGCGTTCATGCCCTCGCGGTAGTCGCAGCCGTCGATGGTGACCCGTCGTGCCTCGTACGTCTGGAGGCGGCGCAGCACCTCCCCAGCGCCGTGGATGGCGTTGACCCCGTGCCAGGAGCGCGCCGAGTGGGCGCGTACGCCGGTGGTGGTGACCACTGAGCGCATGGTGCCCTGGCAGCCCGCCTCGACGATGCCGTACGTCGGCTCCAGCAGCACCGCGAAGTCCGCCTCCAGCCACTCCGGGAACGCCTGGGCGACCAGGTTCAACCCGTTGTAGCGGGACTCGATCTCCTCGGCCTCGTAGAAGAAGTACGTCACGTCGTAGCGCGGCTCGGGCAGCGTCACCGCCAGGTGCAGCGCGTAGGCGGTGCCGGACTTCATGTCGGAGGTTCCGCAGCCGTACATCAGGTCGCCGCGCATGGTCGACGGGAAGTTGTTGTTCAGCGGCACCGTGTCGAGGTGCCCGGCCAGCACGACGCGCTGCGAGCGGCCCAGGTCGGTACGGGCCATCACCGTGTTGCCGTGCCGGTGCGTGGACAGGTGCGGTACGCCCCGCAGCACCTCCTCCACGCAGTCGGCGATCGCCTTCTCGTTGAGGGACACGGACTCTATGTCGACCAGTACGCGGGTCAGCTGCACCGGATCGGCGAGGACCTCGGGGGTCAGCGGGTTCTCCATGGTTCGCACGGTACCTTCAGGTCTGTCAGCGCGAGGAGCGAGCCGAGGCCGGCGTGGCCGCGACCGAGAGGGTTAACAGTGACGTCCGCAGATTCCGCGTGGGGCATCGGCCTGGCCACCGTCACCGCCGACGGGCAGGTGCTCGACACCTGGTACCCGACCGGCAAGCTGGGCCTGGGTGAGCTGCCGCTGATCGCCGGCGAGGACAAGTCGGACGTGCTGGACCTGCCGCCGGGTGCGTTGGGCGACCGGCCGCTGCCCGGTCTGCGTACCGTGCAGGTGGTCACCGTGATCGGCTCGCTGGACGACCCCATCAAGGACGCGTCCGACGCGTACCTCCGGTTGCACCTGCTCTCCCACCGCCTGGTGCGGCCCAACCAGCTCAACCTCGACGGCGTCTTCGGCAAGCTGGCGAACGTGGCCTGGACGTCCGCCGGGCCGTGCCCCCCGGAGCGGGTGGACGAGCTGCGGGTGATCGAGCGGGCCGCGGGCCGCCACCTGTCGGTGTACGGGGTGGACAAGTTCCCCCGGATGACCGACTACGTGGTGCCCTCGGGTGTGCGGATCGCCGACGCCGACCGGGTGCGCCTCGGCGCCCACCTGGCCGCCGGCACGACGGTGATGCACGAGGGCTTCGTCAACTTCAACGCCGGCACGGTGGGCACCTCGATGGTGGAGGGGCGGATCGTGCAGGGGGTGCTGGTCGGCGACGGCTCCGACATCGGCGGTGGCGCCTCGATCATGGGCACCCTCTCCGGCGGCGGCACCGAGAAGGTGAGCATCGGCGAGCGGAGTCTGATCGGCGCGAACGCGGGCGTGGGTATCTCCCTCGGCGACGACTGCGTGGTCGAGGCCGGCTGCTACATCACCGCCGCCTCCAAGATCACGCTGCCGGACGGCCGGGTGGTCAAGGGCCGGGAGCTGTCCGGCGTCGACGGCCTGCTGTTCTGGCGCAACTCGGTGACGGGCGCGCTGGAGGCCCGCCCGCGCACCGGCCGCGGCATCGAGTTGAACGCCGCCCTGCACGCCAACGACTGACGTACCCGCCGGGGGGGGGGGGCGGCGCCGCGGCCCCCCCCGGGGGGGGCCGCCGGCCCACCCCGACGCCGGCGTGATACCCGGAGTCAAACGAGTTAAAGCGGGCGC
>NZ_JBFAOC010000038.1:0-7466 GCF_040675055.1 Micromonospora sp. NPDC049662
ACCTCCCCGCCGGGGGGCGCGCCCCGCCCGGGGGGGTGGTGGTGCCTCTCCAACGCCTCGAACACCCCCCCCCCAACCCCCGCAACCGACTCCCCGCTTCCCGTCCGGCGAGGTGCGCCGCCGCCGCCGCGCCGGACCGACGGCGATGTGCGCCGCGGTGGTCTGCGGTCAGACCGGGGCGGGAGCCAGGCCGTAGGTGAGGGCGTCTACCAGGGCGTGCCAGCTCGCCTCGACGACGTTGGGGTGTACGCCCACCGTCGTCCAGTCCCGGCCGGTGCCGTTGGCGGTCTCCAGCAACACCCGCGTCACCGCGCCCGTGCCGTGGCTGCCCTCCAGGATGCGCACCTTGTAGTCGGCCAGCTCGAAGTCGCGCAACTGCGGGTAGTGCCGCGCCAGCCCGACCCGCAGCGCCTCGTCCAGCGCGTTGACCGGGCCGTTGCCCTCCGCGGTGGCGATGACCCGCTCGCCGCGTACCCGGATCTTCACGGTCGCCTCGGAGACGACCGCGCCGTCCTCGCGGTGCTCGACCAGCACCCGGTACGACTCCAGGGTGAACGGCCGCGCCGGGCCGCCCTCGGGCAGTTCGGAGCGGACGAGCAGCTCGAACGAGGCGTCGGCGGCCTCGAAGGACCACCCGCCCGCCTCCAACTCCTTGACCCGCTTGGTGACCCGGGTCAGCGCCTCCGGACGGCCGGCCAGGTCCAGGCCGAGTTCGCGGCTCTTGAGCTCGACACTGGCCCGGCCGGCCATCTCGGTTATCAGGATCCGCATGTCGTTGCCCACCACCGACGGGTCCACGTGGTTGTAGAGCAACGGGTCGACCTTGATCGCGCTCGCGTGCAGCCCCGCCTTGTGGGCGAAGGCGGCGGCCCCGGCGTACGCCTGGTGGGTGTCGGGGGCGATGTTGGCGATCTCGGCGATGGCGTGCGAGACCCGCACCATCTGGGCCAGGCATCCCTCCGGTAGGACGGGCATACCCAGCTTGAGCTGGAGATTGGCGACGACGGCGAAGATGTCGGCGTTGCCGGGGCGTTCGCCGTACCCGTTGGCGGTGCCCTGCACGTGCCGGACCCCCGCCTCGACGGCGGCGATCGTGTTGGCGACCGCGCAGGCCGTGTCGTTCTGGGCGTGCATGCCGAACAGCGCGGCGTCGACCCCGAGCCGGCCGGTCAGGTCGTGGATCGCGGCGGTCACCTGGGACGGCAGCATCCCGCCGTTGGTGTCGCAGAGGACCATCCGCTCGGCGCCCGCGGCGAGCGCGGTCTGCACCACGGCGGCGCCGTACGCGGGGTCGTGGCGGTAGCCGTCGAAGAAGTGCTCGCCGTCGACGAAGACCCGGCGTCCCTCGGCGACCAGGTGGGTGACGGTGTCGTGGATCATCGCCAGGTTCTCCGCGCCGGTGGTGCGCAACGCGCGCTCGACATGGCGGATGTCGGCCTTGGCGACCAGGGCGACCGCCGGGGTCTGCGCGTCCAGCAGGCCGCGCACCTGAGGGTCGTCGGCGACCGCGACACCGACCTTGCGGGTGGCGCCGAACGCCACCAGCACGGCGTGACGCAGGGTCAGCTCGGTGCGGGCGCGGCGGAAGAACTCGGTGTCCTTGGGCACCGCGCCCGGCCAACCGCCCTCGATGAACCCGACGCCGAACTCGTCGAGCAGCCGGGCCACCGCCAGCTTGTCGACCACCGAGTAGGTGAGCCCCTCGCGCTGGGCGCCGTCTCGCAACGTCGTGTCGAAGACCTGGAACGTCATCAGGATCCTTTCTCGGAGCAACAAAAAGACCCCCCGCGGGATGCGGGAGGTCTGCGCGCTCGGCGGAGGGGAGAGCCGGCGCGCTAGGTCGCAATAATCAGGGCGGTGCAGGTCACGATCGCTACTTTGCCACCCGCTCCCGCTTTTGGGAGAGACAATCCACATGGTGGGACATCCCGCCCACAAGGAGGCCCCGTGCGCACCGTGTCGCTCGACACCGACACCCCACCCGCCGAGGACTGACCCGTGGGACTGGACACGATCCGGGCGGCCCTGCCCGCGTACGCCACGGACATCGCCCACAACCTCGACTCGACGATCGGCGCGGCGACGCTGACCCCGGCGCGGACGTGGGGCACGGCGCTGGCCTGCGCGGTGGCCGCGCGCAACCCGCTGGTACTGCGCGAGATCGCCGCCGAGGCGCTCGACCCCCTCGGGCCGGACGGCGTCGAGGCGGCCAAGGGCGCGGCGGCCGTCATGGCGATGACCAACATCTACTACCGCGCCACGCATCTCATCGGCGACGAGGAGTACGCCTCGATACCGGCCCGCCTCCGCATGCAGCTCGTCGCCCGACCCGGCGTGGACAAGAGCGACTTCAAGCTGTGGTGCCTCGGCGTGTCCGCGATCATCGGCTGCGAGATCTGCCTCCAGACGCAGGAGAAGGCGCTGCGCCGTCGTGGCGTCCCCCGGGAGCAGGTGCACGAGGCGTTGCGGATCTCCGCCGTCGTCCACGCGGCGGCGGTCACGCTGGACGCCGAGGCCGCCCTGGCCTGAGGCCCCTCGTGCGGCCCGGACCGGCCGGCGCTCCGGTCCGGTCGCCGTTTCCGGGCCCCCGCAGCCGGGTAGCTCCTCAGGGGCGGGCACGACAGCCCGGGACGTCGGCGACAGTCAGGAGCGAACGGCATGGACAGGATCGACCCACACGCCGCCCACGCCGGGCCGGACCCGCTGCGCGGCGGCGACCAGGGCGCCGTGGCCGGCGGGGCGCCGGCCGGCACGTTCGACCCGTGGCGCTACCGCGACACCGCCGGCGTGGCCGACGCCGACCTGGTCGGCTACAAGGTCGAGGCCAGCGACGGCGGTGTCGGCAAAATCGACAGCGCCAGCCACGAGGTCGGCGGCAGCTACCTGGTCGTGGACACCGGGCCGTGGGTCTTCGGCAAGAAGGTGATGCTGCCCGCCGGCACGGTCAACCTGGTCGACCACGACCAGCGCACCGTCTCCGTCGACCGCACCCGCGACCAGATCAAGGCCGCCCCCGAGTACGACGAGGCCAGCCACAGCGACCCGGCGTACCGGGATCAGCTCGGCGGTTACTACGACGAGACGTACGGCGCGCTTCCCCCGGGCACCGCGCGCTGACCGATCCGACCCGACGGCCGGTGGGACATGAGCCCGCCGGCCGTTACCGTGTGCACGTGGACGCCATCGACGACGAACGTCACATCACGCTGCCCGCGACCTTCAACTTCCGCGACGTCGGCGGCTACCTCGGCCACGACGGCCGTACCGTGCGCCGTGGTCGCCTCTACCGCTCCGACTCCCTGCACCGGCTCGACGAGCAGGACCGCGACGCGTTCGCCGCCATCGGCATCCGCACCGTCGTCGACCTGCGCCGCCCCACCGAGGTGGAGCGCGACGGTCGGGTGCCGGCCTACCAGGGGCTGACGTACCGGCACATCCACCCGGAGCACGAGGACTGGGCGCTGACGCCGCACGAGAAGGGCACCGACCTGGCGCGCTACCTCGCCGACCGCTACGCCGACCTGGCCCAGACCGGCACCGCGGGCCTGGGCGAGGCGATCGGGCTGATCGCCGACTCGGCGAACGCCCCGGTCGTCGTGCACTGTGTGGCCGGCAAGGACCGCACCGGCATCGTGTGCGCCCTGACCCTCGCCGTGCTGGGCGTCGACGACGCGGACATCACCGCCGACTACGCGCTGAGCACCGAGGCGTCGGCCCGGTTCAGCGCCTGGCTGGCCGCCACCATGCCGGACGCCGCGGAGGTGCCGGCGCCGTTCCTGGCGTCGCCCGCCGAGGCCATGCAGATGTTCCTTGACGAACTGCGTGAGGGGCACGGCTCGATCGAGGCGTACCTGCGGCATGCCGGGGTGACCGACAAGCAGCTCGCCGCCCTACGCGACCACCTGCTCGACGAGGGTTAGGGCGCGTGTCCCAGCGCCGCGGCCGACCGGCCCGTTCGACGGGTCGGTCGGCCGACGGACGTCAGAAGACCTGGTGCACCCAACCGTGCGGGTCGGCGGCCTTGCCGCGCTGGATGTCGACCAACTGCTGACGCAGCGACATGGTGACCCGGCCGGGCTCGCCGCCACCGATCAGGAACTCGCCGTCGGGGAAGCGCACCCCGCCGATCGGGGTGATCACCGCGGCGGTGCCGCAGGCGAAGACCTCGCGCAGCCGGCCGCTGGCCGCGTCGGCCTGCCAGTCGGCGAACGAGACCGGCCGCTCCTGCACCTGGTGCCCCGCCTTGCCGGCCAGCGTGATGATCGCGTCGCGGGTGATGCCCGGCAGGATCGTGCCGGTCAGCGGCGGGGTGACCACCGTGTCGTCGTCGTAGACGAAGAAGACGTTCATGCCGCCCAACTCGTCGACGAAGCGGCGCTCCACGGCGTCGAGGAAGACCACCTGGTCGCAGCCGGCCTCGATGGCCTCCGCCTGGGCCGCCAGCGACGTGGCGTAGTTGCCGCCACACTTGGCCGCGCCGGTGCCGCCGGGCGCCGCCCGGGTGTAGTCCGGGGAGACCCAGATCGTGACCGGCTTGACGCCACCGGTGAAGTACGCGCCGGCCGGCGAGGCGATCACCATGTACAGGTATTCGTTGGCCGGACGGACGCCGAGGAAGACCTCGCTGGCGAACATGAACGGCCGCAGGTAGAGACTGCCGTCCTCGCCGGTCGGGATCCACTCCCGGTCGATCTCGATGAGCTTGTGCAGTGAGTCGACGAACACCTCGGGCGGCAACGCCGGCATCGCCATCCGCTTGGCCGAGTCGACGAAGCGGGCGGCGTTGGCGTCCGGCCGGAACATCGTCACGCCACCGTCGGCCGTCCGGTAGGCCTTCAGCCCTTCGAAGATCTCCTGCGCGTAGTGCAGCACCGCGCTGGCCGGGTCCATCGGGATCGGCGCCCGCGCCTCCACCCGGGCGTCGTACCAGCCCTTGCCCTCCGCGTAGCGGATCGTGATCATGTGGTCGGTGAAGACGCGGCCGAATCCGGGGTTGGCCAGCAGGGCAGCCCGGTCGGCGGCGGATACCGGCGTGGGATTCGGACGGATCTCGAAGTCGAGCTTGTCACCACCGCTCATCGCGCTGACCTCCCTGCGGGACAACGGCATGCGGGATCGCACACCGACATGGCTGTGCCAGAAACTTACCCCGAACGACCGTTCAGAAGGTAGCGCCGCTCGGGACCGGGTGGACTGCCCGGACAGGCGAAGACCGCCCCCGGCCGCGACGCGGCCCGGGGCGGTCAGGCTACGGCGTGGGCGGCGAGCCGGTCGCCGACCTCGGCGGTGCGCAGCGTCGCGCCCGGGGTACGGCCGGCCAACTCGGCGGCGACCGCCGCGTCGACCCGGGCCGCCGCCTCGGCGTGCCCGAGCTGCTCCAGCAGCAGCGCCACGGAGAGCACCGCGGCCACCGGGTCCGCGACGCCCTGCCCGGCGATGTCCGGCGCCGAGCCGTGCACCGGCTCGAACATCGAGGGGTACGCGCCCTCGGGGTTGATGCAGCCACTGGCGGCCAGCCCGATTCCGCCGGTGACGGCGGCGGCGATGTCGGTGAGGATGTCGCCGAAGAGGTTGTCGGTGACCACCACGTCGTAGCGCTGCGGCTGGGTCACCAGGAACATCGCGGCCGCGTCGACGTGCTGGTACTCCGTCGCCACGTCCGGGTGTTCGGCCGCGACCGCCGCGAAGGCGCGCGACCACAGCGACCCGGCGTGGGTCAGTACGTTGGTCTTGTGCACCAGCGTGACCTTGCGCCGCTCCCGACGACCGGCCCGCGCGAACGCGTCACGGATCACCCGCTCCACGCCGTGCCGGGTGTTGAGGCTCTCCTCCGTGGCGACCTCGGCGGGCGTGTCGCGGTGCAACGTCCCGCCCGCGCCGGCGTACAGCCCCTCGGTGCCCTCGCGGACCACCACCAGGTCGACCTCGCCCGGCTTCACGTTGCCCAGCGGCCCGGCGACGCCGGGCCAGAGCCGCGAGGGGCGCAGGTTGACGTACTGGTCGAAGGCGAACCGGAGCTTGAGCAGCAGGCCGCGCTCCAGGACACCCGGCGGCACCGTGGGGTCACCCACCGCGCCGAGCAGGATCGCGTCGTGCCCGGCCAGCTCGGTCAGCACCGAGTCGGGCAGGACCTCTCCGGTACGGTGCCAGCGGGCGGCGCCGAGGTCGTACTCGGTGGCCTGCACACCGGGAAGCACCGCGTCGAGGACCTTGCGGGCCTGCGCGACCACCTCGGGCCCGATGCCGTCCCCGGCCACCACCGCGATCCGCGTCACGCCCGCTCTCCCCACGCTCGACTGCCCTGTCCGGCAACGGTACGTCGCCGTCCCGACTCCCGGTACGAAGCTTCCAGCATCTGAGACAGGAGGATGCACAGCACCCTCTCAGCTGGGATTCATGTAGCGATCATCTGCGCTGCCTACGGTAAGGGACAGCGGGTCAGGGGGCCCGCGAACGGTGGTCGTGACGACGCGACGTCAACTGCGAGGGGGCAGGCGCCATGCGCATCGACGAGCAGCCGCGGACCCGCTGGCCGGACCTGTCGGCGTTCCGGCACCGCCGGCCCGACCTCCGCCTCGGCAGCCGCCGTCGCCGGTTCGACCCGGCCGCCGCCACCCAGGGCCGCATCGCCGTGCAGCACACCGTCCGCACCGCCACGGCGGAGTACACCCTGCTGCTCAACGCCCCCGAAGGGCTCGGCCGCCGGGGCGTCGGCGAGGCGTTGCGGGACAGCGTCGCCGAACTGCGCGCGATCGACCTGACCTACGGCCCGAACCGTCCGGAGAGCCTGGTCTCCAGGCTGCGCCGGGGCGAGATCAGCCCCGCGTCGTACGCCCCGCTGGCCGACCTGGTGGACCGCTGCACGGCGATGCGCGCCGCCACCGACGGCTGGTTCGACGCCTGGGCGGTCCCCGGCGGCTTCGACCCGGGCGGCCTACTGGGCGGCTGGGCCGTGGACCGCGCCGCCGCCCGGCTGCGCGCGGCGGGCGTGCACGACTACGCCGTACTCGCCGGCGCCGACCTCGTGGTCCGGGGCCGCGCGCCGCACGGCGGACCGTGGCGGGTCGCGGTACACCACCCGACGGCGCCGGACCGCGCGCCACTGATGCTGGAGATGACCTCGGGAGCAGTCGGCACCTCCGGGGTGTCCGGACGGCGGGGACACGTCGTCGACCCGCACACCGGCGAGCCGGCCAACCACCTCATCGCCGCGACCGTCGTCGGCCCGGACCTGACGGTCGCCGACGCGTACGCCACCGCGCTCTACGCCGCCGGCCCCACGGGCCTGGCCTGGTTCCGGGGTGGCTCCGAGTACCGGGCGCTCTTCGCCCACCGGCGCTGAGGGCCCGAGGGCCTGTTTCATAAGGGCGGTCGAGCCGAGGCAGAGTCCGGGCGGCGATCCGGCAAGGCGCGGTTTCGTCCGGATACCGGTGTTGTATCCGGACGAAACCCAAACCCGCCGGGCG
>NZ_JBFAOC010000038.1:7476-57794 GCF_040675055.1 Micromonospora sp. NPDC049662
CCGCCGCCGGCCCCCCCCCCCCCCGCGGTTTTCCCCCCCCACCCTGTTTCTCACCCCCCCCCCCCCCCCAACGCCGCCGGTCGTCGTCCGGGCCCGCCGCAGGCCGGCCAGTTCTTATGAAACAGGCCCTAGCGTCCCGTGCTGGGGTCCGGCACGGTCACCCGCGCCGGGGTCCGTGCCCCGAAGACGGTGGCGACCAGATCGCTCACCGCGTGCACCCCCACATCGATCCCCTTGCCGGGTGGCAGTTGGTACATGACGGCGACGACGTAGCGCTGGTCGTCGCCGGCGAACCCCACGGTGTTGGTGACCCAGTGCTCCCCGCCCGGGTCCGGCTCGATCGACCAGCCGTCCTTGGTGCCGGGGTGCTTGTCGCTGCCGGCCGCCCAGACACCCCAACGCTGGATCGAGCCGACCGAACGCATCGCGCCGACGATGTAGGCCCGGTCGGTCGGGTCGAGGTCGTCCAGCACGTACGACATCAACCGCTGCAGATCCTCAGCCGTGCACTTGAGGTGACCCCAGAAGCGCGCGTAGCCGGCGACGGTGGTCAGCCCGGTCATGCCGTAGCGCTGCTGAAAGCGTTTGAGCTGTCCGTCCCGGCCGTAGCGGTTCCACAGAGCGGTGGCCGCGTCGTCGGAGGAGAAGTTCAGCATGTCGGCGATCTGTCGACGGGCGGCGCTGTCGAGCGTGATCTCCCCCGCCCGTGAGCGCTCCAGCAGCCCGACGACCATCGCGAGTTTGATGGTGGAGGCCGTCCAGATCGGATGATCGGTGGTCCCCGCCCGCCAGGAAGTGCCGGTGCGCCGGTCCCGTACCAGGATTCCGAGCACCCCCGGCTTGCTCTTCAGGAGGGTGGCCGCCGCCGCGAAACGGCGGCGTTGGGCCTCGTCCGCGCTGCCCGTGCCGGGTTGCCGGCCCCCGGCCGGGCCGAGCCCACTCGTCGACCGCGGCTCGGCGGTCCCCGGAGCCGACGACGAGTCGCGCGAAGCGGGCGAGCCGGTCGGATCGGGCGAACAGCCGGCCAGCACGAGCACCGCCACCAGGGCCGCGAGGAGCCGCGTCGACCGCAGGGCTCGTCGTGGCGGCGCAGGTCGCCGCGGCCGGGCGACCCGGCGGCCACCGCCATTGAACAACTGGGCGCTTGTCACGGCGGCCGATCATAGCCGCGTCGCACGTCAGACGGGGTGACCCGCAGAGCGCGTGAATTGCGATCGGCCCCCACGGCCTCGGCAACGGCTGTGGGGGCCGATCAGCGACGAGTGCGCGTGGCTCGCACAATCGAGGGGTGCGGACCGGTCGGGCCGGACGTCGACCGCGCCACCCGAAGACGGGCCGGCGCCACGGCCTGGCGGCCAGTAACCGCAGTCGTACGCTAGCGAATCGACGCAACTCGACGCAAGAGTCTCCACAGCGGACGCCTTCGGACGCCGCCCGCACGGGTTCGGCGATTGGCCGGCGGTGAGGCAGTTTCGACATGGTGAACGACGGATGGCACGCTGTCCGCCGTGAGTTTCGATCTGAGTGTGTGGGCCCTGGAGGACGGGGCGACGCCCGAGGACGTGCGGGCAGCGGTCGAGGGTTGCCGGCAGGGGCGGCACGTGGACCGATACCCGGACCCGCGCGTCGTCGGCTTCTACCGGGCGATCACCGCGTCCTATCCGGACCGTCACCCCGGCCCGGACAGCCCGTGGGCGGTCGCGCCGCTGCACGCCGCCCACGATCACGTCGAGCTGAACCTGCACCCGACCTGCCCGGACCAGGTGCTGCTCGACATCGAGCGGCTGGCCGGCGAGCACGGGCTGATGCTCTTCGACGCCCAGGACGGTTCGGTCTACCCGCCCCCGGTCCGGTTGCCGAACTGACCGTTCCCGGGGCGGAACACCTCCCGGCGTACGACGAAGGGGCCCGGCGCTGTCGCCGGGCCCCCCGTGGTGCTGTCGTCCGCGCCGCCACCTGTCGCGTGGCGGCCGCTAACTACTCGTCGCGCAGGTCGGCCGCGCTGGCGGCGGTCGCGCCGATCGAGTCGGCCGCCGAGGTCAGCAGATCGGCGCCGAGCGCCTGGTCGACGGTGAGGGTCATCAGCGTCTCGCCGCCCGCCTCGCGCCGGGCCACCTGCATCGCGGCGATGTTGATGCCCGACTCGCCGAGCAGCGTACCGACGGTGCCGACGACGCCCGGGCGGTCCGCGTACCGCAGGAACAGCAGGATGCCCTCCGCGGCGATCTCCACGTCGAAGCCGTCCACTTCGGTCAGCCGCGGGACGTCGCGGCTGCCCGCGTGGGTGACCGTCCCGGAGACGCTCACCGCCCGGCCATCCGGCAGGGCACCGCGCACCGTGACCAGGAGAGGCTGGTCGGCGGTCTCGGCCTGACTGTCCAGAGTGACCTCGACGCCGCGCTCGGCGGCCAGGTGCGGGGCGTTGACGTAGGTGACCTGGTCCTCGACCACCGAGCTGAACAGGCCCTTCGTCGCGGCCAGCTTGAGCACCGACACGTCGTGGCCGACGACCTCACCGCGAACCTCGACGGTGACGTTGGCCGCGACCCCACCGGCGACGGCGGTGAAGGCCCGGCCCAGCTTCTCGGCCAGCGGCAGCAGCGGGCGGACGTCCTCGGCGACCACGCCGCCGGCCTGGACGTTGACGGCGTCCGGCACGAACTCGCCCTGCAGCGCCAGCTTCACGCTCTTGGCAACCGCCAGACCGGCCTTGTCCTGCGCCTCGTGGGTCGAGGCGCCCAGGTGCGGGGTGGCCACCACGTTGTCGAAGGCGAACAGCGGCGAGGAGGTGCAGGGCTCCTTGGAGTACACGTCGACGCCGGCGCCGGCGACCCGCCCCTCGGCGATGGCGTCGGCGAGCGCCTGCTCGTCGACCAGGCCACCGCGGGCGGCGTTCACGATGCGGACGCTGGGCTTGACGAGCGCCAGCTCCTTCTCGCCGATCAGGCCGACCGTCTCCGGGGTCTTCGGCAGGTGGATCGAGATGAAGTCGCTCTCGCGCAGCAGCTCCTCCAGCCCGACCAGCCGTACGCCGAGCTGCGCCGCCCGAGCCGGCTGGATGTACGGGTCGTACGCGATCAGTCGGGTGCCGAACGCGGCGATGCGCTGCGCGAAGAGCACCCCGATGCGGCCGAGCCCGACCACACCGACGGTCTTGCCCTGCACCTCGACGCCCGTGTACTTGGACCGCTTCCACTCGCCCGCCTTGAGCGCCGCGCTGGCGCTGGCGGTGTTGCGGGCGACGGCGAGCAGCAGTGCGACGGCCTGCTCGGCGGCGGAGACGATGTTCGAGGTGGGTGCGTTGACGACCATCACGCCCCGCGCGGTGGCCGCCGGCACCTCGACGTTGTCGAGCCCGACGCCCGCGCGGGCGACCACCTTGAGCCGCGGTGCGGCGGCGACCGCCTCGGCGTCGATCTGGGTCGCGCTGCGCACGATGACGGCGTCGGCCTCGGAGAGCGCCGAGAGCAGGGCCGGACGGTCGGTGCCGTCGACGTGACGGACGTCGAAGTCGTGGGCGAGCACCTCGATGGCGGCGGGGGCGAGTTCTTCGGCGATCAGTACGACAGGATTCATCGGTCCTCGTAGAGGTCGTGTTTGCGATCGGCGCGGGTGGCGGGGCGCCGCACTGCACCCCGTGCTGATCCGTGCCGTGGCCGTCAGGTGCCGGCTCAGCGCACCTACCCGCGATCGTAGGGGCCGCGCTGGCCGGCGTGTTCCGGTCTGCGGGGTGAGTGCCCTCACACGCCCGGACAAGCGACCGACATCAACCGTTCACCACCCCGAAACCCCACCCACCCCGCCCCCCTACACCCCTCCGTCCCCGCGATCTTGCACTTTCTGCGGCGACCTACGGGGCCAACCCCCACAAATCGCCATCCGAAAGTGCAAGATCGACGAGGGCTCGGAGCGAGCCCCGGGCGCGCGCTGGGGAGAGCGCGGCCCGGGGCTGGGTGATCCGTTTTTCGGGGTGGCGTCAGGCGGTTTCGGTGATCGGGCGGTCGACCCAGCTCATCATGCCGCGCAGCTTCCTACCGGTCTCCTCGATCGGGTGCGCCGCGCCCTCGGCCTGCCACTTGGTGAAGTTGGGGCGGCCGGCCTCGTCCTCGGCGACCCACTCACGGGCGAACTCGCCGGACTGGATCTCGCCCAGGATCTTGCGCATCTCATCCTTGACGCGGGAGTCGATGATGCGCGAGCCCCGGGAGAGGTCGCCGTACTCGGCGGTGTCGGAGATGCTGTACCGCATCTTCGCGATGCCGCCCTCGTACATCAGGTCGACGATCAGCTTCAGCTCGTGCAGGCACTCGAAGTAGGCGACCTCCGGGGCGTAACCCGCCTCGGTGAGCACCTCGAAACCGGTCTGCACCAGCGCCGAGGCACCGCCGCAGAGCACCGCCTGCTCGCCGAAGAGGTCGGTCTCGGTCTCCTCGGTGAAGGTGGTCTTGATCGCGCCGGCCCGGGTGCCGCCGATCCCCTTGGCGTACGCGAGGGCGAGGGCGAACGCGGTGCCGGTGGCGTCCTGCTCGACGGCGACCAGACAGGGCACACCCTTGCCGTCGACGTACTGGCGACGCACCAGGTGGCCGGGGCCCTTGGGGGCGACCATGGCCACGTCCACCTCGGCCGGCGGCTTGATCAGGCCGTACCGGATGTTGAAACCGTGGCCGAAGAAGATCGCCTTGCCGGGGGCCAGGTGCGGCTCGATCGACTCGGCATAGATCTTGCGCTGGGCGGTGTCCGGCGCAAGCACCATGATCACGTCCGCCTCGGCCGAGGCCGCCGCCGGCGTGAGCACCCGAAGGCCCTGCTCCTCGGCCTTGGGACGGCTCTTCGAGCCCTCCGGCAGACCGATCACCACGTCGACGCCGGAGTCACGCAGCGACAGCGCGTGGGCGTGCCCCTGGCTGCCGTAGCCGATCACCGCGACCTTCTTGGCCTGGATCAGGCCGAGGTCGGCATCGTCGTCGTAGTACACCTCAACGCTCATGAGAACTTCCCTTTCGTACGACGGCCTGAGTGCCCGTCGTGGTCTTTGCGGATGGGTCAGGCGGCCCGCAGCGCGGGACCGGCGGTGATCGAACGCGAGCCGCGCCCGATGGCCACCAGCCCGGACTGGACCATTTCCTTGATGCCGAAGGGCTCGAGGTCGCGCAGCAGCGCGTCGAGCTTGTCCGGCGTGCCGGTGGCCTCGATGGTCAGCGTGTCCGGTGCGACGTCCACCACCCGGGCCCGGAACAGGTTGACGGTCTCGAGCACCTGGGACCGGGCGGCCCGGTCGGCGCGGACCTTCACCAGCAGCAACTCCCGGGCGACCGAGACCTGCGGATCCAACTCAACGATCTTGAGTACGTTGACCAGCTTGTTGAGCTGCTTGGTGACCTGCTCCAGCGGGGACGAGTCCGCGTTCACCACGATGGTGATCCGGGAGACGTCCGGGTTCTCGGTCTCGCCGACGGCGAGGCTGTCGATGTTGAAACCGCGGCGGGAGAACA
Source organism: Micromonospora sp. NPDC049662 (assembly GCF_040675055.1). Classification (NCBI taxonomy): domain Bacteria; kingdom Bacillati; phylum Actinomycetota; class Actinomycetes; order Micromonosporales; family Micromonosporaceae; genus Micromonospora; species Micromonospora sp. NPDC049662. Next base: position 12,972 of record NZ_JBFAOC010000038.1, read on the forward strand.
GGCCGGACACCCGGGCGAGGACGCCCGGCTTGTTCTCCACGAGCACGGACAGAGTGTGCATGGTCATGCCACGACCTCGCTTCGCTCGGTCGAGGCATCGGCCTTGATGATTCGTGCGCTTCGCTCACTCATGGTCAGATGTCATCCTCGTCGAAGACCGGGCGGACGCCGCGGGCGAACATGATCTCGTCGTTACTGGTGCCGGCAGCGACCATCGGCCAGACCATGGCGTCCTTGCCGACCACGAAGTCGATCACCACCGGGACGTCGTTGATCTCCATGGCGGCGGCGATGGTCTTGTCCACGTCCTCGGCGGTCTCGCAGCGCAGCCCGACGCAGCCCAGCGCCTCGGCGAGCTTGACGAAGTCGGGGATCCGGTGCTTGTGCGTGCCCAGCTCGGTGTTGGAGTAGCGCTCGTTGTAGAAGAGCGTCTGCCACTGCCGGACCATGCCGAGGTTGCCGTTGTTGATGACGGCGATCTTGACCGGGATGCCCTCCAGCGCGCAGGTCGCCAACTCCTGGTTGGTCATCTGGAAGCAACCGTCACCGTCGATCGCCCACACCACCGCGTCCGGCTTGCCGACCTTCGCGCCCATGGCCGCCGGCACCGCGTAGCCCATGGTGCCGAGGCCGCCGGAGTTCAACCAGGTGTACGGCTTCTCGTAGGAGATGAACTGGGACGCCCACATCTGGTGCTGCCCCACCCCGGCCACGAAGATCGTGTCGGGGCCGACGATCTCTCCCAACCGCTTGATCACGTACTGCGGGGAGAGCGTGCCGTCGGACGGCTCGTCGTAGCCCAGCGGATAACGGTTACGCAGGTCGTCGAGCTGGGTCCACCAATCCTTCAGGTCGGTGACCCGCCCCGCCGCACGCTCGACGGTGACCGCCGCGATCAGCTCGTCGATGACGTGCTTGGCGTCACCGACGATCGGGACGTCCGCGTGCCGGTTCTTGCCGATCTCGGCGGGGTCGATGTCGGCGTGCACCACCGCCGCGTCCGGCGCGAACGAGTCGAGCTTGCCGGTGACCCGGTCGTCGAACCGCGCGCCCAGCGCGACGATCAGATCGGCCTTCTGGAGGCCGTACACGGCGGCGACGGTGCCGTGCATGCCGGGCATGCCCAGGTGCTGCGGGTGCGAGTCGGGGAACGCGCCGAGCGCCATCAGCGTGGTGATGACCGGGATGCCGGTCAGGTCGGCGAGCCGACGCAGCCCCTCGGTGGCGCCGGCCTTGAGCACCCCGCCGCCCACGTAGAGCACCGGCCGCCGGGCACCGGCCAGCAACCGGGCCGCCTCGCGGATCTGCTTGCCGTGCGGGTGCAGGGTGGGCCGGTAGCCGGGCAGGTCCAGCGTGGGCGGCCAGGTGAAGGTGGTCGACGCCTGGAGCACGTCCTTGGGGATGTCGACCAGCACCGGGCCGGGCCGGCCGGTGCTGGCCAGGTGGAACGCCTCGGCCAGCACCTGCGGGATCTCCTCGGCGGTCTGCACGAGGAAGTTGTGCTTGGTGATCGGCAGCGTGATGCCCTGGATGTCCGCCTCCTGGAAGGCGTCGGTGCCGATCGACGGGCGAGCCACCTGCCCGGTGATCGCCACCATCGCGACCGAGTCCATGTACGCGTCGGCGATCGGCGTCACCAGGTTGGTCGCGCCCGGGCCGGAGGTGGCGATGCAGACGCCGACCTTGCCGGTGGCCTGCGCGTACCCGGTCGCCGCGTGACCGGCACCCTGCTCGTGGCGGACCAGGATGTGCCGGACGGTGGAGTCGTAGAGCGGGTCGTACGCCGGCAGGATCGCGCCGCCCGGGATGCCGAAGACGACGTCGACGTCGAGCGCCTCAAGGGACCGCACCAGCGAGCCGGCACCGGAGACCTCTGCCGGGGCGGATGTCCGTACGGCCGGGACTGCCGGCGTGGCCGCGGCGCGGGTGGCGGGGTCGGCGGCGCCGGCCGGGTCGGCGGTCGCGCGGGCCCGCCGGGCGGTGTGGGCGAGGGTCTCGGGCGTTGGTCTCGTCATGGTGGTTCTGGCCTTCGGCTGGAGTGGCTGGGGCTTGTTCAGCGATGCGACGTGGGCGTGGGCCCGTCGCGACAGGTTCCGACGGCAATAAAAACGGCCCTCGTGCAGATGCACGGGGCCAGCGCACTCTCGACGGAGGAGAGTGCGCTCAGATAAGTACTCGCAGCGACCGGTACGACGACATGCGGCTAAGCCTGACGCATCTCACGCGATGAGTCAACTGATCCCACATGTTGGTTAACGGACGGCGGCGCGTCGGCCGACGCCGCGCCGCCGCCAGGGGGCATGACCTGCCCGGACCCGCCGGGTGCGCGGCGCTGGACGGGCACCGGACCGGGCCGCGCGCCCGGCGAGGTGGCCGCCTCCAGCATCGCCTCCAGGTGCTCCGCGGGCACCCCCCAGCCGAACAGCGCTCCCTGACCGAACCGGCAGCCCGCGGCGACCACCGCGGCCAGCTCCGTCGGCGTGGTGACGCCCTCGGCGATGACCTCCATGCCCAGCTGGTGGCCCAGCCGCATGACGATGTCGACCATGGGCGCGAACGCCGGACCGTCCTTGCCCACCGGGCGGACCGGCTCGTGCTCGGCCACCAGGCTGTGGTCGATCTTCAGGATGTCGATGGGGAGCCGGCGTAGCTGCCCCAGCGACGAGTACCCGGCGCCGAAGTCGTCCAGCGCGATCCGTACGCCGGTCAGCCGCAGCGCGGTCAACCGCCGGATCAGCTCGTCCAGATCGGTGGCGACCGCGTGCTCGGTGACCTCCAGCACCAACCGCTGCGGCGGTACGTGGTGGGCGCGCAGGGCCTCGGCGACCTGGACCACGTACTCCGGGGCGTGCAGCTCGCGCGGCGAGACGTTCACCGAGACCCACACGTCGTGCCCGTCGGCCAGCCAGCGCGAGAGCTGGTAGCAGGCCTGGTGCAGCACCCAGGCGCCGAGTGTGGAGATCATCCCGCACTCCTCGGCGAGGGGGATGAACTCGTCCGGGCGGACGTTGCCCAGCTCGGGGTGGTGCCAGCGGAGCAACGCCTCGGCGCCGACCGGCCGGACCGACGGCAGCGACGCCACCGGCTGGAAGGCGAGCCGCAGCTCGTCGCGGTCGATAGCGCCCCGCAACTCGTGCTCCACGGTGGTACGGCGGCGCAACAACTGGTCGTACGCCGCGTCGTAGCGCTCGATCCGGTTCTTGCCGCGTTGCTTGGCGTAGCGCAGCGCCAGGTCGGCGTGGCGCAGCAGCAACTCCACGTCCGGCTCGGCGGCCCACCCGGCCACGCCGATGCTCACGGAGAGGAAGACCGGGCCCTCCGGCTGGTCGTACGGGCGGTTCAGCACCCCGAGCAGCCGCTCGGCCACCCGGTCCGCCTCGGCGGGGCGGGCCGGCATGAGCACGGCGAACTCGTCGCCGCCGAGCCGGGCCGCCACGTCGCCCGGACGCAGGTTGCCGCGCAGCCGACGGCCCACCTCGGCCAGCACCGCGTCACCCACGTCGTGGCCGCGCATGTCGTTGACGTTCTTGAAGCCGTCCAGGTCCAGACCGAGCAGGACGCACGGCGTGCCCGCCGCCGCGCCGTCGTGCAGCGCCCGCAGCAGCCCGCGCCGGTTGGCCAGCGACGTCAACGGGTCGGTGTGCGCCAGCTCACGGAAGTGCGCCTCCCGCTCGACCAGGCGGCCGGCGTAGTCCCGGACGTCCTTGAGGGTGAGGTACTGCCGCGCCACCAGGGCGAAGCCCTCCACGCTGCCGGCGAGGATGCCCGGCGCGGTGAAGCGGCCGTCCTGGAGCAGGTGGTACATCGCCGAGGCCGCCATCGCCAGCATCGGGGCGAGGGCGTACTCACCGTCCCGACCGATGAGGTCCAGCGCGACCTCCCCCGGCTGATCGGCCCGGCGCACCTCGAGCGCGACGGCCAGCAGGCCGGCCGACAGCAGCGCCGCGCCGGCGAGCGCCATGGTCGGCCCGGACTGGCAGAGCCCCGCGCTCAGGCCCAGCCCGCCGCAGCTCACCGCGGTGATGCCGGTCGCGAGCACGGCCAGCCGGCGACGCGGCGCGGCGGCCCGAAAGACGACGATCACGGCGAGGCCGGCCCCGAGCGCGGCGCTCACCGTCGTCACCAGGATCGCCGGGCAGGCCATCGGAGTGGCGGCGCCGAGCAGCCGGGTCGGCTCGGAGAAGAGCACCCAGCCGACGAACCACAGCGCCGCCGCCACGGTGACGCCGTCCAGCGCGAGCCGGGCGGTCCCCGCGGCGGTGGCCGCGACGCCCGGCAGCCGGAGCAGACCGGCCGCGAAGGCCAGCCCGGCCAGCGCCGTACCGATCGCCGTGGCGGTGGCCCATCCGGTCCGCTGGCCCTGCTCGTGTGCCCAGTGGTCGCTCGCCGAGAGCACCGCCACCACCCCGGCCAGCAGGCTGACCAGGGAAACCCCGGCGGCGCCCGCGAGCAGCACGTGCGCCGGTCGGCGCGGCCCGGTCCGCTGCCCGACGACCATGGTGAGCAGCGCGGTGGCCACGGCCGCGACCAGCCCGCTCAGCGCCGCGACGGCGACCATGCCCGGGGGGAGATGCACGACAACAAGAGTGCCGGATGAGCGCACGTCGCGGGAGACCGGATGTGCATCTGTTGGGACACGGGCCCTCTACCGCGGGGTCCCGCGCGGCGGCGGTGTCATGCTGGTACGCATGCCTGAGCTGCGATCGAGGACGTCCACACACGGTCGGACGATGGCCGGCGCCCGGGCCCTCTGGCGGGCCACCGGGATGACCGACGACGATTTCGGCAAGCCGATCGTCGCCATCGCCAACAGTTTCACCCAGTTCGTGCCGGGTCACGTACACCTCAAGGACATGGGCGGCCTGGTCGCCGACGCGGTGGCCGAGGCCGGCGGCGTCGGCCGGGAGTTCAACACGATCGCGGTCGACGACGGCATCGCGATGGGCCACGGCGGCATGCTCTACTCCCTGCCCAGCCGCGAGTTGATCGCCGACGCGGTGGAGTACATGGTCAACGCGCACTGCGCGGACGCCCTGGTCTGCATCTCGAACTGCGACAAGATCACTCCCGGCATGCTGCTGGCCGCGCTGCGCCTCAACATCCCGACCGTCTTCGTCTCCGGCGGCCCGATGGAGGCCGGCAAGACGGCGGCGATCGAGGGCATCGTGCACAGCAAGATCGACCTGATCGACGCGATGATCGCGTCCTCGAACGAGGCGGTCACCGACGCGCAGCTCGGCGAGATCGAGCGCTCCGCCTGCCCGACCTGCGGCTCCTGCTCCGGCATGTTCACCGCCAACTCGATGAACTGCCTCACCGAGGCCATCGGGCTCGCGCTCCCCGGCAACGGTTCGACCCTCGCCACCCACGCCGCGCGCCGGTCGCTGTTCGTCGAGGCCGGCCGGACCGTCGTCGACATCGCCAAGCGGTGGTACGACGGCGACGACGAGTCGGTGCTCCCCCGCACCGTCGCGTCCAAGGCCGCCTTCGAGAACGCCGTCGCCCTCGACGTGGCCATGGGCGGCTCCACCAACACGGTGCTGCACCTGCTCGCCGCCGCCCGCGAGGCGGAACTCGACTTCGGCGTCGCCGACATCGACGCCATCTCCCGGCGGGTGCCCTGCCTGGCGAAGGTGGCTCCGAACTCCCCGAAGTACCACATGGAGGACGTGCACCGCGCCGGTGGCATCCCGGCGATCCTCGGTGAGCTGGACCGGGGCGGGCAGCTCAACCGGGACGTGCACGCCGTGCACTCCCCCTCGCTGGCCCAGTGGCTGACCGACTGGGACGTGCGCGGTGGCTCGCCGACGCCGGAGGCGGTCGAGCTGTTCCACGCCGCGCCGGGCGGGGTGCGTACCGTGGAGCCCTTCTCCACCACCAACCGCTGGTCGTCACTCGACACCGACGCCGCCGAGGGCTGCATCCGCGACCGCGAGCACGCGTACTCCGCCGACGGCGGCCTGGCCATCCTGCACGGCAACCTGGCCCCGGAGGGCTGCGTCGTGAAGACCGCCGGCGTGCCGGACGACTGCCTGACGTTCCGCGGCCCGGCGAAGGTGTACGAGTCGCAGGACGACGCCGTCACCGCGATCCTCGCCAAGGAGGTCGTCGCCGGGGACGTCGTGGTGATCCGCTACGAGGGCCCCAAGGGCGGCCCGGGCATGCAGGAGATGCTCTACCCCACCTCGTTCCTCAAGGGTCGCGGGCTGGGCCGGTCCTGCGCGCTGCTCACCGACGGCCGCTTCTCCGGCGGCACGTCCGGCCTCTCCATCGGGCACGCCTCCCCCGAGGCCGCCTCCGGCGGCCTGATCGCCCTGGTCCGCGAGGGCGACGAGATCGTCATCGACATCCCGGCCCGGTCGATCGAGCTGAACGTGCCGGAGGACGAGCTGGAGGCACGACGGGTGGCCGAGGAGAAGCGCGACCGGCCGTACACCCCGACCGATCGCCAGCGTCCGGTGTCGGCGGCGCTGCGCGCGTACGCCTCGATGGCCACCTCGGCCAGCGACGGCGCCTACCGCCGCGTCCCCGAGTAAGCCGCGCGGCGGCTCGGCGGCTCGGCTGCTTGATCAACTCGACTTCGCCGATGTCGCGGTATCCCTGTCGACGGGATGCCGCGACATCGGCGATCTCGTGTCGATCAAGGCCGCGGACACACCGCACGCCCCTTCGCAAGATCGCGTCAGGTCCCGTCCTGTGCCCCGCTGCGTTGCTCGCGTAGCTGATTGAGCATGGCGGTGTCGGATGCCAAATCCGGGTGGTCGACCTGGCGGTCGAGGTCGACGACGAGTTCGAGCTCACGGATCGCCGCGTCGAGGTTCCCCACCGCCCGATGGATCATCCCTATGTTGAATCGGGTGACTGCCTCGGCGGCACGATCGCCCACCTCCACTTGGAGAGACAGAGCCTGCGCGTAGTAGGCCAGCGCCTGCTCGGCATCCCCACGCTGGTAATACACCAAGCCGAGGTTGTTCAGAGTGGCCGCCTCACCGACACGATCGCCCACCTCGCGCCGGATGGGCAGCGCCTGCGCGTAGTAGGCCAGCGCCCGCTCCCCATCGCCGCGACTGTCATACACGGCACCGATGTTGTTCAGAGTGGTCGCCTCGCCAGCATGATCGCCCACCTCGCGTCGGATGGGTAGCGCCTGCCCGTAGTAGCCCAACGCCCGCTCCCCATCCCCGCTCCTGTCATACAGGTAGCCAATGTTGTTCAGGTTGGCCGCCTCGCCAGCACGATTTCCCACCTCCCGTTGAATGGGTAGAGCCTGCTCGTAGTAGGTCAGCGCCCGGTCCCTGTTCCCGAGACTGTCGTACACGACGCCGATGCTGTTCAGCGTGGCCGCCTCGTTGCCGCGATTGCCGGCTTTGCGATACAGGCGCAGGGCCCGCTCGTAGCTGGCGAGGGCCTGCCGGGGCTGCCCCGTCGCGGCCTGCGTCCACCCCAGGTCGTAGAACGAACCGGCGTCCGGGCCGAGAGTCAGCGTCGCGCTGGCCAGCGCCGCGACGTCCGCGAACCGCGACCGGCGCAGCCACACCCTCGACACCAGATCGCCGACGTGCTGGGCGATGGCCAGCTCCCGGCCCGCCACCGCGAGCCGGTGCACCTCCACCCACCGGGTGTTCACGACGTGGACCCGGATGCCGCCGCGTCGACGACCCAGATGTTGTAGAGGCTGCGGGCCGCGGCGGCACAGGCCTCGGCGTACTCGTCGTCGGTGAGCAGAGGACGGATGAGCGGGCGCAGGACGTTGGAGACGAAGTACCGGGGATGACTGGTTTCCGGGTCGGTGCCCTCTTCGAGCAGGCCGAGTTGGACGGCACGCTCGACGTGCCGGTCGGCGTCGGGGTGGTCGTGGACGGCCCGGACGGTCTCGGCGGGTACGGGCAGTTCGATGACGTTGACCTTGGCGAGCATCCGTTGCAGTTCCCGGTCCTGCGAGCCGAGCAGGTTCTTGGCGAGGATGGTTTCGCGGCGGAACTTGTCGGTCTCCCGTTCGATGGCACCGATGAGACCGTCGACGTCGAGGGTGCCGTCGCCGACGATCAGGTCGAGCCAGTCGAGCAGGCGAGGGTTGCCGGCCGCGGCCTGGACGGCGCGCTCACGGATGTCCGGGTCGATGGAGGATCGCGGACGCAGGTTCGGCAGGTTGGCGAGCTTCTTGGCCTGCTCGGTCGGGTTGAGGGTTTCGAGCGACTCGACCACGGCGGTTCCGGCCGGGGTCGGGAAGCGGTAGCGGCTCGTGATCACCACTCGGCTGGGGCTGCCGGTCTCGCGAATGGCCTTGAGCAAGGCCGGAAGGATCTCTGCCAGCTCGGCCGAGAGCACGTGCCCGCCGTCGCGCTCGTCGAGGTTGCCTTCCTCGAAGTCGTCGAAGACGAACAGGCAGGCGGTCTGCCCGAGTGGCCCGTCGACGTCGAGCAGGTGCCGGAGGCGTACGACGAGGGGCGCCTCGTCGTTGGCCAGCAGCCGGTCCGCCTCGACCTGTTGTTCCAGGGTGGGGAATGACACCTTGGTGGCGAGGTCGCGGAAGCTGGTCAGGTCGACCCGGCCGTACCAGACGGCACGCTGGTGGTTGGGCATGCGTTCCAGCAGCCGGGAGGCGAGGCTGCTCTTGCCGAGACCACCCATGCCCTGCAGGATCAGGGCCGCGCCCGCGCTGCCCGTAGGGCTTCTGAGGGTACGTAGGCAGCGCTGGATGACGCGCCGTCGTCCGACGAAAGCGGCGCGGGGGGCGACCCGGGACAGGTGGGTCTGTGGGTCCAGGAAATCCTGCTCGGCGGGGCGGATCCGGGTCCGCGCACGCCCCCTGGTGTGCAGGGGCGTGACCATGGGGGCGAGTGGCGATCGGTCGGCGTAGACGCGCAGCAGGTGCCAGTTACCGTGCTGGCGCGCGTACAGCTGCTGCCGGGCCTCGACGATGGCCCGGTCGAGGGGCACCCCGTCCGCCAGGGACCGGTAGAGCTCGGCGGCGAACTCGGTGGCGGCGAGGTCGCTCACCGGCAGCGCCCATCCCAGGACGGCGGGGGCGCCGGCGTCGACCAGGCTCTCACTCATCGAGGGGAACGCGCCGGAGTGGGGAGCGTTCCCGGTCAGGCAGCCGGAGACGAAGATCAGGCGGGGCCAGTGCCCGGCCATCGCCTGGACGATCTGGTCGGCGTTGGCGTCGACGCGCGCGCCGAACTCGTCCTCCATCAGGAAGACGGGCTTGCCATCCAGGTTGATCGTGGCGTGGCCGCTCAGGTGCAGGACGTCGAAGTATCCCGCGCCGTAGTCCCGGGTGAGCAGGCGCAGCCCTTCCAGCGTTCCACTCTCCTCGACGACCAGTTCGGCGCCGGTGCGGGCGGTGGCCTCCAGGATCGCGGCCTCCTCGGCCTCGTACCTCAGTTCGGGTTCGACGCCCTCGGGGGAGGTGGCCATGAACAGCACGCGCAGAGGCCGGTTCGCCGGACCGACCAGGCCCCTGCGGACGGTGTCGTTGCCCGCGGCCCGCACCGGCAACAGCGGCGCCGAGCCGGAGATGGCGAGGTGCGCACCGTCCGCGGCGAGCAGTTCCCAGGGCAGGTGCCGTAGTCGCCCCGCGCCGGTGATCCGCAGCGTGGCGCCGGGAGGCTGTTGGAGGATCGGTGTCAACCACCGCTCGTCACCGTCGAGGAGAGTGGCAAGCCGCGTCCCGAGATCGCGAAGCTGCGGCGAGCCGAAGACCTGTTGGACGATTGAGTGCTGGCTGTAGTGGCGATCCACGCGCTCGATCAACTGGTCGATGGCGGCCTGGTCCAGCCCACGGGTCTTGGGCCGCTCCCCACCGGTCGACAGCCGCAACTCCGAGTAGTCCGATGTCCGCTCGAAGATCTCCAGCTCATGGGTGTTCAGGTCACCCGCCACAGTGGTCTCCTTCCCAGCCGCAGTCCCCATCGCTCACCGTGCTCCGGTCTGCGCTATCTGAGCGAGGATCATTCGGAACCGGTCCAGCTCTGGATGATTCGTCTGCTCGGCCAGAACGACCGCGCGACGCAGGTACCCGGTGGCCTGGTCCACGTGCGCCATCTTCAGCAGCAGGAGGGCCATGTTCGCGCTGACCGTCGCCTCGGACCTACGGTCGCCGACGATGCGGAGGGTCTCGAGAACCTCGGTGAACATGTCCTTCGTGCCAACGAGATCGCCCTGTTGGAGTCGAATCGACGCCATGTTGTTGAGGGTGTTCGCCTCGCCCAGCCGGTCACCGATCGCACGGGCGATGGACAGCGCCTGCCCGTAGTAGGACAGCGCCCGCTCCGCGTCTCCGCGCCGGGCGTACACGAGGCCGATGTTGCTGAGGGTGTTCGCTTCGCCGAACCGGTCACCGACCTCACGGGCGATGGGCAGCGCCTGCGTGTAGTAGGACAGCGCCCCGTCCCCATCCCCCCGATCGGAGAGCACGAGACCGATGTTGTTGAGGGTGGCCGCCTCGCCGTTGCGGTCGCCGACCTCCCGCCGAATGGGGAGGGCCTGCGCGTAGTGGATCAGAGCCTGCTCCCCGTCCCCGCGTCGGGCGTACACGTAGCCGATGTTGTTGAGGGTGACCGCCTCGCCGACCCGGTCGCCAACCTCGCGTTGGATGGGCAGGGCACGCGTGTAGTGGGCCAGCGCCCGCTCCCGATCGCCCTGGTTGTCGTACACGAAGCCGATGTTGCTGAGGGTGGCCGCCTCGCCCTCCCGGTTGCCGACCTCGCGTTGAATGGGTAGGGATTGCCCGAAGTAGGACAGCGCGTCGTCCCACTCCCCGAGCCGGTCGTGCAGATGGCCGATGTTGTTGAGGGTGCCCGCCTCGCCGTCCCGGTCGCCAACCTCGCGGGCGATCGCCAGCGCCTCCTCGTAGTGGGCCAGCGCCCGCTCCCCGTCCCCGAGCCGGTCGTACGTGGCGCCGATGTTGTTGAGGGTGCCCGCCTCGTCGTTCCGGTCGCCGGCCTCGCGGTACAGGTGCAGGGCCTGCTCCTGACTGGCCAGGGCCTGCCAGGGCTGTCCCGTCACGTACTGCGCGTGCCCCAGGTGGTAGTAGGCGTCGGCGTCCGGGCCGAGAGTCAGGGTCGCCGTCGCCAGCGCCGCCACGTCGGCGAACCGCGACCGGCGCACCCACGCCCTCGACACCAGGTCACCGACGTCCCGGGCGATCTCCGGCTCCCGGCCCGCCACTGCCAGGCGGTGCACCTCCGCCCACCGGGCGACCGTCTGCGTCGGCGACCCCGGTTGCCCGGCCGGCCGGGCGTCGGCCGCCGGGTGTGGTCCGTCCGTCAACCCAGCACCTCCCGGGCCCGTCCGCCGATGGATGGTCACCATTCTTGGTGCTGAACGCCACCCCCGCTGCCGCCAGGACAGTCCAGGATCCGACACCAGTGCCCGCCACCGCGGCCACCGGGACCGTCACTCCCCGCGATCTTGCACTTTCGGTGCCGACACAAGGGGTATCTCACCCCATGTCGACAACAGAAACCGCAAGATCGGCGGGACGGTGGGGTGGGACCGGGGTCAGGTCAGGTCAGGTCGTTGACCGCGCGGAGCACGGGGCGGGTGGTCAGGGACGCCGGGTCCAGGGGCGCCTCGGACCGGACGGTGAACGTGGCCGACTCACCCGGCAGCAGAGTGACCAGGGCCTCGTCCACAGTGGCCGCCGGGTCCAACCGGTCCGGAAAGAGGGTCAGGTCGCGCAGCACCGTGCGCGCGGTCACCCGGACCCGCTGGCCGCCGTCGACCGGCTCGACCGTCGCGTCCCAGGCCGCCGTCGGCCACGGCACGTCCCGGTCCTCGGCGAAGAACCACAGCGCACGCTCCGCCGTGCCGCCGGCCTCCGCGACCAGCAGCTCACGGCGGCTCTCGTCCGGCCGCGCCAGGTCCGCCGGCAGCGCCAGCACGACCGAGGAGTACGCCGGGACGTCGAGGTGGACCGAGGTCTTCGCCCTCGGCTCCCCGGTGAGGGTGACGCGGGTGACCGTGGCCGGCACGGTCCACGCCTCGCCGGTCTCGTTCACCGCGACCAGCGCCAACCCACCGCCACCAGCCAGCACACCGCCACCAGCCGGCCCGCCGTCGCGGGGTTGCACGGTGAGCAGGCGGTCGGCGTACGCGTGGCGCAGCGCGTACCACAGGGGTTTACGGCGGCCGTCGCCGTCGACGGCCGACCAGGAGGTCACCGGCCAGCAGTCGTTGAGCTGCCAGACGATCGTGCCGGCGCAGACGTCGCGGTGGGAGCGGAAGTGCTCCACCCCGAGCTGGATGGCCCGCGCCTGGTTGAGCTGCGTGAGGTAGTGCCAGTCGTCGAAGTCGGCCGGTACGGGCAGGTGGGCGTCGAGGCCCCGCTGGAGCTTGGCGTCACCGCCAGCCGCCTTCTGGTGGTGGGCCATGCCCGGCGAGTTGGGTGCGAGCGGTTCGTCACTGAGCGCGCGTCGCAGCGTGGCGTACGTGGGCGGCGCCTGGTAGCCGAACTCGGCCACGAAGCGCGGCACGTACTCGCGGTACTTCGGGTAGTCGTCGGTGTTCCACACGTCCCAGATGTGGGTGGTGCCGTGCGCCGGGTCGTTCGGGTGGATGGTCTCGCTTCCCGACCAGGGGCTGCCCGGCCAGTACGGGCGGGTCGGGTCCAGCTCGCCGACGGTGCGGGGCAGTACGTCGAGGTAGTAGCCGCGTCCCCAGGTGCGCCCGGCCAGGGCTTCCTGCCAGCCCCAGTCGTGCCAGCCCCAGATGTTCTCGTTGTTGCCGGTCCAGAGCACCAGCGACGGGTGCGGCGTCAGGCGGGTCACCTGCTCGGCGGCCTCGGCGGCCACCTCGGTGGCGAACGGCTCCTCCTCGGGGTACGCGGCGCAGGCGAAGAGGAAGTCCTGTTGGACGAGCAGGCCGCGTTCGTCGGCCAGGTCGTAGAAGGCCTCCGACTCGTACCGGCCGCCACCCCAGACGCGCAGCAGGTTGACGTTGGCGGCGGCGGCCTGGTCGAACCGGTCGGCGAGCCGGTCGCGCGTGATCCGGGTGGGGAACGCGTCGTCGGGGATCCAGTTGACGCCCCGGACGAAGACCGGCACGTCGTTGACCGAGAGCGCGAACGGGGTGCCGTGCTCGTCGGGCGTGGTGTCCAGTCGGACGGAGCGGAAGCCGATCCGCCGGGACCAGGTGTCCAGGGTGTCGCCGTCCGGCGCGTGCAGGGTGACGTCCAGCAGGTGGCGGGCCTGTTCGCCGTACCCCCGGGGCCACCAGAGCGTGGGCTCGCGGACGGCGAGGGTCAGCACGGCCGTGCGCTGGCCGGCCTCGACGACGGCCTCGGCGCGGACGCCGCCGACGGCGACCCGGACGGTCAGCGGGACGTCGGCGACCCGCTCGACCTCGACGTGCACCTCGACCCGGCCGTCGCGGCCGTCGAGGGTGACCAGCGGACGGACGCTGGCCAGCCGGGCGGTGGACCAGGCGTGCAGGCCGATGTCCTGCCAGATTCCGGCGGTGACCAGCGTCGGCCCCCAGTCCCAGCCGAAGTTGCAAGCCATCTTACGGACGAACTGGAAGGGCTCCGGGTACGCGTTGGGTCGGTCGCCGAGTCGGTCGCGCTGCGCCTCGGCGTAGCGGTACACGGAGTCGAACGCGACGGTCAGCTCGTTGTCGCCGGCGCGCAGCAGCGCGCGGACGTCGAACCGGTAGCCGCGGTGCATGTTCTCGGTGCGGCCGACCTCAACGCCGTTGACGCTGACGGTGGCGACGGTGTCCAGGCCGCCGCAGACCAGGTCGATCCGGTCGTGGTCGCCGGCCGGCGGACGGAAGGTCGTCCGGTAGCGCCAGTCGGCGCGGCCGATCCAGGCCAGCGACGACTCGTTGTCGTCGAGGTACGGGTCGGGGATCAGCCCGGCATCGAGCAGGTCGGTGTGGACACACCCGGGCACGGTCGCCGGTACGGTCCGGTCGGCGACCTCCGCGGGCACGTCCACGTCGGACATCGCCCGCAGCGTCCAGCCGTCGTGCAGGGCCTGTCGGCTCACGATTCACCGCACCTTCGTGATCGAGACGTTAGCTGAACCGGATAAGCTCAGCCACCGTACGATCCGACCTCCGGGGTGTCAAAGCCCCTGAACCGCTAAGGAGCACGCGGTGAAGCGGCCGACAATCGCGGACGTCGCCCGACGGGCGGGGGTGTCCAAGGGCGCCGTGTCGTACGCGTTGAACGGGCAGCCCGGCGTCTCCGAGGCCACCCGGCAGCGCATCCTCGCCATCGCCACCGAGATCGGGTTCAGTCCGAGCAGCGCCGCGCGGGCACTCTCCGCCGCCACCGCCCGGGCCGTCGGCCTGGCCCTGTGCCGCCCCGCGCGGACGCTGGGCGTGGAACCGTTCTTCATGGCGCTGATCAGCGGTGTGGAGGCCGAACTGTCGGCCCGCTCGTACGCGCTGACGTTGCAGGTGGTGGCCGATCACGACGCCGAGATCGCCGTCTACCGGCGGTGGTGGGGCGAGCGCCGGGTGGACGGGGTCCTCGTCTGCGACCTGCGCACCGACGACGAGCGCATCCCCGCCCTGGAACAACTGCGCCTGCCGGCCGTGGTCATCGGCGGGCCGGGCGGCACCGGGGAGTTGGCCAGCCTCTTCTCGGACGACGCGGCGGCGCTGACCGAGGCCGTGGAGTACCTGGTCGCGCTCGGGCACCGCCGGATCGCCCGGGTCGCCGGCCTGCCCGACCTGCGGCACACCCAGATCCGTACCGACGCCTTCGCGGCGGTGTGCCGGCGTCTCGGCCTCTCCGACACGGTCACCGTCTTCTCCGACTACACCGGCGAGGAGGGCGGGCGGGCCACCCGACGACTGCTCAGCGCCACCTCCCGGCCCACCGCGGTCATCTACGACAACGACGTGATGGCCATCGCAGGACTCTCGGTGGCCCAGGAGATGGGCCTGACCGTGCCGGCCGACCTGTCCATCGTGGCCTGGGACGACTCGCCGCTGTGCCGGCTGGTGCACCCGCCGTTGACGGCCCTGGGCCGCGACATCTCCGCGTACGGGGCGCACGCGGCCCGCCACCTGCTCGGCGTCATCGCGGGCGAGCCGGCGACCCGGTTGCGGGACGAGACACCGCAGTTGACCCCGCGCGGCAGCACGGCACCACCCCGGGACAGGTGAACCGGTTCATCACCGGTACGCCGAGGGAAACTCCTCGAAGTACGCCTCGACGCGCTCGGCGGTCGCCGGACGGGACAGCGCGAAACCCTGCCCGTAACGGCAGCCGGCCCGATGGGCACCCTCGACCTGGGTGGGCGACTCCAACCCCTCCGCCACGATCTCCACACCCAACCGCTCACCGACGTTGACCACCACGTCGATCAGCGGCGGCTGCCCCGTGGGCTCGGCCCCGACCAGATCGGGCCCCACCTTCAGCAGGTCGATCGGCAGCCGGCGCAGGTGGGCCAACGAGGCGTGTTCGGGCCGGAAGTCGTCGAGCGCGGTGCGTACGCCCAACGACCGCAGGCCCGCCAGCCGGGCCACCACCGTCGACAGGTCGGCGGCGACCCTCGGCTCGGCCACCTCCACCACCAGACGCTCGGGTGGCACCCCGTACGCGGCCAGGACCGCCGCGGCGCGCTGCACGAAGTCGGGCGTGGTCAGCTCGCGGGTGGTCACGTTGACGGCCATCCACAGCTCCCGGGGGCCCGCCGACCAGGCCGCCAACTGCCGGCAGGCCCGGTCCAGCACCCACCACTCCAGCTCGCCGACCAGATCCAGGTCCTCGGCGACCGGCAGCAGCTCGCCCGGGAGCACCGTGCCGAGCACCGGGCTACGCCACCGCAGCAGCGCCTCGGCGCCCACCGGCTGACGGTCGGTCAGGTCGAGCACCGGTTGGTAGACCAGGTCCAGTTCGCCCCGGGCGACCGCGCCCGGCAGCTCGCGTTCCAGGTCGAGCCGACGGACCAGCTGCTCCTCCAGGAACGCGTCGTACCACTCGACCCGGTCCCGGCCCAGCTGCACCGCCCGCCGCCGGGCCAGCTCGGCCTGACGAAGCACGTCGGCCGGCCCCGCGCCACTGACCTCGGCCAGCCCGATGCTCGCCTGCACGCGCAGCACCGACCCGGCCAACCGGTAGGGCGAGGTGAGCGTGCTCAGCAGCCGGGTGCCCAGCGCGTACGCCAGCACGGGCCCCGCGCCGGTGACCACCGCGAAACCGTGGCCGGCGCAGGCGGTCACCAGATCGCCGGACGCGACCACCGCCCGTGCCCGCAGGGCGGCCTCGGCAAGCGCGTCCTCGCGGGCCACCGGGCCGAGCCCTTCGATGCCGTGCAGCTCCACCAGCAGCAGCGCACCGGCCGGGGCGGGCACGTCGCCGATCGCGGCGAGGGCGGCGAGCAGGGCCGCCCGGTCCCCCGGCCCCTCGCCGGCCGGGCCGAAACCATGGCGCGACCAGGAGACACCCGTTTCGGGCCAGGTCGCGTCGACGTCGGCCGCAGGAGTCCACGAATCGGTCGTCGGGGCCTGCCACGGCGGTTGCGACTCCCGGCGGCGGACCGTGTGGTCGGCCGCCCGGCGGTGCGCGGCGGGCCGCTCGGGGACGCCACCGTCAGCGCCGCGCAGCAGCTCCCGCAGGACCAGAGGTGGCACCGCCGCCAGGGCGAGCAACAGACTCGTCCGGTCCGGAGTGCGACCGGAGCCGAGGTGCAGGCCCGCCGCGAGCAGCAGCACCGAGGCCGGGAGAACCGCCCGTGGCCAGGTCGTGGCCGGTGAACCGGACGGCGGCGTCGAGCTGGCCGACGGTACCGCCAATGTCGCGCCCAGGGCCGTCAGCAGCATGCCGAGCACCAGCGGTGGCACCGCCAGGAGTGGCGCGCGCCCCGAGGAGGCGGGCGGCAGGATCGTCAACAGCGCCAGACCGACCAGGGTGAGCAGGAGGCCGCCCCGGCAGATCGCGTGGCCCGAGCGCCGCCCGGCGCCGGTGAACGCGCTGAGCGCGGCGATGCCCAACCCGGCCAACACCAGCGCCGCGAGCAGCCGGGCCGGGGCGGGGAGAGTGTCCACGGGCAGGAGCAACCACCCGGCAAGGGTCAGACCGATCGTCGGTCCGGTCGCCTCGACCAACTCCCGCACTCGGGTCGGCGAGGGCGTCCGTGCCGGGAGCCCGCGCAGCCCGGCCACGGACAGGACCGCGACGGTGAGCCACCCGAGCAGTGCGACCGCGCGCTGCCGGGTGTCGACCAGCGGCAGGGCGGCCGCGAACCAGCCGGCCGCCACCACCGCCGCGTCGAGCAGGACCAGCCCCGCCCGGCCCGGGTAACCGCCCGACGGCGGTGCGGGCCGACCGGCGGCCAGCCGGGAGAGTCGTACGCCGGCCAGGGTGGCGCCCGCGCCACCGGCCAACGCGATCACCACCGGGGTCGGGACCATCCCCGCCACACCGGCGAGGACGAGCAGCGCCACGGCCGTGGACACGGCGGCCTCCGGGGCCGCCCGGCGGGGGACGAGGAAACGGAACGGGTACGCGAGGAGCACGGCGGTCGCCTTCGTGAGGGGGCACGGGGCGGTGCGGCGGTGCGGCGGTGCGGCGGTGCGGATGGTGCGGATGGTGCTGCGGTGGCATGGGCGGCGGATGTTGCGAGTCCGCTGCCCAACACTGGGAAACGACCGGCGACCGGATTGGTTACGCATCCGCCATCGGCACGAAGCAGTGACCCGTGTCACTGTACGCGTGCGGGCACCCGTGACACCGCCCGCCGCGACCCCGCCCGACCAGGGGTGGGATCATCGCGGGGTGAGTACGCGCGACACGGTCCGCTTCCGTTTCAACCAAGCCATCCTGGTCGCCTCGGTCATCGCCTTCATCGGCGCCCTGCCGCTGGCGAACGCCCGGGCGTACCTGCTGCCGGTGCTGCTCGTCCCGCTGGGCGTCGGGGTGTGGGCCTGGCGGGCCGGCACCGACGCCGACCCCCGGGAGCTGCGCCTGCGGGCGCTGTTCGGGCAACGCCGGATCGGCTGGGACCACGTCGTCGAGTTCGCCACCGACGCACGCGGACGGGCCGTCGCCCGGCTCGACGACGGCCAGCAGGTCGTCCTGCCGGCGGTACGCGGCACCGACCTGCCCCGCCTGGTCTCCGCCACCGGCCAGAGGATGCCGGACGAGGCCGCCGAGACGCCCGGCGCGTAGGCGGCCGCTCCCGCCCGCCGGCGCTCAGTAGCCGTCGACCACCGTGTTGACGAGCGGTTCACCGGCGGCGAACCGCCGTACCTGCTCGCCGACCAGCCGGTACGCACGCGGCAGCAGCCCCCGCACCGACCCTGCCACGTGCGGCGTGAGCAGCACGTTCGGCATCGTCCACAGCGGAGATTCGGCGGGCAGCGGCTCCGGGTCGGTGACGTCCAGCGCGGCCGAGATCCGGCCCGTGGCCAGCTCGGCGACCAGCGCGTCGGTACGGGCCACCGGACCTCGGGCCGCGTTGACCAGCAGCGCCCCGTCGGGCATCGCGGCCAGGAAATCCTTGTCGATCAGACCACGGGTCTGGTCGGTGAGCGGCACCAGCACCACCACCACGTCGGCGTCGGGCAGCAGTCTCGGCAGCTCCGCGACGGCGTGCACCGACTGCTCCGGCCGGGCGCTGCGGGCGACCAGGGTGAAGCTCACCCCGAACGGCGCGAGCCGGTCGCGCACCGCCGTGCCGATCGAGCCGGCCCCGACGATCAGCACCCGCTTGCCGGTCAGCTCGTCGGTCGGCGCGTTGCCGTCGTACGCCCACCGCCGCTGTCCCTGGGCGCGGGCGAAGGCGGGAAACGCCCGGAGCTGTGCCAGGATCGCGGTGACCACCCACTCGGCGGTGGAGGGATCGTGCACCCCTCGGGCGTCGCAGAGCGTGACCCCGTCGGGCACCCGACCCACCCAGGCGTCGGCCCCGGCGGAGAGCAGTTGCACCACCGCCAGGTCGGGCAGCTCACCCAACAGAGCGGTGGCATCCGAACCGCTCAGGAACGGCGGCACCCAGAAACGGACGTCGGCCACGGCGGACGGCAGGCGGTCGGCGCGTTCGGCGACCTCCACCGTCACGCCCGGCGGCAGCTCGCCAACGAGGTCCAGGCCAGCGTGGTGCGGAATCCATACCTTCACGTCCGCCGACGATAGCCGTCGCCACGGCGGCCGGCGCGGGCACGCCGGAACCGCGCCCCGGGCGAGACGCAACACACCGGTTTTCGGCCGGCAGCGACGAGGTATAAACCACGGATCGGAGGGCAGGTCGGCCTCCGCCTAGGCAGACAGGTGCTCGATGACCGACGGCTCCCCCGCCAGCGCGCGGCGATCGACCGCTCCACCCGGAGCGCTCGGCGACGCGGCGCGGCTGCGCGCGCTCGCCGACACGGGGCTGGACGCCGCCCCGGACGAGGCGTTCGACCGGTTCGCCCGGCTGGTCAGCGATCTGCTGGAGGTGCCGGTCGCGCTGGTCTCCCTGGTCTCCGCCGACCGGCAGTTCTTCCCGGGCGCGGTCGGTCTGCCGGAGCCGTGGTCGCAGCGGCGGCAGACCCCGTTGAGCCACTCGTTCTGCCAGCACGTGGTGGACATCGAGGTGCCCATGGTGCTGCCGGACGCCCGGCTCTACCCCCGGGTACGCGACAACCTCGCCATCGACGACCTCGGCGTCGTCGCGTACGCCGGGATGCCGTTGACCGACCTCTCCGGCCGGGTGCTCGGTTCGCTCTGCGCCATCGACAACAAGCCCCGGGCGTGGACCGCCCGACAACTGCGGACGCTGTCCGACCTGGCGGCGGCCTGCTCGTCGGAGTTGCGCCTGCGGATCGCGCTGGACGGGGCCCAGGAGGCAAGTCGTCGGGTGGTGCAGGCGCACGAGCGCCTGGAACTGCTGGCCGGAGTGAGCGAGACCCTGGCCGGCACGTTGGACGTGGGCACGTCGCTGCGCCGGCTCGCCGACGCCATGGTGCCGGTGCTCGCCGACTGGTGCCTGCTCATCCTCGCCGGGCCCACGGGACAGCCCCGGGAGGTCGTCGCGGCGCACCAGGACCAGGCCCGGACGCCGGACGTCGACCGCTTCGCCGCGCTGCTGCGGACCGGCCTGAACCAGGAGTCGGCGATCCGCGCGGTGCTGCGGACCGGCCAGCCCCGGCTCGGCGGGGTGGCGTCGCCGGCCGACGTGGCCCGGGGCACCACGGACCCGGAGCTGCCGGTGATCGCCGAGCGGCTGGGCATCGCCTCGTACCTCAGCGTGCCGGTGCGGGCCGCCGGGGGCACCGTGCTGGGCGCCATCACCCTGGTCAACAGTCCGGGCCGCCAACAGTTCGACGACCGCGACCTGCTCACCGCCGTGGACATCGGCCGCCGCGCGGGGCAGGCCATCGGAAACAGCTCGATGTACGGGGAACAGCGGCACGTCGCGGAGGTCCTGCAACACAGCATGCTGCCGCGGTTGCCGCTCGTGCCGGAGCTGGAGCTGGCGGCCCGCTACCAGCCGGCCGCCGAGCGGGTGGAGGTCGGCGGCGACTGGTACGACGCCTTCGTGCAGCCCGACGGCGACCTGATCGCGGCGATCGGGGACGTGGCCGGGCACGACATCGAGGCCGCTGCGACCATGGGTCAGCTCCGCAACCTGGTACGCGGCAACGCGTTCGGCCGGCACGACGAGGTCGGGGCGCTGGTGCGCCACCTGGACGACGCGATCCGCGGTCTGCGGCTGCCCATCGCGGCCACCGCCACGCTGGTGCGGATCGGCCCCGAACGCTCCGGTGTCCGTGAGCTGACGTGGTCCAACGCCGGGCACCCACCGGCCCTGATGGTCCGCGCCGGCGGTGCGGTGGAAGTCCTCGACGCGACGCCCGAGCCGCTGCTCGGCCTGGCCCGGCCCACGCCGCGTACCAGCCACTCGACCGGCCTGGCCACCGGAGACACGCTGCTGCTCTACACCGACGGGCTGATCGAGCGTCGGGACCGGTCCATCGACGACGGGCTCGCCGAGCTGGTGGGCCGGCTGACCGGCACCGACACGATGCCCCTGGACGATCTGTGCGACCTGCTGCTCGCGTCGATCCACCACCGCGAGGACGATACGGCGCTGCTGGCGGTCCGAGCCCGCTGAGAGCGGTGGACCTCGGCCGGACCGTCCGGCGGGCTACCCTGGGCCGGGTGAGAGCCCGTCCCCCGTACCCTCGCGTCCGCCGCCTCCGGGCGGTCCTCGCGGCGTCCTGCGCGGCGCTGCTGTTCGCCTCGGGTTGCAGCTTCGGCGAGCCGGACCCCGATCCGGCGGGCGAGCCACCCAACCTGCCGACCCCGTCGGCGTCGCCGAACGCCGGCGGCGCGGGCCAGCAGGCGGTGACCACCGTGCTGGCCAAGGGACTGCGGGTGCCGTGGGCCATCGCGTTCCTGCCGGACGGCGGCGCGCTGGTCACCGAGCGGGACACCGGCCGGATTCTCCAGGTGGGCCCGGAGTCCGGTCCGGACGGGCTGCGGGTCCGGGTCGTGCAGACGATCAACGACGTGGCGGCGGCGGGTGAGGGCGGCCTGCTCGGCATCGCCGTGTCCCCCGGCTACGCCAAGGACCGGACGGTCTTCGTCTACTACACCGCCGAGCAGGACAACCGGGTCGCCCGCCTGCAGATCGGCGGGCAACCCACCCCGATCCTCACCGGTATCCCGAAGGCGAACGTGCACAACGGCGGCGGGCTGGGGTTCGGGCCGGACGGGCAGCTCTACGTCAGCACCGGTGACGCGGGAGAGCGGCCCAACGCGCAGGACACCAAGAGCCTCGGCGGCAAGATCCTGCGGATCACCGCCGACGGCAAGCCCGCGCCGGGCAACCCGTTCCCCGGCTCGCCGGTGTGGTCCTTCGGCCACCGCAACGTGCAGGGTTTCGCCTGGGACGCGGCCAAGCGCATGTACGCCGTCGAGTTCGGCCAGAACACCTGGGACGAGATCAACCAGATCACCAAGGGCGGCAACTACGGCTGGCCGGAGGTCGAGGGGCGGGCCGGCGACAGGCGCTACACCGACCCGATCACGCAGTGGGCGACGTCCGACGCGTCCTGCTCCGGGCTGGCCGCGACGGACCGGCTGCTCGTCACCGGCTGCCTGCGCGGAAAGCGACTGTGGGTGATGGAGCTGACCGACACCGGCACCCTGCTCGGGCAGCCGAGCGAGCTGCTGACCAACCGGTACGGGCGGCTACGCGCCGTGGCCGCCGCGCCCGACGGCTCGCTCTGGGTGAGCACCTCCAACCACGACGGGCGGGGTGACCCGGCGGCCGACGACGACCGCCTCCTGCGGGTGGTCTTCGCCGGCGGCGACGGCGGCCGCAGCTGACCTGCGTCACCTTCCGCCCAGGTTTGCCAAGATCCTTCGACGGGCAGGTCAGAATCTCAGCATGGACGGGCAACGCGACGAGCAGCACGGCGACGCCGAGGGCCGGGACGACCCGGTGACCGGCGGCGAGCCGTCGCGCCCGGCCCGCCGACGGATCGGCCGCCCCGGCGGGCCGGTGCGGCGCACGGGCATGATCCTCGCCGTGCTGGTGGTGGCCCTGGCCGGGGCGGCGCTCGGCGTGCTGGCCGGCGGTCGGGTGAACACCGACATCGGGCCGTTCCGGGCCAACCTCACCCTCTCGCCGGCCACCGACGGCGGGACGACCATCGACGTGCCGCCGCTGGGCGCGCTGCTGCTCGACAGCCACAGCGGGCCGACGCACCTCACCGTGCGACTCGGCGCGCTCGACCAAGGGCGCACCGAGGCGCTGCTGGACGACCCGGCGAGCATCAGTCGGGCCAGCCAGAGCGCCGTGGAGGATGTGCGCTCCGGGGTGATGCGGCTCGGTCTGCGTACCCTCGCCTCGGCGGTGCTGGTCACCCTCATCCTGGCCGCGTTGGTCTTCCGGGACGTGCGCCGTACGGCCTGGGCCGGCGGGTTGGCGCTGCTGGTCACCGCCGGCAGCCTCGGCACGGCCGCCGCGACGCTGCGCCCGCAGGCGATCGAGGAGCCACGCTACGAGGGCCTGCTGGTCAACGCGCCGGCGATCGTCGGCGACGCCCGCCGCATCGCCAACGACTACACCAAGTACGCCGAGCAGTTGCAACGCATCGTCGGCAACGTCAGTCAGCTCTACACGACGGTGTCCGCGTTGCCGGTGCTGGATCCCGCGCCGGGCACCACCCGGGTCCTGCACGTCTCCGACATGCACCTCAACCCGACGGGCTGGCAGCTCATCCGCACGGTGGTGGAGCAGTTCGGCATCGACGTGGTCATCGACACCGGCGACATCACCGACTGGGGCAGCGAGCCGGAGGCGTCGTTCGTCGGCTCGATCAGCCTGCTCAAGAAGCCGTACGTGTTCATCCGGGGTAACCACGACTCGGGCAAGACCGGCGCCGCCGTGGCCCGCCAGCCGAACGCGATCGTGCTGAACAACACGACGACCACGGTCGCGGGCCTGACCATCGCCGGCATCGGCGACCCGCGCTTCACCCCGGACAAGAACACCTCACCGGCCGGCAGCGGGCTCACCCAGGAGGTGGCCGACCAGGTGATCGGCGCGGGTGAGCAGCTCGCCGCGACGATCCGCAACTCGCCGCGGCCGGTCAACATCGCCCTCGTGCACGACCCGGCGTCGGCCGGGCCGCTCGCCGGCACCTGCCCACTGGTGCTGGCCGGGCACACGCACGCCCGGCAGGTCTCCAAGTTGCCGCAGGCCCCCGGCCAGCAGCCGACCGCCCTGTTCGTGGAGGGCTCCACGGGCGGGGCCGGGCTGCGCGGTCTGGAGGGCGAGAAGCCCACCCCGCTGTCGATGACGGTGCTCTACTTCGACCAGCAGAAGATGCTCCAGGCGTACGACGACATCACCGTCGGCGGCACCGGTCAGGCCCAGGTCAACCTGGAACGCCACATCGTGCAGGACCCGAGCGCCGGCGCGCCCGCCTCGGTCACCCCGACGCCGACCCGCTGAGACCGGTCAGCGCAGGGCGAGGGCGGCCAGGGCGGCGTTGACGATGCTGCCGGGCAGCAGGTCGTGCAGCTCGTACAGGTCGGCCACACTGCCGGACTGGCCGAACTCGTCCACCCCGAGCGGCACCGCCGGCGCGCCGAGCGCCGACCCGAGCCAGGCCATGGCGTGCGAGGCCGCGTCGTGCACGGTCACCACCGGCACCCGGTCGGCGAACGCGGACCGCAGCGCGCCGGGCACGCTCGGCACGGTGGCGGTGCGCACGCCCTGCCGCAGGGTGCGCTGCCAGGCCCGGTAGAGCCGGTCCAGGCTGGTCACGTCCACCACGTGCGCGGCGATGCCCTCCTCGGCCAGTTCGGCGGCGGCGGCCAACACCTCGGGCAGCACCGCGCCGGAGCCGGCGAGCTGCACCACCGGCGCGTCGGCCAGGTGCGGGTACGCCTGGTGCGCGTCGACGAGCCGGTACGCCCCGGCGACCACCTGCCGGCGCAGCACCGCGTCACCGAGCCGGGCCCGGGCCGCCTCGAACGGCGTCTGGTCCAGCGGACGGGTGCTGAGGCGGAAGTAGTACGCGCCGTCCTCGGCCGGGGCGGCGGTCGCGGCCGGGGTCGCCCCGCCGGCGATCTGCCCGAGCGCGTCGCAGAGCAGCCAGTCCAGGCTGCCCGCGTACGCCGGCTCGACGAACGTCACCCCGGGCAGCTCCAAGCCGACCGACGCGGTGATCGTGGACTGGTGGGCACCGCCCTCGGGGGCCAGGGTGATACCCGACGGCGTGCCGGCCACCACGAATCGCGAACCCGAGTACGTGCCGTAGAGGAACGCGTCGAGGCCCCGCAGCACGAACGGGTCGTAGACCGTGCCCACCGGCAGCAGCGGCTGACCGGACAGGTCCCACGACAGGCCGAGCTGACCGAGCAGCAGGAACAGGTTCATCTCCGAGATGCCCAGCTCGATGTGCTGCCCGGTGGGGCTCTCGGTCCAGCGCAGCATCCGGTCCTCGGTCCAGGAACGCTGCTCGGTGGGGGCGAACACGCCGGTCTTGTTGATGAATCCGGCGAGGTTGGTGGAGGTGGCCACGTCCGGGGCGGTGGTGACCAGGTAACGGCCGACCTCCCGGTCCCGCGCCAGGTCCACCAGCACCCGACCGAACACCTCCTGGGTGGAGATCGGCTTGTTGGCGCGTACTCCCGTGCTCTGCGGAACGGTGACCCCCAGCGCGCGCTCGCGCGGCGCGCGGGACAGCGCCTCCCGGCGGGCGCCGGCCCGGACGCCGGCCGGCGACGACGGGTCGAGGCGGTCCCACTCGGTCTCGGCGGTCAACCCGTGCGCGGCGCGCAGCGTGTCGACCTGCTCGGTGCTGAGCAGCGCGGAATGGTTACGCGGATTGCCGGCGATGGGCAACCCCCAACCCTTGACGGTGTACGCGAAGACGACGCTGGGCCGGTCGGTCACCGCGTCGCACTGGGCATAGGCGTCGAGCATCGCCTGAAGGTCGTGCCCGCCCAGGTCGGTGACGAGCGGGCCGAGGTCCTCGTCGGTGACGCCCTCGATCAGCTCGGCGATGCCGGCCGGCGCGCCGTCCAGGAACTGCTTGCGCAACGTGTCGCCGGCCAGTCCGAACAGCGACTGGTACTGCTCGTTGGGCATCGCGTCGATCCAGTCGCGCAGCGCCCCGCCGCCGGGCCGGGCGTACGCCTCGGCGAGCCGACGGCCGTACTTGACCTCCACGACGTGCCAGCCGGCGGCCTCGAACTGCCCCCGCCACTGGTTGATCCGGATGCCGGGCACCACCCGGTCCAGCGACTGCCGGTTGAAGTCGACGAGCCACATGACGTTGCCCAGGCCGGTGGTGGCGGGATCGGCCACCGCCTCCCAGATGTTGCCCTCGTCCAACTCGGCGTCGCCGATCAACGCCACGAACCGGGAGTGCGGCCGGGCGCCGAAGTGCGCGTCGACGTACCGGCGGGTGGCGGCGGCGAAGAGCGGCGCCGCCGCGCCCAGACCGACCGACCCGGTGGAGAAGTCCACCTCGTCCGGGTCCTTGGTGCGCGACGGGTACGACTGGAGGCCGCCACGGGCCCGCAGCCGGGGCAGGTAGGACCGGTCCAGGTTGCCCAGCAGGTACTGGATGGCGTGGAACACCGGGGAGGCGTGCGGCTTGACGGCCACCCGGTCCTCGGCGTCCAGGTGGGCGAACCAGAGCGCGGTCATCGCCGTGACGAGCGAGGCGCTGGACGCCTGGTGGCCGCCGACCTTCACGCCGTCGCCGGTGGCCCGGTCGTGGTTGGCGGCATCCACGATCCGGGTGGCGAGCCAGAGCACCCGCCGCTGGATCTCGTCGAGGACATCGAGGTCGTGCTCGTTCACGGTGCTCCATTCGGGCGTCGCCGTTGACGCCGCAGCAGAAGGTGCAGAGGGGTGCAAGGAAGGGCCCCTTCCTAACGCCTGGTGCATAGGAGGGGGCCCTTCCTAACAACGGGTATCAGCTTTGGACGCCCAGGCGCTCCAGGATCAGCGTGCGGACGGCGGCGGCGTCGGCCTGACCACGGGTCGACTTCATCACCGCGCCGACGAGCGCGCCGGCCGCCGCGACCTTGCCGCTGCGGATCTTGTCGGCGATGCCCGGGTTGGCGGCGATGGCCTCGTCCACGGCGGCGGTGAGCGCGCCGGTGTCCGAGACGACCTCCAGGCCCCGGCTGGACATGATCTCGGTGGGCGAGCCCTCACCGTCGACCACGCCCTCCAGCACCGTGCGGGCCATCTTGTCGTTGAGCTTGCCGGCGTCGACCAGGCCCTGCAGCTCGGCGACCTGGGCCGGGGTGGCACCGATATCGGCCAGCTCCACACCGCTCTCGTTGGCGCGGCGGGACAACTCGCCCAACCACCACTTGCGGGCTGCCGCCGGGGTGGTGCCGGCGGCCACGGTGGCCTCGATCAGCTCGACCGCGCCCGCGTTGAGCACCGACTGCATGTCCAGGTCGGACAGGCCCCACTGCTCCTGGAGCCGACGCCGGTGCACCCGGGGCAGCTCCGGCAGGGCGGCCTTCAGCTCAGCCACCCAGGCCGGATCCGGGGCGACCGGCACCAGGTCCGGCTCGGGGAAGTAGCGGTAGTCGGTCGCCGTCTCCTTCGAGCGCCCCGGCGTGGTGTCGCCGGTGTCCTCGTGGAAGTGCCGGGTCTCCTGGGTGATCCGGCCGCCCGCGTCCAGCACCGACGCCTGCCGCAGCATCTCCGAGCGGACCGCCCGCTCCACCGACCGCAGCGAGTTGACGTTCTTGGTCTCGGTGCGCGTGCCCCACTCCTGCCCCGGCAGGTTGAGCGAGGTGTTCACGTCGCAGCGCAGCGAACCCTCCTCCATCCGCACGTCCGAGACACCGAGCGTACGGATCACGTCGCGCAGCTCGGCGACGTACGCTCGGGCCACGTCGGGGGCGAGCGCAGCGGTGCCCGTGATCGGCTTGGTGACGATCTCGACCAGCGGGATGCCGGCCCGGTTGTAGTCGACGAGCGACTCCGTCGCGCCGTGGATCCGCCCGGTGGCACCGCCGACGTGCAGCGTCTTGCCGGTGTCCTCCTCCAGGTGCACCCGCTCGATCTCGATCCGCACCGTCTCGCCGTTCACCTCGACGTCCAGGTAACCGTCGACGCAGATCGGCTCGTCGTACTGGCTGATCTGGAAGTTCTTCGGCATGTCCGGGTAGAAGTAGTTCTTCCGGGCGAACCGGCACCACTCGGCGATCGAGCAGTTCAACGCCAGGCCGATCCGGATGATCGCCTCGATGGCGGCCTTGTTGGCCACCGGCAGCGACCCGGGCAGGCCCAGGCACACCGGGCAGACCCGGGTGTTCGGCTCGCCGCCGAAGTCGGTCGGGCAGCCGCACCACATCTTGGTGTTCGTGCCCAACTCGACGTGGGTCTCCAGGCCGATCACCGGTTCGTAGCGCGCGACGACCTCGTCGTACGCGGGCAGCGTCGTCGTCATCTGGGCTCCTGCCTCACAGTGCCGGTGGGGTGAACGTGCCGACCGCGGACTCCAGCGCGGCCGCGACCCGGTACATCCGGTCGTCGGCCATCGTCGGGGCCATCACCTGCAGGCCCACGGGCAGCCCCTCGGAGAGGCCGCAGGGCACCGAGATGCCCGGCCCGCCGTACAGGTTGGTCGGGATGGTGAACAGGTCGGCCAGGTACATCTGGTACGGGTCGGCGGTGCGCGCACCGATCGGGAAGGCCGTGAACGGGGTGGTCGGCGAGATCAGCGCGTCGACCCGCTCGAACGCGGCGGTGAAGTCCCGCGTGATCAGCGTACGGACCTTCTGCGCCTGCCCGTAGTACGCATCGTAGTAGCCCGACGACAGCGCGTACGTGCCGATCATGATCCGGCGCTTGACCTCGGGGCCGAAGCCGGCCTCGCGGGTCAGCGACATGACCTCCTCCAGCGACCGGTTGCCGTCGTCGCCGACCCGCAGGCCGAACCGGACGCCGTCGAACCGGGCCAGGTTGGAGGAGCACTCGCTCGGGGCGATCAGGTAGTACGCCGGCAGCGCGTACGCGAACGTCGGGCAGGAGACCTCGACGACCTCGGCGCCCATCTTGGTCAGCGCGTCCACCGACTCGCGGAACGCCGTCATCACGCCCGGCTCGGTGCCTTCGCCGACGAACTCGCTGACGATGCCGAGTCGTACGCCGGTCAGGTCGCCGGTCGCGCCGAGCTTCGCCGCCGCCACCACGTCCGGTACGGGCTGCGGGATCGACGTCGAGTCGCGCGGGTCATGCCCGCCGATCACCTGGTGCAGCAGGGCGGCGTCGAGCACGTTACGGGCGCACGGGCCGGGGGTGTCCAGCGATGAGGAGAACGCCACCAGGCCGTACCGGGAGGTCCCGCCGTAGGTGGGCTTCGCCCCGACGGTGCCGGTAACCGCGCCGGGCTGGCGGATCGAGCCACCGGTGTCCGAGCCGATCGCCAGCGGCGCCTCGTACGCGGCCAGCGCGGCGGCGCTGCCACCACCCGAACCACCCGGGATGCGGCTCAGGTCCCACGGGTTGTGCGTCGGGCCGTACGCCGAGTACTCGGTGGAGGAGCCCATCGCGAACTCGTCCATGTTCGTCTTGCCCAGCATCACCGTGCCGGCGTCGCGCAGTCGCTGCACGATCGTCGCGTCGTACGGCGGGCGCCAGCCTTCGAGGATCTTCGAGCCGACGGTGGTCGGCACGCCACGGGTGGCGAGCACGTCCTTCACCGCGACCGGCACGCCCGCGAGCGGGCCCAACTCCTCACCGGCGGCCCGGCGCTCGTCCACGGCACGGGCGGCGGCGAGCGCGCCCTCGCTGTCCACGTGCAGGAACGCGTGCACCCGGTCGTCGACCGCGGCGATCCGGTCCAGGTGCGCCTGGGTCACCTCGACGGCGGAGGTCTCCCCGCCGGCAACCAGGGCGGCGATCTCCGTCGCGGTCATTCTGGTCAAATCGCTCATGCCGTCACTCCGCTTCGCTCCGTGACGTCACGAGACACCACGGCACTGCACCGATGATTCGCTCGCTGACGCTCGCTCATGACGCCACGTCCTCGCTCAGAATCCGGGGTACGCGGAACCGCTGCTCCTCGGCGTCGGGCGCACCGGACAGCACCTCCTCG
The DNA here is from genome assembly GCF_040675055.1 of Micromonospora sp. NPDC049662. Classification (NCBI taxonomy): domain Bacteria; kingdom Bacillati; phylum Actinomycetota; class Actinomycetes; order Micromonosporales; family Micromonosporaceae; genus Micromonospora; species Micromonospora sp. NPDC049662. Next base: position 42,507 of record NZ_JBFAOC010000038.1, read on the forward strand.
GGGGTCAGGCACGGCGTGACGACGTCCTCGCGGAAGACGTTGGTCAGCGGCACCGAGTGTGAGGTCGGCGGGATGTCCGCGGCGGCGACCTCGCCGACCTGGGCGACCGCCTGGAGGATCACGTCGAGCTGGCCGGCGAACGTGTCCAGCTCCTCCTCGGTGACGGCGAGCCGCGACAGGCGCGCCAGGTGCGCGACCTCCTCGCGGGAGATGGCGGCCATCCGTGCCCCCTTCTGATGTCCTGCTGGTCGGGCGGTGTGCCGGCCGCGCGGCGGGTGCAGCGTGACGCGCGGTGACCGGAGCGAGTCTATTGTTCCGCGCCCCGCGCCGACTGCTCGGGTGGGTCAGCGCGTCAGCCGGCGGCCGGCATCCGTCTCCGGGCCGCCGCTGGGGCGCACCGGCCGGTAGCGGGCCAGCCAGGTGACCAGCTCCTCGGCGGGCATCGGACGGGCGTAGAACCACCCCTGGGCCGCGTCGCAGCCGGCTGCGTACAGCATCCGCCAGGTCCGCTCGTCCTCCACCCCCTCCGCGACCACCCGCAGGCCCAACGCCCCCGCCAGCTCGATCGTCGAGCGGACGATCGCCGCGTCGTCGGCGTCCTCGGCCATGCCCAGCACGAACGAGCGATCCACCTTCACCTCGGACAGCGGCAGCCGGCGCAGGTGCTGCAGGGACGAGTAGCCGGTGCCGAAGTCGTCGAGCGCGATGGCCACCCCGATCTGGTGCAACCGGGTGATCGTCGCCAGCACCCGACGCGGATCGGCCATCAGGGCGCCCTCGGTGATCTCCAGTTGCAGCCGCTCGGCCGGCACCCCGTAGCGGGCCAGCCGGTCGGCGATCTGGTCGGCGATCTCGCCGGTGTGCAGGTCCCGCACGCTGACGTTGAGCGCGGCGCGCAGCCCGATGCCGGCCGCCGACCACTTGGCGAGCTGCTCCACCACGTCGTCAACGACCCGCCGGGTGAGCAGCCGCATCACCGCGCTCTGCTCGGCGACCCGGATCAGCTCCTCCGGGTCGACCATGCCCCGGCGGGGATGCCGCCAGCGCAGCAGGGCCTCGACGCCGACCACCTCGCCCGTCGCGATGGCGATCTGCGGCTGGTAGTACATGGTGATCTCACCGGCGTCGTCGACCGGCCCACCGTCGCGCGCCCACCCGGTCGGCCCGATCGTCCGCCCGCCCGTGGCGGACCCGCCGTCGCGCCCCGGACGGCGGTCGCCCACCGCGGACAGCGCGCCACCGTTCGGCGAGCGCCGCCCGTGACCGCCGGAACGCCGGTCCCGGCTCGGACCGGGCCGGGTACCGGGAATCGTCGCGCGACTGTTGCGGCCCCGGATCGGATCGGCCCCGGTGGTGATCCGATTGATCAACTCATCGGCGTGCGCCACCTCGTCGCCGGCACGCCGACGGCGACCCCACCACCGCCCGCCGGTCACCGACGGCGCGGCGATCACCGGCGCGGTCCCGGCCGGCAGCGCGGCGCCGTCACCGCCGCGCACCTCGGCCTCCACCGCGAGGGGTACGTCTGCCGTCCGCTCCGACCCACCCCGCTCGGCGTGCCGGGCAGGCGCGGCCTCGCCCGCTGATACGGCCCGCGCGGCGTCCACGGCATGCCCCGCCTCGTCGGCGTGATCTGCCCTGTCGGCGTGACCTGCCTCGACCGCGCGATCCGCCCTGTCGGCGTGACCTGCCTCGCCCGCGTGGCTCGCCTCGACCGCGTGATCTACCTCGGCCGCGTGGCCCGCCTCGACCGCGTCGCCCGCCTCGACCGCGTCGCCCGCCTCGACCGCGTCGCCCGCCTCGACCGCGTCGCCCGCCTCGACCGCGTCGCCCGCCTCGACCGTGGGATCTGCCTCGACGGCGGGTGAGCCGGATTCGAGCACCCGTCGGAGGTCGGCGAGGAGCCCGAGACGCTCGGCCGAGTTGTGGTCGGACTCCGGGGCGTACACGGCGACCGTGTCGTTGCGGTGCTTGGCGTCGTACATCGCCACGTCGGCGTGGCGCATCAGGGTGGCGAAGTCCTCACCGTGCTCGGGGAAGAGGGCGATCCCGATGGAGCCGCCGACGTCCAGCGGCAACCCGTCCAACGGCACCGGCTCGGCCAACGCCCCAACCACCCGGTCGGCCAGCTCACGCGCCTGACCGACGTCGGACAGCCCGGTCATCACGATGGCGAACTCGTCCCCACCCAGCCGGGCGATCATCTGCGGTCGGGGCTCCACGTCCGCGAGTCGGGCACTGACCTCGACCAGCAGCCGGTCCCCCACCGCGTGCCCGAGCGCGTCGTTGACGTTCTTGAAGCGGTCCAGGTCGATGAGCAGCAGCGCCAGATGTCCGCCGGGCTCGCCCCGGGCGGTCCGCTCGGCGTGCAGGTGGACCTGCTCCGCCACCTCGGCCAGCAGCGCCTTTCGGTTCGGCAGACCGGTCAGCGGGTCGGCGGCGGCGAGGTGCTGCTGTTCGACGGTCAACCGGGCCATCCGGTACACGGCGAACAGCGGCACCAGCACCAGCGGGATCAGCGCCGCACTGAGCCGGGCGGCGGCGACGAGGACCGGCGCGAGCAGCAGCAGCGAGCCGGTGGAGAGCAGTTCGAAGCCGACGCCCTGGCGGACGGTGGGCCACCAGCGGCCGCCGAAGCGCAGTCGTACGGCCCAGCTCACCAGCGCGTAGTTCACCGAGAACCAGGCGAGCGTCGCGCCGCCGACGGCGACCACGTCGGTCCAGTGCAGGCGTCCCCCGGAGAAGATGGTGCCCGGTCCGAGCTGGACGACCCCGTACGCGGCGGCGAGCGCGCAGGCGTACTGGCCGACGTTGAACGCCGTCCGCCAGGCGGCGTTGCCCATCCGCCAGCCGGAGACGATCACCCCGAGGGCCTGCACCGCCACCGCCGGGCCTGGCCCCCAACCGAGCAGGATCGCGAAGGTGAAACAGGTGGACGGGAAGACCGCCGAGGTCTGCCGTCGCCCGGGCGGGACGAACGGACGCGCGTCGCAGATCACCGCGAGCGCGGCCATCGTCCAGAACGCCACCGGCAGCCGGGACAGCTCCCCGGGAAGCGTCGTGAGTGGACCAGCGACGGTCAGCGCCGCCACCACCAGGATGCCGACGACGAAGGTGGCGAACGGCGCCACCCGCCCAGGTGGGAGGGAGTTGCGCGGGTCGGCGACCTCCATCACACCTCCCGAGGAACTGTCGACGTGTCGGTGAGAACGTCGTCACCCAATGAAACGCCCTCAGCCCCGAGTTTCCCGGTATGACAGTCACGAATCGGTAGTAGTCGTAATTAAGTTGGTATACGCGGCGGCCACCTCGGGAACGTGGCGGCGTCAGCCCTCGACGCGGGCGACCTCCCGCGCGGCGTCCGGACCCGCGTCCAGCAGCAGCCGGAACCCTTCCTCGTCCAGCACCGGCACCTTGAGGCTGGCGGCCTTGTCGGCCTTGGAACCCGGGTTGTCCCCCACGACGACGAAGCTCGTCTTCTTGGAGACCGACCCGCTGACCTTGCCGCCCCGGGTCTGCACGGCCTCGGCGGCCTGGTCCCGGGAGAAGCCGGCGAGGGTGCCGGTCACCACGACGGTCAACCCCTCCAGCGGACGCGGGCCCTCGTCGACCGCCTCCTCGGCCATCCGTACGCCCGCGTCGGCCCACTTGCGGACCACCTCGCGGTGCCAGTCCACGGCGAACCACTCCCGGATGCTGGCCGCGATGGTCGGCCCGACGCCGTCGACCGAGGACAGCTCCTCCTCGCTGGCCGCGTCGATGGCCTCCATGGATCGGAAGTGCCGGGCCAGCGCCTGGGCGGCGGTGGGGCCGACGTGCCGGATGGAGAGCGCCACCAGCACCCGCCACAGGTCACGTTCCCGGGCGACGGCCAGGTTGTCGAGCAGCTTGACGGCGTTGCTGCCGAGGCTGCCGTCCTTGTTGACGAAGAACGGCGACCGGGACAGTTGGTCGGCGTCGAGCTGGAAGAGGTCACCCTCGTCGGCGATGATCTCCGCGTCGAGCAGCGCTGCCGCACCCTTGTAGCCGAGTACCTCGATGTCGAACGCGCCACGGCCGGCGAGGTGGAACACCCGCTCGCGGAGTTGGGCCGGGCAGCTGCGGGTGTTGGGGCAGCGGATGTCGACGTCGCCCTCCTTGGAGGGCGCGAGCGGGGTGCCGCAGGACGGACAGGTGGTCGGCATGACGAACGGGCGGGCGTCGGCGGGCCGCAGGTCGACCACCGGACCGAGCACCTCGGGGATCACGTCGCCGGCCTTGCGCAGCACCACCGTGTCGCCGATCAGCACGCCCTTGCGCTCGACCTCGCGGGCGTTGTGCAGGGTGGCGAGCGCGACCGTGGAACCGGCCACCCGCACCGGCTCGAGCACGGCGAACGGGGTGACCCGGCCGGTCCGCCCCACGTTGACGTCGATGTCGAGGAGCTTGGTGGTGACCTCCTCCGGCGGATACTTGAAGGCGATCGCCCAGCGTGGGGCTCGACTGGTCGAGCCCAGACGGCCCTGGATGGAGACCGGGTCGACCTTGACCACCACACCGTCGATCTCGTGCTCGACGTCGTGCCGGTGCTCGGCGTAGTAGGCGATGTATTCCGCGACGCCGGACAGGTCCGGTACGACCCGCCACCGGTCACTGGTCGGCAGCCCCCACGCCTTCAGCGCCGCGTACGACTCGGACTGCGCGGCGGGCTGGAACCCCCGACGCGCGCCGATGCCGTGCACCACGAGACGCAGCGGCCGGGAGGCGGTGACCCTCGGATCCTTCTGCCGCAGGCTGCCGGCAGCGGCGTTGCGCGGGTTGGCGAACGGCGCGCGCCCCTGCTCGACCAGGCCCGCGTTGAGGTCGGCGAACGCGGCGACCGGGAAGTAGATCTCGCCCCGGACCTCCAGCAGCTCGGGGATCGTCGGGAACTCGGCGGACGGCGTGAGCTGGACGGGCACGTCCCGGATGCTGCGCACGTTGGCGGTGACGTCCTCGCCGGTACGGCCGTCGCCCCGGGTGGCGGCCCGGACCAGCCGACCGGCCTCGTAGGTCAGGTTGATCGCCAGACCGTCGACCTTCAACTCGCAGAGGTAGGGCACCGGCCCGCCGGCGTCCCGTTCGACCCGCTCGGCCCAGGCCGCCAGCTCCTCGTCGGCGAAGGCGTTGTCGAGCGAGAGCATCCGCTCGGCGTGCGTGACCGGGGTGAAGTCGGTGGAGAAGGTGCCACCCACCCGTTGGGTCGGCGAATCCGGCGTGCGCAGCGCGGGAAACTCCTGCTCCAACGCCTCCAGCTCGCGCAGCTGCTTGTCGAACTCGGCGTCGGTGATGATCGGCGAATCCAGCACGTAGTAGCGGTACTGATGCTCGGTCAGCTCGCCACTCAGCGTGGCGTGCCGCTCCCGCGCCTGCGGCGTCGGCTCCGCGCCGGCCGCCGCCTCCTGAGCCGGGCTGACCCGCTGACCGATCTGCTCCTCGGACACCCCGCCACCTTCGGACACGCCTGTGACCTCCCTGATCACGCTACTAAGGCACGGTATCGGTCCGGGCTGACAATCCGCCGCCCACCCGCGCCGACGGTGATACCCCGCGCGCCCGGCCCCAGGCCCCGCGGCACGTAGCCACCGAACCCGCAGTCTTGATCAACTCCAGATCGCCGATGCCGGGGTGTCCCGATGCCCCGGATGCCCCCACATCGGCGATCTGGAGTGGATCAAGGCCCCGCAACTGCGCGGACCCGGCGGGACCGTCCGCGCGACCCAGGCGGAGGTGCCGCCAGCGGGGATAAACGCCGGCCTCGCGGCGACACCGGCCACTCCGGCGGCGGTGCCCCCGAAAGGCAGAGGCGGGCCCGCTGCCAACCTCCCGGCGATCTTGCAGTTTCGGTCGTCGATAGGGGTGGGATGCCCCGGATGTCGCAGCAGAAAGTGCAAGATCGACGCAGGTGCGGGGTCGGCCGGGCGCGGGCGCGGGATCGGCCGGCACGCGGCTGGGCCGGCACGGGCGCGGGGTCGGCCGGGCGCGGGATCGGCCGGCACGGGTGCGGCTGGGCCGGCACGGGCGCGGGATCGGCCGGCACGGGCGCGGGCTCGGGCGGCACGGGCGCGGGATCGACCGCCCCGGCGGGTGGGGACGCTGGCTGGCGGCACGAGCGGCGGTGTCGTCGACGGGCGGCGGGGGCGGTGACGTGCGAGGATCGCCGGACGATGCGGCCGGCGTGCCGCCTGACACGGAGGTGGCGATGAACGAGACGCTGCTCTGGGCGGTGGCGATCCTGCTCGCGGTGGCCGCCGGTTGGGCGTGGAACAGTTGGCGGCACCGGGCGGCCACGCGCCGACCGACCAACCGAACCGGTCCGGGTGCCACGACCCGCGCGGGTGGGCGTCGTCCCGCGCCCCCGAGGCCACGCGGCACCGATCGGCCGGGCGGGACGCCCCGTTCCCGTGACACCGATCGGGCTACCGATGCTCCGGCGGCGGGCGAGATCTGGTGGGCCGACGTCCCGTACGCCGACGGCAGCGGCTCGAAGATTCGCCCCTGCCTGGTGCTACGCGCCGACTCGCGGGGCGCCGACGTCCTGAAGATCACCAGTCAGGACAAGAGCGACCGCGACGACCACGTCCGGATTCCCACCCGGGACTGGGATCCCGGCGCCGAGCACGACAGCTACCTCAGCCTGACCGAGCCGGTCCGGATCAGCTCGGCCGACTTCGCCGACCGCGCCGGCCGCTGCGACGCCGACCTGTGGCGCAAGGTCCGCGGCCTGCGCCACCTGCCCACCGGCTGAGGCCGGCCGAGCCGAAGGCACCCCGACCGCAGGCCATGATCCACTCGACTTTTAGGAAAGCGGCCTGTCTACCTGTCGGTAGCACCCCGACTTCCAGGAAATCGAGTCGATCATGGGCAGCCGGGCCGGACCGGCAGCGCCATGCGGGCCGCGCGGTCAGTCCCAGCTCTCGCCGAGGGCGGCGAGCTGATCGGCGTACTCGATGCGCTCGGCCCATTCGGACGGCCAGGCGGCCAGGCCGCTGGCCGCGCCCACGAAGGCGCCGGCCAGGGCGGCGATCGAGTCGGAGTCGCCGGCGGTGGTCGCGCCCCGGGCCAGCGCCGCGACCGGATCGTCGGCATGGCGTACGGCGCAGAACAGCGCGGTGGCCAGCGCCTCCTCGGCCACCCAACCCTGCCCGGTGGCCCGGCACGGATCGCCGCCGTCGTCCGGCGCATCCAGGGCGGTCGTCAGCCGGCGCAGCGCCGTCAGGCACTCGTCCCAACCGTGGGAGATGAACCTCTCCGGCGTGTCGACCCCCGGGTGTCGCCAGAGGTCGCCCAGCCAGTCCTGCCGGTAGACCTGGCGTTGGGATCGCGCCCGCTCGGTGAGGATCGCGGGCAGCTCGGGCAGCGTGACGCCACCGCGCAGGGCGACGACCGCGTACGCGGTGAGTTCGCTGGCGGCCAGACCGGTCGCGTGGCCGTGGGTCAGCCCGGCCTGCAACTGGGCCAGACCGGCCATCGTGTCGAGGTCGACGTCCAACAGCCCCACGGGCGTGACGCGCATGTTCGCGCCGCAGCCCTTCGAACCGGCGACCGTCGCCTGCTGCCAGCGCAGCCCCCGATCCAGGTCGGCGCAGGCCCGTAGGCAGGTCATCCCGGGGGCGCGGTCATTGTCCGGGCTGACCGACCAGGCCACGAAGCGGCGTCGCAGCAACGGCTCCACCGCGTCCGGGGTGAACGTCGGGGCCTCGTGCAGCGCCCAGCCCACCGCCAGCGCCATCTGCGTGTCGTCCGTGACCAGCGCCGGGTCGCCGGTCAGCTCACGTGGGCCGGTCGGACCATAGCGGCGTTGGATGTCGGCGACGGTCAGGAACTCGGTGGGTTTGCCCAGCGCGTCGCCGTAGGCGAGACCGAAGAGCGAACCGGAGGCGCGCAGCACCGCGGTGGAGGTCACGGCGGCCATCATGCCCGGCCGCCGCGACCGCCGTCGGGCGCGGTCAGTCCCAGCAGAGGCAGAACGGATGGCCGACCGGATCCGCGTAGACCCGGAAACCCTCGCCGTCGCCGGGCAGCCGCCGCGCACCGAGCGCGAGCGCCGCCTTCTCCGCGCTCTCGATGTCGTCCACGGTCACGTCCAGGTGGAACTGCTGCGGGCGCTCCGGATCCGGCCAGGACGGCGTACGCAGGTTGAGCGCTCGCTGGAAGGCCAGTCGCGGCTGGTGGCCGGGCGGGCCACCGAGCACCACCCAGTCGTCGTCCTCGGAGGCGCCCTCGGCGAAGGGGATGCCGAGCAGCTCGGAGTAGAACGCGGCCAGCGCCTGCGGATCGGGGCAGTCGATCACCACTGAACGTAGCTGTCCAATCATGGCGGTCATTCTGCCCAGCGGGTACGACAGAAAAACCTCACTCCTCGCTGAACCGGCGGCCGGCGTCCCGGCAGGCCGCGAGTAGCTCCCGGGCGTACCGCGGGGTGGCGCCGGCCAGGCCACACGCCGGGGTGACGACCACCTGTTGGGCGAGCTGCCGGCGGGGAAAGCCGAGGCGGTCCCAGATGTGGCGTACCCGATCGGCGATCTGCCCGGAGGTCGGCGCGCCACCGGCCGACGGCGGCCGGGTCGGCGCGGCGCCGGCCAACAGCCCGAGGCCGGCGTCGATCGCCTCGCCCAGCGGATCCAGGTCGGTGACGAGACCGAGGTCGAGGGCGACCGCGACGGCCCCGGTGGAGCGGATCAGCTCCAACGGCACGTCCGGGGCGCAGCAGTGCACCACCGTGGGTACGCCCACGGCGTCGACGACCGTGCGCAGCAGAGCAGCCGCGTCGGCCGACTCCACCGCCCGGTACGCGCCGAGCCCGCTCTCGGTCGGCACCCGTCCGGCCAGCACGGTCGGCAGCGACGGCTCGTCCAGTTGCAGCAGCACCGACGCCTGGGGCAGCCGTCGCGCGATCGCCGCCACGTGCTCGCGCAGCCCTTCGGCGAGCGAGCCGGTGAGGTCGCGCACGGCACCGGGGTCGCGCAGCAGCCGGCCACCGATCGGCAGCTCCAGCGCGGCGGCCAGGGTGAACGGGCCGCCGGCCTGCACCTTGATCGGGCCGGCGTACCCCTCGGCCTGCTCGGCGAGCTGGTCCAGGTCACGCTCCATCAGGTCCCGGGCCCGGCGCAGGTCACGGCCGGCGCGGGGGGCGACCCGCCAACGCCCGGTGTACAGCTCGACGGGCAGCTCGACCAGCAGCCCGGCGCTGCGCCCGATGAGGTCGGCTCCGGGGCCTCGGGCCGGCAGCTCGGGCAGGTGCGGCAGGTCGGGAAGCTCGCCGAGAACCACCCGCTGGGCCTCGGCGATGTCGGTGCCGGGCAGCGAACCGATGCCGGTCGCCGCGCCCGCCGGCCAGGGCCACGCCTGATCTGTCACGGCCGAAGGCTATCCCGGTGGGCGCGGCGACGATGCGGCGACCAGCCGACGTCCTGGCCGCGCGGACGAGCACCTGGTGTGCGCCCCGGCCGGGAGTCGGGCGCTCAGCCGGAGATCGTGGCCGAGCCGAGGACGATGTCGCCGGCCGGGTCCGGTCGGTAGGCCACCAGGGCCTGGCCGGCGGCGACGCCGCGGACCGGTCGGCGCAGCTCGGCGTGCAGCGCGTCGCCGTCGAGGTCGACGGTCGCCGGCACCACGTCCCCGTGCGCGCGGAGCTGCACCTCGCACTCGACCGGCGCGTCCGGGCGCGGACCGCCGGTCCAGACCGGGCGGACGGCCCGGACCTCGGACACCTCCAGCGCCTCGGCCGGACCGACCGTCACGGTGTTGGTCTTGGGCGTGATGGAGAGCACGTAACGCGGGCGACCGTCGGGGGCGGGCCGGTCCAGGTGCAGGCCGCGACGCTGGCCCACCGTGTACGCGTACGCCCCGGTGTGGCTGCCGACGACCGCGCCGGTGCTCGCGTCGACGACGTCGCCGGGCGTCTCGCCGAGCCGGCCGGCGAGGAAGCCACGGGTGTCACCGTCGGCGATGAAGCAGATGTCGTGGGAGTCCGGCTTGTCGGCCACCGCCAGGCCGCGCTCGGCGGCCTCCGCGCGGACCTGCGCCTTGGTCGAGTCGCCGAGCGGGAACATCGAGCGGTCCAGCTGCTCGCGGGTGAGGACCGCCAGCACGTACGACTGGTCCTTGGCGATGTCGACGCTGCGGCGCAACAGCCCGTCCGGGCCGAGCCGGGCGTGGTGACCGGTGACCACCGCGTCGAAGCCCAGCGCGATCGCCCGGTCCAGCACCGCCGCGAACTTGATCTTCTCATTGCACCGCAGACACGGATTGGGCGTACGACCTGCGGCGTACTCGGCGACGAAGTCGTCCACCACGTCCTCGTGGAACCGGTCCGCCATGTCCCACACGTAGAACGGAATGCCGATGACGTCGGCAGCCCGGCGGGCGTCCCGGGAGTCCTCCAGCGTGCAGCAGCCGCGCGCCCCGGTCCGGTACGTCTGCGGGTTACGGGCCAACGCCAGGTGCACGCCGGTCACGTCGTGCCCGGCCGCCACCGCCCGCGCCGCCGCCACGGCCGAGTCAACCCCGCCCGACATCGCCGCCAGAACTCTCACCAGCGAACCCCCTTCCCCACCAACCCTAACCACCACCCCGCCAAACCCCCACCCCGCCTTACCGGGTCGAGCATGGAGTTGTGGTGGTTGACAAAGGCCTCTGAACCCCACACTCCGGGCACCACAACTTCATGATCGACCGCACCGGAGGCGCGGGCGAGGGCGTTTCGGGGCGGGGGGGTTAGCGGGGGGTTCGGGGGGCGGCGGCTCTCCGGGCTCGCTCCACGGCTGCGGGGAGGGCCGACACCAGGGCGTCGATCTCGGCCTGGGTGCTGGTGTGGCCGAGGGTGAAGCGCAGCGACGATCGGGCGCGGTCGTCGTCGGCGCCCATCGCCAGCAGCACGTGCGACGGCTGGGCGACCCCGGCCGAGCAGGCCGAGCCCGTCGAGCAGGCGATGCCCTGGGCGTCGAGCAGGAGCAGCAGGGCGTCGCCCTCGCAACCCGGGAAGGAGAAGTGCGCGTTGCCGGGGAGCCGGTCGGTCGGGTCGCCGTTGTAGATCACCTCGGGCACCGCCCGGCGGACCCGCTCGATCAGGTCGTCGCGCAGGGCGGCCACCCGGGCCGCGTACTCCTGCTGGCCCTTGACCGCCGTCTCGACGGCGACCGCGAAGGCGACGATGCCGGCGGTGTCCAGCGTGCCGGAACGGACGTCGCGCTCCTGACCGCCGCCGTGCAGCAGCGGTACGGCGGCCACGTCCCGGCCGAGCAGCAGGGCGCCCACCCCGATCGGGCCGCCCAGCTTGTGACCGGTGACGGTCAGCGCGGCGGCCCCGCTGGCGGCGAAGTCGACCGGCACCTGGCCGACGGCCTGGATGGCGTCGGTGTGGAACGGCACACCGTACTCGGCGGCGACGGCGGCCAGCTCGGCCACCGGCTGCACGGTACCGACCTCGTTGTTGGCCCACATCGCGGTGACCAGGGCCACCCGGTCGGCGTGCGCGCTGAGCTCGGCGCGCAGGTTCTCCGGGTCGAGCCGGCCGGTGGGGTCCACCGGCAGCGAGCCGACCTCGGCGTTCTCGTGCTCGGCCAGCCAGTCGACCGAGTCGAGCACGGCATGGTGTTCGACGGCGCTGGAGACCACCCGCCGACGGTCGGCGACGGCGTCCCGGCGGGCCCAGAAGAGGCCCTTGACCGCCAGGTTGTCGCTCTCCGTGCCACCGCCCGTGAAGATCACTTCGGACGGTCGGGCGCCCAGCACAGCGGCCACCCGTTCGCGCGACTCCTCGACCCGGCGACGGGCACGACGACCCGCCGCGTGCAGGGAGGACGCGTTGCCGACCTCGCGGGCGGTGGCGACGTACGCCTCCAGTGCCTCGTCGAGCATGGGGGTGGTAGCCGCGTGATCCAGGTAAGCCATCACCCTTCAGCGTACGGCCGACCGGCCAGTGACCTGAGGGCGGAGTGGCCTGCGCGCGACGCGCCGGGGTGGGACGGCCACCCCGGCACGAAGCGGACGCGGCCCGCTCAGGCGGGCACCGCCGTGACGACGATGTTGTCGCGGTACCTGCGGGCCTTGGCGTCGAACGGCCCACCGCAGGTGATCAGGGTCAGCCGCGGCTTGCCGTCCCGGGCGAAGTAGCGGTCCAACGGGATCTTGGTCTTGGCGTACTCCTCCCGGGCGACGACCCGGTACCGCCGCGCCGTGCCGTCACTGCCGGTCGCGGTCAGCGTGTCGCCCCGGTCCAGCTCGCGCAGCCGGTAGAACGCGCCCTTGCCCTGTCTGGCGCTGTCCACGTGCCCGGCGATGACCACCGATCCGCCGTCGGCCTCCAGGCCGGGGCCGTAGCGGTACCAGCCGATCTCGTCGACGCTCGGCGGCACCTCGAACTCGTTGGTGCGCTCGTTGATGCCGACCGCGTTGACCGTGGCGGTGACACCGATTCCCGGGATGACCAGCCGGACCGGCGGGACGGCCTGAACGCCGGCGGGCAGGTCACCGCCGGTCACCGGCACCGACGGGACGGCCGTGGTCGGGGTGGCGCTGGCCAGCGCGGTCGCCTCCTCGGCACCGACGGTTCCGGCCGGCTGCGAGTTGCACGCCACCAGGGTGGCGACGGTGAGCGCGGCAGCGCCGGCGGCCAGAGCCGCCAGCGCGCCGCGGTTGCGCACCGTCACTTGCGGCCGGTCCGCGCGGTCGCCATCCGCGCCCCACCACCGACCAGCAGGAGTACGCCGGCACCGGTGAGCACGTACCACCAGGTGCCCACGCCGGTACCCGCCTGGCCACCGTCACCGCTCGGCACGCCGCCCGGCGCGGAGTGCAGGCCGGTGATCGTCTGGGCCACCACGTCGAGGTTCTTGCCCTCGGCGGAGCCGATGGCGTAGACGATCGTGGCGGTGCCCTCCTTGAGGTTCAGGTCCGCCGGGCCGATGGCCACGGTGTCGGTGCCCGCCAGCACCACGTCCGCCTTCACCGCGCCGGCGTCGACGTCGCCCTTGGCCTCGTTCGGGTTGGTCAGGCCCTTGAAGACCGGGGTGCCGCCGGCCCGTACGTCGACCGCCGGGGCGGCCGCCGTGTGCCGGACGATCAGACGGGCCTTGCCGGCGTCGACCTTGGAGACGTCGTTCACGAACGGCGTGATCTTCGGCTTGCCGGCGGCGTCGAGGTGTGCGGCGATGCTGATGTTCGCCCCGCCCGGCACCTTGGCGTCGTCGACCTTGAGGATCGCGCTGCCGACCGGCTCACCGGGCTTGGTGAGGGCGATGTCGTACTCCCCCTCGGCCAGGTTCAGCGGACCGGCGACGTCACCGGGCTTGAAGTTGTCAAGCGTCTTCTTGCCGTTGACGTAGACGTCGACCGGGGTGTCCGGGATGCCGTGGACGACGGAGACCTTCGACGTGGCGGCGTACGCGGGCGTGGCGGTGAACGCGCCGACACCGGCGAAGGCGAGCGCGGCGACCGCGCCGCCCGCGGCGACCCGACGGAAGTACGAGAGCTGCATGTCTGCCTCCTGGTGATTGGTGCTGATTCGTCAGGCCTGGCTTGCAGAACGGGTTACGCCGGCTCCGCGACGGGCGGATGCGCTCTCGACGCGTTTCTTTTTCTCGGTTCCGGCCGCATCCAGATCACCGTCAGCGGCCGAAGAGCAGGTGAGATGACTTTGACCGGGAGAGTGGGGCGAGGGCTGTGGCAGCTACAGTCGGGCATGCCCCATCGAAGGCGGGCCGCCCCGTGACGGCGCTGCCACCGCAACCGGACCCACCGGCGGACGACCTCGCGGCCCGGTTCCGGGCCGGGGACGAGGCGGCGCTGCGTACGGCGTACGAGCGTTACGGCCGCGCCGTCCTGCACCTGGCGACCACCATGCTGGCCAACCGGGCCGACGCCGAGGACGTGACCCAGGCGACGTTCGTGGGCGCGTGGCTGGGCCGGGAGACCTTCGACCCGGCCAAGGGCTCGTTGGTCGGCTGGCTGCTCGGCATCGGCCGGCGCAAGGTGATCGACCGCATGCGCGCCTCGGCGCGGGAAACCCGGGTGGTGGAGACGGTCCGGCAACTGCCCGAGCCGGCGCAGACCGGGCCGGACCCGGACCGGGTGGTGGATCGGCTGGTGATCGCCGACGAGCTGGCACGACTCCCGGACGACCAGCGGCGCATGCTGGAGTTGGCCTTCTACGACGACCTGACACACCAGCAGATCGCCGCGGTGACCGGGGTGCCGCTGGGCACCGTGAAGAGTCACATCCGGCGCGGCATGGCGAGCTTGAAACGCAGATGGGAGGTGGATGGTGCAGCACCTGGAGCACGAGCGGCTGGTCTTTCTGGCGCTCGGTGAGAGCGACGCGGACGACGGGGAGCGCACCCACCTCGACACCTGCGCGCACTGCCGGACGGAGCTGACGACCCTGCGGCAGGTGGCCGGGCTCGGCGCCGAGACGCAGGGCCTCGGCGACCTGCCCGACCCGCCGGAGCACATCTGGCAGGGCATCGAAGCCGAGATCCGGGCGGCCGAGGGCACCGCGGTCCACGCGCCCGTAGCCGTGCTGACCGGAGCCGGCCGGCAGCAGGTGCCCGCGCAGGCGCACGGGACGGCGGCCGAGGACGCCGACGGCGGCACCACCTCCGCGACGGTCACCCGGCTGGACCCGACGCGCCGGCCCCACCGGGGTCGCGGCTGGTCCCGCTGGGCGGCCACGGCGGTGACCGCCGTCGCGGCGGCGGCGATCGGTGTGCTGGGCACGGTCTCGGTGCTGAAGCCGACCGAACCGGAGCCGGCGAAAACGCCGACGGTGCTGGCCAGCGCGCCACTGGCGGCGTTCGGCTCGACGCCGAAGTCGGCCCAGGGCGACGCGCGCGTCCTGCAGGGCGGCCAACTACATCTGCATGTGGCGAATCTCCCGCGCGTGCCGGGGTACTACGAGGTCTGGCTCATCAACCCGACGACCATGGAGATGTTCTCGATCGGCACCCTCGGTGGCGACGCGGACGCTCTGCTGCCCCTGCCCCCGAACGTCGACCTCAAGAGCTATTCGGTGGTCGACGTGTCCGCCGAGCAGTACGACAACAACACCCGCCACTCGGGCGACAGCCTGTTGAGGGGCACCCTGACGGGCTGATCGGCGGGCCGGCTCAGCTCCCCGGCCCGCCGATCAGCTCCCCACCGAAAAAGTGGCCGCCCGTCACGACGGGCGGGGCGCGTGGTGGGGAGACCCCGCACGTGCGGGTGGGGGGTTCCGGGGCGGCGGGGGCGCGACTGTGTTGAGCGGGGCCCCCACCCCCCACACGGGCCCGC